>CAZUMF010000123.1:0-12929 GCA_964621385.1 uncultured Desulfohalobiaceae bacterium
GACAGGGGGCGGTAAGAGGGCAGAGAGCAGAGAGCAGAGGGAAGACAGAGGACGGACCCGGCTTCGCAAGGAGGCTTCCGGCGTCGTCCTATAGGACTATGCCGTGACAGGTCCGGCGTCGCTTTTCAAGCTTTGCCGCGACAAGTCGCCGCGATAGGTCGAAGAGACAAGCCACCGAGGCAAGCCGCCGCGGCAAGTGTCGGTAGTCTTCCGCAGATACTTTGAAAATAAAAGAAAGCAGATGGTTAAGAAAGTATCCGTGAAAGACTATCAGATCTTGAGGTCAACCGATATTTAAGGGAGATGAATGCACAATCAAGGCTGCCTATCAAGGAAAACGGGAGCTGTTCCAAGGGTTGGATCTTTATGAACGCTGGGACTGGGAAACAGTTCATCCGGTGGTACATATAAGTTTTGGCTCTGGTGTGACTCGGGATATTCAGGAACTTCAAACCACATTTGATGAGATTCTTTACGATCACAGCCAGGAATATGATTTGAAATATGTCAAGAAAAGTTTGAAAGGACGTTTTGCTGAACTTATTTACAGATTGTACGAGCAATACGCCCGCAAAGTGGTTATTCTTGTAGACGAGTACGATAAGCCTATCCTGGACAATATAGAGGACAGAGATACTGCTGTGGCTGTGCGCGAAGAACTCAAGAACTACTACTCAGTGATCAAGGACAGTGATCCGTACATTGAATTTGTGTTCATCACCGGGGTGTCCAAGTTCAGCAAGGTCTCTCAGTTCAGCGGACTGAATAATCTTGAGGATATCACCTTGAATAAAAATTATTCAGCCCTTTGTGGCTATACCCAAGATGAACTGGAACCAGTTTTTGCCGATCGCCTTCAAGAGGTCGATACTGGACAGGTCAAGCTGTGGTACAATGGGTACAATTGGCTGGGGGATGAGGTCTACAACCCTTTTGATATTTTGCTTTATTTGAAAACAAAAGAGTTTTCCAACTACTGGTTCGAGACCGGGACGCCCAGCTTTTTGATCAGGCTGCTCACGGGCGGGCAATACAGCATCCCGGAGGTTGAGAATCTCTCGGCCGGGGAAGAGATCGTGGGCAGCTTTGATGTGGAGTACATTACTGCCGAGACCTTGTTGTTTCAAACCGGCTATTTGACCATTGCCAAGTTTGAGCAAATAGGCTCTTTTCGTCGCTATACCATGACCTATCCGAACATGGAGGTCAAATCCAGCCTGACCAATTCCATTTTAAATACCCTGGCCAAGGACCGTCTGGCCAAGACCAAAAACCAGTCCCATCTATTGGATGCACTTCTGGCTAACGATTTGGACCGGCTTAAAGAGATCTTCCAGGCCTTTTTTGCCTCCATTCCCAATGACTGGTATCGCAAAAATCAACTGGCCGGGTATGAGGGTTACTATGCCTCCATTGTGTACTGCTATTTTGCAGCCCTGGGCCTGGATGTCCATCCGGAAGAGCCGACCAATAAAGGGTGCATTGATTTGACGGTACGCTTTGAAGGCCGTGTCTATATCATTGAGTTTAAAGTGGTGGAGCTTTCAGATTCCGGCAAGGCTTTGGATCAGATCAAAAGCAGAGGGTATGCAGAGAAGTTCACTGGACAGGAGGTGTACCTGATCGGGGTGGAGTTTTCCAGCGTTGAGCGGAATGTGGTGGGCTTTACCTGGGAGAAATGGCAGACAGTTTGACATATAATAGGTTGAAGGTTGTAAGGTAACAATAGGGGAGTAAGCTTTGGGGTATGCTTCTTTAACCCTTTAAATTCTTTGTAAAAAAATGGCGGAGAGGGTGGGATTCGAACCCGGATACATGCTTTTTTAAGCTGTTTTTATGCAGTTCAATCTTTTTAAATAATATGCAGGAATTGCTTGTTTTTTTGCCTAAAAAATTGTTTACAGTCTTCAATTTTTTTAAACGAAATTTGACGTTTTTTTCGTTTTTGGGTAGCAATAGGGTAGCACAGATCGAGTAAGGGGGCGGGTGGGTTAAAACCCTTTTTGTAAGGTGGGTTGTGTAATATGGCGAACCCAGCAGGCAGGAAAAGAGCAGATCCGAATCGATGGCCGGGTGTGTATGTCTATCAGGTCGAACAGGCATACAACCATAAACCTGATCTATCTTATCATATCACGTACAAGATCGATGGGAAAAAAGTCTGGGAAAAGGTCGGTTTGAAATCTGAAGGCTATACACCACAGTTGGCCGCCGAAATCCGGGGAGAGCGGATCAAGAACGCGAGACATGGGAAAGAGGTCAAAACACAGCGAGAGATCCGCCGTGAGCAGCGGCAAATCAACAAGACCCTGAATGAAATTGCCGATGCTTATATTGAGGTGAAAGGCCCGGCAATGAAGGGCAAAAGCGCCAAGATCGATCAATGGAGATTTCAAAAACACGTAGCTCCTGTTGTCGGGAAAAAATCAGTCTCTCAGCTATCACAGCTTGACTTGGCCAGGATCACCAAGAACATGGCCGGCATGTCCACAACAAGCAAGTGGGCAGCCCTGGAGATCCTGCGGAGGGTGATCAACTTCGGGGTGAAGCATCAAATGTGCAAGCCCCTCCACTTCAAGATCGAACTCCCTACCAAAAACAATGTAGTGACAGAATACCTGACCCCTGAAGAAATCAAGCGGTTGATGCATGTGTTTGATTTTTGGCCGTCAAGGGATGTGGTGCGTATGCTCCAACTGGCCATGTACACCGGCATGCGGCGCGGGGAAATTTTTGCCTTGCAAGATGACAAAGCGAATAGTCAATCTGACCTGGACTTTGCCCAAGAACTTATTTATTTGCGCGGACCAGACAGGGAGGGACCAAAGGGCGGAAAAACTGCGTCCATCCCTATGAATAGTGTGGCCAAGGAAATACTGGTTGATCAACTCGAATGGCGAGATGAGCGTTTCCCCGAATCTGCTTATGTGTTCCCCGGCATAAAGGGTGGACTTCGGAAGCATTGCAATGCAGCCCTGAAAATTAAACAGAAAGCAGGGCTCCCGGAAAAATTTAGGATGTTTCATGGGCTCCGACATCACTATGCTGTAAGTTTGGCCAATAGTGGTGAATTTTCCCTGGATTTGATCGGTGAGCTGCTAACGCATAAAAGCCCCGGCATGACTATGCGATACGCTCAATTCTTGCCGGACACCATGAAAAAGGCAAGCTCCCGAGCTGGGGAGATCCTCAAGGGGCAATACCAGGCAGAAGATGAAACAGAGAACCAGGCAAACAAGAAGGTTGTCAATATAGCAGACCGCGACTGATATTTTCCTGGCCTAGGTTGGCCGCCGAAAGGCCCGGCTCCCCACCGGGCTTGGCCAGGAATTTTTCAAAGGGGCAGCCAGGGGGGGGGCATGGAAAAAAAACCTGATTGGGTTCCAGGACCGATTAATTATTTTTACAAGATTTTCGAAGCTCAGCCTCTTATTGCTAATGCCGTGTTTTCAGAGTGGAATATGTGCTGGGATCGAGCAAATTTGCTTACAAACGATAGCCGAATGGAGCCTGTTTGGAGGGACTTACAAAAGCACTGCAAGGCTGCAGAACAATTGGAAAATATTAAAGAACATTGGTGGGTGGCTTGCAAGGAGAACAAAGATTTTGAAAGCCTTTGTAGCCCTTTGGTGGCTTTCCTGCTGGCTGCTACGGCTGACCTTCAACCGCATTTTGGAGAAAGCTTATCTCTGAAGAAATTGTCGGAAATAAAGGAAAAAGCTCAGATAGCTGCAAACAACCTAGAGTCATTTTTCGGCTTCTATACAGACATCCAGAAAATGGGCTCGGCGGGAAAAAAGATTATTAATTCGTCTCTTCATCCATACAATAGTCTGAATTTAAATGTTTTTACCAGTTTTTTTTCAAACAGCGAACATGAATACAAAGGGAAAGGCTTGGAATACTTTTGGAATCTTGTCCCGAGTATGATTGAGCTTCTGGAAAAAGTTTCCATGAATATCGAAGCAAGAGAAGAGTTAATTCCGGCGCGTGGAGTCAGGGGGGAAGAAAGGCAAATACCTGTTCTTTCGAGAGAAATAGGAAGATGCATGGATGTGTTTTTTGAAAGACCGCTGCACAGGAGGGTGACTGACACTATCGAGACAATTACAGGTTTTGCTGTCGATGAAAACCGAGTTATAAAATGCCGAAAGAAAAAAAATTAGAGGTTTTTTATATAAATATTTAATATTTTGTGGAAATATAAAAAGGTGAAAGTTCGGCCATAATTTAGCCCTGAACTTTCATTGTGCCCAGCAAAATCCCCGTTAAGCTTGTTTTTGTAGCTTAGCTGGGATTTTTTTATTCAAATCGGAGGGACTATGCAACAACATTACAGCACACCTGAGGCAGCGGCATATCTGAGACAGCGCGGGATAAAGGTCACACCCGGAACCTTGAACACGTGGCGCCATTTGGGTCGAGGCCCAAGCTACAAGCGGATTTACGCGAGAGTTTACTACGATCAGCCGGCTTTGGATCGTTTTATTGAAGGTCAGCCGGTCAAAACAATTGACTCGGTAGAGGCTTAATCCGTGCCCGGATCGTCTTCGTCAAACAGATCCCGGACCCGGACCCCCAGGGCGGCGGCGATTTTTTCCAACGTGCCTAAAGAACAGCTCCTAATTTTTTCGTCATCCCTGGATCTCAAAATTGTCGTATGCGCGACACCTGATTTTTCTTCAAGCACTCTTAAGGTGATGCCCTTTTTTGTCATAAAATCAGGCACATTGCTTTTCATAGGTTGTTCCCCTTTGTTTGATAGCAAATTTGTTACAAAAAAAACTTGACAAATGTCTACTAACATATTTACTACTAACAAAAACGCTATCAAAAAAACTTAAACAAAGGAGAATTAACCATGATCAACTTTCGACATGCCGGCAAAAAGTACACGATCCGGCCCGACCAGCTCCATGGCCTACTTGTGGCCTTGATCAGGCAGGGGGTGGACCATGGATAAGACCATAGCCCAGGCGATTATTCAGGCATACCGGGACAGCTATCCTGACGGACTCGTGCCACCGCAAGACGCGGCCCATATCCTCCGGCTGCAGGCTTCATACTTGGCTACGCTCCGTTCTCGGGGCGGCGGACCGGCTTATATCCGTATGGGCGGGCGGATATTTTACCATTTGGAGGACTTGGCGCAATGGTTTGAGAGCAGGTCCACGATCAGGGGCTGACTTGCTACAAAAAAAAGCCCCGGGAGCGAGACCGGGGCTGAGAAAGGAAGGCCAAAAGGTGAATCAATAATGACGCACATCGAAAAAAAAGTCAAGCTTTTTCACTTCCTAAATCCATCCACTGCACGATCCATATCAAGCATCCTGATTGCTTTGATTGCCTTTGCGGGCTGGCCTTGGTCGAGGCGCTTGTCTCTAATCATTGACGCCCTGGATCTCCTATCAGAAGGGGGTGGCCTATGATTCCAATCCAGGATTTTCGAACGTCGATCATGAATGTTCTTGGCTATGCTCCTGACCAGATCACCCCGGATGGATCGATACACCGTTTTGAAACTTCCGATAAAGCCCGAGACCAGGCGGGATATTGTGCGCTTTTCGACCATGGGGACGGTTTCTTTGCCGGCTTTTTTGGCTGCTTTCGAACCGGAGTTCAGCAAACGTGGCATTCAAAAAACGGCGGAGAGTTGACCCAGGCCGATCGGGAACGGATCGACCAGGCAAAGGCACAGGCCGAGGCCGAGCGTGAGCGTGTGCACCGGGAGGCCGCTGAGAAGGCCCTGTCCATTTGGGAAGATTCTGATCCGGCTCCCGGGGAACACCCCTACCTGGCCAGGAAACAGATCAGCCCAAACGGCGCAAGAGTTGACCGTCACGGCAATCTGTTGATCCCTGTCATGGATATGCAGGGGGCAATCCACAGCTTGCAGTTCATAGATGCCGAAGGGACTAAGAAATTTTTGAAAAACGGAAAAGTCGGTGGCCTGTTTTCGTCCTTGAAAGGCAGTGATGCAACAAAGCCAGTCATTGTTGCCGAAGGATACGCCACTGCTGCAACAATCCATGAGGCCCTAAGTGGCAAGTATTCAGTTCTTGTAGCTTACAACGCCGGCAACATGGAGGCTGTTGCAAGGGCTGTTCGGGAGCGAGATCCAGGCCGACAAATCATTATTGCAGCAGACAATGATCACAAGACCGAAGGCAACCCCGGAATCACCACCGGCAAAAAGGCCGCTACAGCCGTGGGCGGTAAGGTCGTCTGGCCGGAATTTCCCGAGGGTGAATCAGGCACCGATTTTAATGACTTGGCCCAGGCGCTGGGGCTGAAGGCTGTCAGGAGCAGGATTGAACAGGCACATGTCCACCATGAAGGGATTCCCGAAGGTTTTTTTCTGAGGCCCAAAGGCGTGTATCGGCGCGTTGAAGATAAAGAGGGCAACGCTGAAAACGTCTGGACCTGTTCTCCCCTGATAGTCACAGCCCTGACCCGGGACGAAGAAAACCAGGAGTGGGGGCGGCTGCTCCAGGTGAAAGATTCCGATGAGAAATGGCATGAATGGGCCATGCCCATGGAAATGCTGGCAGGAAGCGGCGAAGAATATAGGAAAATTCTTTTTTCTCTTGGCCTGCGGCTTGCTCCTGGAAAGCCGGCCCGGGATGCCCTGCATCTGTATCTGAACCTTTGTAAACCAGGATCACGGGCTCGTTGCGTGAAAAGAACCGGCTGGCATGGGGAGCTATTCGTTTTACCGGATGCGGTTTTTGGTCACAGCTCGGGGGCAGAGCGTCCCGTTCTTCAGGGGCAGGTGGCCGGCAATCAGTATAAATGTTCAGGGAGCCTGCAGTCATGGCAGACTTCTGTTGGAAAGTATTGCATCAGCAACCCCCGTCTCATTTTTTCCGCGTCTGTGGCCCTGGCCGGCGCCCTCCTGGAACTTGCCGGAGCGGAAAATAGTGGTTTTCATTTCTACGGTCCATCCTCAATAGGTAAAACGACGGTTCTGAAGGTTGCATCCTCCATCCTTGGAGGTGGTGGAGTCAGAGGTTTTGTCCATAGTTGGCGAGCAACGGACAATGGCCTGGAGTCAATCGCGGCCAAACATTGTGACACAACGCTATTCCTGGATGAGCTCGGGCAGTCTGACCCCAGGGTTGCAGGGGCAACCGCGTACATGCTGGCCAATGGAGTGGGAAAGCATCGAGCACGGCGAGACGGATCACAAAGGGACCCGCAAGAATGGCGGCTGCTCTTCCTTTCTACGGGCGAAATCACCCTCTCAGACAAAATTCGAGAAGACGGGCGGAAAAAGAAGGCGATGGCCGGGCAGCAAATCAGGGTTTTGGACATCCCAGCTGATGCCGGGGCTGGAATGGGTATTTTTAATGACCTGCATGGCCTACCCAATGGCGATCGTTTCTCCCGGCTGCTCAAGGACAATGCAGCGGCCCATTATGGAATTCCGTTCAGGGAATTTTTGAAGCGGATAGTTGCAGACAGAAAGGACCTGACAGAACAGATCAGAGAAACAACGGAAATGCTGGTTGACAGACTGACATCTCCTGATTCTGCACCCCAAACAAAAAGGGCAGCCGGCAAGTTTGGTCTTGTGGCTGCTGCAGGTGAACTTGCTATCCAATATGACATTTTCCCGTGGACAGAAGGGGCAGCACTCGAAGCGTCCCAGGAATGTTTTGAAGAGTGGATGAGATCCAGGGGCGGAGATCAGGACGCTGAAGAACAGGCAGCTGTTGAGCAGCTCATGCACTTTTTGGACGAATACGGGGGCAGCCGTTTTCAGGACCTAAACAATGAGGGTGCCCCCATGCCCCTGCACCGAGCAGGCTTTGTGAATAAAGGAGAAACATGCACAGAGTTCTTGATTTTGCCTGCCGGGTTTCAGGAAATCCAGAACGGACTATCGCGGGATACAATGATCAGAGCCTTGTTGAAACACCGGCTGTTACAGCCAGACACAGACGGGAAACCCCAAGTCAAAAGGACGCTCCCAGGTCTTGGACGAAAGAGAGTGTATTCGATCCTGATGGAGGTCCACCACGATGCTTAACCTGTCTGAAAAAATCAAATCACTATTAAATACCCAGGGGCAGCAGGGGCAGCAGGGGCAGCAGGAAAAAAACACTGACGAAACAAATGCTTATCTTGGACTGCCCCTGCCCCCAGAGGTAGGGGCGCAGCAGGGGCAGCAGGGGCACTTGATTGAAGGTGCCCCCGGTGCCCCCAGGGGCAGGGACGCAGCAGGGGCACAAAAACAAGATGTTAGTTACAATAAAAACAGCGCGTTAAAAGCAAGCGCCCCCGGTGCCCCCGGTGCCCCTGCAAAAAACATAAAGTTTGAAAAAAAAATCACCCCGGCCATGCTCAGATCATGGCGCATAGCCCGGCCCTGGCTCCTGGCTCACCTCATGGAGCTGCAGGCGGCTGGCTGGACCCGGGCAAAGCTCTTCCGGGCGGGGGGGCGGCTACGGTTCCCGTTTGGACCGTGGGGCATTGCATTCCTGCCTGTCTGGACAAAGCCGGGGGTGCAGATCGAGATCGAGGACGCCGGCGCGATCAGGTGGACGTGGGTGGATGCAACCGGGAAGACAATCACACAAGCGGCGAGACCAAAACATTGAGAGGACCAGACATGCAACAGCAATCAGAAACCACCGGCGAAATCACCAAGGCCCTTGTCAAACTGCAGGCCGAGCTTTCCCCGGTCAAGCGTCAATCGGAAAATCCATTTCTCGGCAAAAAATATGCAGATTTGGCCGCTTGCTGGGAGGCAGCCCGAGATCCTCTTTCCAGAAACGGTCTGGCCGTGGTGCAGACTACAACGCCCGGGGAAGATGGTTCACTGATCGTAGTGACAACGCTCTCTCACACATCGGGGGAATGGTTCCGGGGATACCTGCCAATTAAGCCAGTGAAGACAGATCCCCAGGCCCTGGGGAGCGCCATCACCTATGGTAGACGGTATTCATTCGCGGCGATCATTGGCCTGGCCCCAGAAGACGATGACGGTGAAAGCGCGATGGCCAGGCAGCAGCAAGGGCAACCCAAAAGGCAGGGGCAAAAGCCGGCGCAGGGCACGTCCCAGACGCAGCAACAGTCCAAACCTAAGCAGCAGCCGAAGCAGGCTCCCCCGGCGCAAGTCCAGGCAAAGCCCCAGGAGCAGCAGGCAGCCCAAGAATCAACCCAGGGGCAGGACCTTGCTTCAACGGCCCAGCAAAAAAAACTAAACATACTGTTAAAGCAAACCCTTGGAAATGATGACTGAAATCTGAAAATCGATGCCGTCAATTCGTGGCTTTCCGGCACTGGCTCGAAAAAGACGATCAGCACGTCAAAGGAGTTGACGAAAAGGGAGTGCTCGGAGCTGATCGAGACCTTGCAACAGGAGCTTGACCAGGCCCAGGGGCAGGTCCAGGGGCAGGGGCAGAAAAAAGAGGGCGCAACCGCCCAAATGGATAATTTGCCATTTTAGGGGGGCTCGCTATGGATCAAGCTGAAATTCTACAGCACATCAAAAACGGAAACTTTGATGCTTTGCCATGGACAAAAGATGAGGCCCAGGAGTCTTGGGAAAAATATACAAAAAGATCGAAACTGTTTGATAAGCCTGTCAGTCAGTTTGCCCGAAAAAAAGACCCAGATTTCGTCATGAGGGCCAAGGATATTGAACTGGACCAGGCGGCCCGGCTCTATCGAAACTTTCTATATCAACCTAAATTGAACGGTGTTCGTGCAGTTTATTATCCTGACCGGCATTGCCTGCTAACCCGGAACGGCAACGAGATCCAGTCTTGCAATCACATCATAGACGAACTCAAGGGCAAGACCCAAGATAAACTTGATGGCGAGTTGTATATCCATGGTGAAGCCTTCCAGGTGGTCAATGGTCTGGTTGCCACAAAAAAGACAACATGTGAGACCAGGCGGCTTGAATTCCATGTCTTTGACACATTCCAAGATCTGTTTTTCGACGGGAGGCGGGGGGTCGTGGAGAGCATCCCATTAAGTGAGCATGTCAAAACCGTGCCCACGTGCCAGGCTTATTCGGCTCACGAAGTAAAGGACTTGTATCAATCTTTCCTGGACAATGGCTTTGAAGGTTTGATTTCCAGACGCATCAACGGGAGCTACGAGCCAGGCAAATCAAACAATTTATTTCGAACCAAGCCCACGTATGACCTGGAGGCTGTTCTTGAAGGATTCTGCCCTTCCAAGACAGGAGCCAATAGCGATACGTTCGGCTCTCTCCTGCTTCGCCTGCCGAATGGCAAAAAATTCAGGTGTTCTGGTCTGTCAAGCGATCAACGAAAAAGACTTTGGGCAACGAAACCCAAAGGGCAACAAGTCACCATTGAGTACAGCAGCTTATCGATAGACGGTATTCCTCAAATGCCTACCTTTAAAGACATACGGAGCGACATTTTATGAAAGTACATGTTCAGTCCAAAGACGTAGAAAAGGCCCAGAATTTCTTGAAAGGATTTGGGAAAAAAGCGGAAAAAGCCGTTGATCACTCCCTAAAGCGCGTCCGAAAAGGGATAATGACCGACGCGACTAAGAACATTCCGAAGCACTACGGATTAGGGCCTAAAAAGATCCGTGAAAACACCAAAAGCTCTTTCAGCATCCTTGCTGAGCAAGGAAGTCACACATTAACCGCTATGGTCCGAGGCAACCGTATCAGCCTCACAAAATATGGAGCGAAACCAAACACACCAACAGCCAAGCGCCCCCCAGAAGGAGTTAGCGTTCTGGTCGGGAGGTCAAAAAAGGCAATCACGCACAGCTTTATTGCAAAATTGCGTTCAGGCCACACCGGAGTATTCCAGCGTAAATCCTTGGTACGTGGCAAGGTCGGCGGGTCAGTTTACGGACGGCGCGGAAATCCCAATCTCGAAAGAATCCACAAATTAAGAGGGCCGGCAACACCTCAGCTCATGAAGCACGAACAAGTCTCCCGAGCGATCACCGAGGGAGCTGCAGACCGCTTCGAAAAGAACTTTAACCACGAAATCGACCGGTTTCTGGAGAAAGTAGGCGCACGGAGCAGACGCAGTAAATAAGCGTTCTGCAAATTTCGATTCTAAGCGATTTTCAAAGGCTTTCGAGGGGTATAGGCCAGGGGAATCAACACAGACGAAATTTGAAAGGCTTTATATCAACCGCTATTTCAAACAGATAGAGAGGAAAGCCATGCCAGAACTCTTCATCGACATCGAAACGTTACCGGGACCGACCAGGCCGGACCCTTCCGAGATCGAGGCCCCCAAGAATTACAAGGACCCTGCTAAGATCGAAGCGTATCAGCAGGAGAAGGTTGAGGAAGTCTACCGGGCGCAGGCCCTGGACAGCATGAAAGGCCAGGTTCTGGCCATTGGTTACGCCCTGGATGATGGCCCGATTGAGTGCCTGATACAGGGGCTGGATGAAATCTTTTCTGAACCTGATTTATTGGAAGCATTCCAGGAGCGCCTTTTTGCCGAGATCAAAAACCCCCTGATCCTTGATTGGGTAGGTCATAATCTCAGGACTTTTGACCTGGCCTGGATCTGGAGGAGAGCTTTGAAATATCGCTTGTTTCCGCTTGCAAACCTGATCCCCCGAGGCCGCTACAACAAGCGCGTAGTCGATACTTTAGAGCTTTGGGCGGCTGATTTCAAGGACAGGGTAAGTCTTGACGCCCTGGCCCGCTTCCTTGGGCTCGAAGGAAAACCGGACGGCATTGACGGTGGTCAGGTCTTTGATTTTTTTCAGGCCGGACGGCTGGAGGAAATCCGCGAGTATTGCAGGCAGGACGTAGCCCTGACCAGGGATGTTTACACAATCTTAACCGGTGAGGATGTGGGGGTGTTCTGATGAAAATTTTGAAATTGCAGGCTGAAAATATCAAAAAGCTGCAGGCCATTGAAGTGACTCCCAGCGGCGACACTGTTGTTATTGGTGGCCGGAATGGGCAGGGGAAGTCTTCAACCTTGGATAGCATCGCCTATGCCATTGGTGGCAAGCGATTGATCCCGGATCAACCCATACGCGAAGGCCAGGACAAGGCCCGGGTGCAAGTGGAGCTGGACGAGCTGACCGTGACCCGGACTTTCACCAAGGCCGGGGGCGGATCTCTGACCGTCTCAAACAAAGACGGCGCAAAGTTTGGATCACCACAAGCCGTCTTGGACAAGCTGACCGGCAGCCTGACCTTGGATCCTTTGAGGTTCATCCACCTGGACCCCGGCAAACAGCGCGACACTCTCAAGGCTCTCGTGGGCTTGGATTTCTCCGGCCAGGATCAGCAGCGCAAAGCATTGTATGACGAAAGAACCCAGGTCAACCGGGATCTCAAGAAGACCCAGGCTCAGCTTGAGCAGCTTCCCCCGTATGATGAAACCCTGCAGGCAGTCAGCGTTTCGGATCTTGTGCAAGAGCTTGAACAGGTCCGGGAGCATAACCGGGGGATCCAGGGGAAACGGGATCAAGTTCAACAGCTGGCCGGGCGGATCGAGAAAGGCAATCAGTATATCGCGGATCTGCGTCAAAAGCTCGAAGAGGCGGAACGTGGTTTGATCCAGCTTCAAGGCCAAAAAAAGCAGATCGAAGATGAGCTTGCTGACATCCAGGAGCAGGACGAACAGACACTTGTCGATCAGATCAGCCAGTCTGAGGAAACCAACAGGCGGGTGGCCCAGAATAAGCAACGACGAGAAACGGAACAAAGCCTGGAAGCGCTGCAGGAGGAAGCGCAGAGCCTGACCGGGCAAATCCAGCAGATTGATGATCAAAAGGCCGAGGCCCTGGCCCAGGCTCAGTTCCCGGTTGAGGGCTTGTCCTTCGATGAGGACGGCATTCTTTTGAATGGCCTCCCCTTCAACCAGGCTTCGCAAGCCGAACAGCTCCGGGTTGTTACCGCCGACACCAACCGGACCCACCCATGCCGGGTTTTAAAAAGACCCATT
>CAZUMF010000124.1:0-12873 GCA_964621385.1 uncultured Desulfohalobiaceae bacterium
GGTCTCTTCTTTCATACACTTGCTCTTTCATTCACTCTTTTTTTCTTCATTCAAAGTTCGATGTTCGACGTTCGATGTTGGACGTTCAAATTCTTGGCTCTGTAGGAAAAGCCATTGACAGTGAAAGTTTCTCCACTGATCAAACTGGCAGTCGTATATTATCATAACTCAAACTGCACAATTCAGACTGTGTCTTGCCCTCTTCGCCCGAGCTTGTCAAGTGAACATGAATCTGCAGGAAATACGCAGACGCTATTCATTCCCTGATCCCGCCAGGGAGGAGTACGGCGACCTATTGGCCGTGGGCGGGGATCTGCATCCGGAAAGACTCATTGCAGCCTATTCCCGGGGCATTTTCCCCTGGTACGATGAGAACAGTCCCATTCTCTGGTGGTCGCCGGATCCGCGCCTGATTCTCAGGCCGGAATGGCTGCACATCCCCCGGCGCTTGCAGCGCCAGGCAAGGCGGCATTCATTTTCTGTAACGGTGAACACCGCATTTGAAGCCGTGATACGTTCCTGTGCCGGGGTTGAACGGACCAGCGGCAAAGGAACCTGGATTGTTCCGGAGATGATCGAGGCCTATATCCGCTTGCATTGCCTGGGCTATGCCCATTCTGTGGAGACCTGGCTGGGTAAGCGGCTGGTCGGGGGCATTTACGGGGTGGCTCTGGGTCGGGTTTTTTTCGGGGAATCCATGTTTTACACACAGAGCAATGCCTCGAAGCTTGCCCTGCTGGGCCTGATGCAGATTCTGCAGAAGTCTGGATTCGCATTCCTGGACTGTCAGCAAACAACGGCCCATATGCTCAGGTTCGGGGCCAGAGAAACACCAAGACGGATGTTTGTACTCCATGTCGAGCAAAACATACACACAAATCCATCCAAATTGTGCTGGAACCCTGGTCCAATCAAAAAGGTCTCGTATGAAACTTCAGACGAATGGAGTCACAGTTCCAAGCATTGATCAACGCTCGTCATTGCGAGCGAAGCGAAGCAATCTTTCAGAAATGCCTCTTGTCAGGGATTGCTTCGGCGAAGACGCCTCGCAATGACGGGTTACGGCGACAGTATGCCGGTAATACAAAGTTTCTTCATTGATCAAACCGGCAGTGAATGCATTCAGTATCAGCTTAGTGGAATATTCTTTTATTTGTAATTATTTTCTATAGATATATGTCAGCTTTGCCGGAGGCAAAGCTGACAGAGACACCTCCGGAGAGAGAATTGAAAAACACGCGGCCGGGAAAGGCTTTATCTGTGCAGGACCAGGCATGCAACACCTGCAGGCTGTTTTTCAATGCTACATATGGTACAGTTCGTCTCCCTTGAGGACCCTGATGCCATGGGCCTGCAGGGTTTCGATGGCCTGATCCGTGCGGTCGAATCGAAAGATGAGCACGGCGTTGTGCCCGCTTTGCTGGACAAAAGCGTACATGTACTCGACATTGATTCCGTTATTGCTCAGAATTTTCAGGATGGCGTCCAGTCCGCCGGGTTCGTCTTTGACCTCTACCGGGACAACGGTGGTCCGGCCCACGGTAAATCCGTTCGCTTTCAAGGCTTCTTTGGCTTTTTCGTGATCAGTGACAATGAGCCGAAGAATGCCGAAATCTGAGGTGTCCGCCAGAGAAAGGGCCCGAATATTGATCCCGGCCTGGGACAGGGTCCCGGTCACTTCGGACAGCCTGCCGGCCCTGTTTTCAAGGAAAATTGAGAGCTGTTCCACTTTCATAATTTTCTCCAAGGCTCGAAAATTATATATTTTATAGAGTTCAGTGCTCTTTCCAGTGAGCTAAAATAGAATAAACTCCTGAAACCTCATGACTGTCCAATTTTGGTTTTTCCAGACAAGGACTGCTGATTCAAAGGTGCCTGGTTCCCAATTCACTATAAGCTCAGTTGGTTCAGTATACACATACTTATTCAGGGAGGTAAAGTGAAAACTCCGGGATCGTTTCTGAGGTCCTTGATCCGCTGGGCTTTGCCTTCGGACCGATCCAGGGTCTGGGGCTCCACCAGTTTGATGGCGGCGGTGACCCCTAAAAATTCTTTGATATTTTTCTTGATGCTCTGTTCAAGTTTCTGCAGGTGCTTGATTTCATCGGAAAACAGGGACTCATCGACTTCCACCTGGATCTCCAGGGTGTCCATGGCTTTCTCCCGTCGAAGGATGAGCTGGTAATGCGGGGTCAGGCCGTCGGTCTCAACGAGCAGTTCTTCGATCTGAGAGGGAAAGACGTTCACCCCGCGAATGATGAGCATATCGTCCGAGCGTCCCAGTATGCGTGAAATGCGGGTGTGCGTTCGACCGCAGGCGCAGGGTTCGGGTATGAGCGAGACCAGATCCCTGGTGCGATAGCGTATGAGCGGCTGGGCTTCTTTGGTCAAGGTGGTAATGACCAGTTCGCCGGTTTCTCCGGGGAGGAGTTGTTCTCTGGTTTGGGGATCAATGACTTCAATGAGAAAATGGTCTTCCCAGATATGAATGCCTTCATGGGCTTCGGCGCATTCCTGTCCAACCCCGGGACCCATGATTTCAGAGAGGCCGTAAATATTCAGCGCCTTCAATCCCAGTTTGGCCTCGATGTCCTGACGCATGGCATCTGTCCAGGGTTCGGCACCGAAGATGCCGGTATGAATCCCAAGTTCATCAAAGCGGATCCCGGACTCCCGGGCCACCTCATAGAGATGCAGGGCGTAAGACGGCGTGCAGGTCAGCACTGTGGGTCCGAAGTCCTTGAGCAGCATGGCCTGGCGTTTGGTGCCCCCTCCGGAGATCGGCAGGATGGTCGCCCCCAGCTCTTCAACCCCGTAATGCACCCCGAGACCCCCGGTGAACAGCCCGTATCCATAGGCATTGTGGACGATGTCTCTGGGGGTGACCCCAGCAGCGGCCAGGGTTCGGGCCATGAGGGCGGCCCAATTTTTGACGTCACGGCGGGAGTAGCCCACAACCGTTGATTTTCCGGTCGTTCCGGACGAGGCGTGAATTCTGACCAGGTTTTCCCTGGGCAGGGCCAGAAGGCCGTAGGGAAAATGGTTGCGAAGGTCCTGTTTTTCCGTAAAGGGCAAGTACTTGAGGTCTGAAAGACTTTGCAGTTTTTCCGGCCGAAAATTGCGCTCATCGAATCGGGAACGATAAAACAAGACGTTGCTGTAGGTACGGGTAACGAGGTCTTGCAGCCTCATGAGCTGCAGTTTCTTGAGATCTTCTCTGGGCAGGGTTTCGTAGTCTTCGGCATAGAACATGGGCTTCTCCAAATCAAAAAAGGCTGCCGGGCCTGAGAGCGCACCGGCTAGCAGGCTATCATATCGATTTTCTAAACTGTTTGCCAATGAATCCAGAATTGTCTATATCAGGAGGTGGCATGCCCCCGGGGGAGTGCGTGTGGATCTCCTGTCTTCAAGGCAGACGGATTCATGCCATACTCCGGCGTGAAGTGCAAGGCTGGATGGGCTTGAGGCTCATCAGCCCCAAGCGGCCCGGAACAACAAGAAGGAGTGTCCATGGACGATGAAAACAAACTGTCCCGGAATAGAGAGGGGTATCAAGAAAAACTGCAGATCCTTTTCCACTGGCTGGAGGAGAAGCAGGCAGAAGACATCCTCGCGTTGGATGTCACAGGCATCAATGCCGTAACAGAGGGGATGATTCTGGCTTCGGCAGCGAATGTACGCCATGCGCAAGCCCTGGCTGATTGGATTCTGGAACAGCTGTCTGCTCGGAACCTTGAGTTCTTGGGAATGGAGGGCTACCGAAAAGGGGGCTGGATTTTGATTGACTGCAATGATGTGCTGGTCAATATTTTTCAAGCTGAGGAGCGCCGCTTCTACAACCTGGAAGGCCTGTGGAGCGATGCGCCTGTCATCAAGCGCACGGGGGATGCGTCATGAACACCACGAACGGCAGCATGAGGACCTATACTCCAACACTGCTTTTAATATTGGATGGTTGGGGAAGCGCTGCGCCTGGGCCGGGGAATGCGGTGGACCGGGCGAAGACCCCGAACCTGGACCGGCTTTTGGCAACGTATCCCAAAAGCCTGCTGAGCTGCTCCGGAAAGGCCGTTGGGCTCCCGCCGGGGCAGATGGGCAATTCCGAGGTCGGGCATCTGAATATTGGGGCCGGCCGGATTGTCTATCAAGAAATCGTGCGCATCGATAAGGCCATTGAAGACGGATCCTTTTTTACAAATACAGCCCTGCTCAATCTTATTCAGCAGATCAAGTCCCGGAATGCAACCCTGCATCTCATGGGGCTGGTTTCTGACGGCGGGGTGCATAGCCATCAAAACCACCTTGAAGCCCTGCTGCAAGCAGCAAAGGAGCAGCAGGTCAAAGAGACCGTGATTCATGTTTTTCTTGACGGCCGGGATACGCCGCCGCAGAGCGGGAAAGGCTATGTGCAGCGACTGCAGGATTTCTTGCACGACTTGGGTTACGGTCGCATCGGGACGGTCAGCGGCCGGTATTATGCCATGGATCGTGATAAGCGCTGGGAGCGGACCAGGCAGGCCTACGAGAGTATTGTCCTGGGCAAGGGTCCTGTGGCGCCGGACCCGATTGCGGCAATTGAAGAGGCCTATGCCGCGGGCGAAAATGATGAGTTTGTGCAGCCTCGGGTCATCAGGCCGGGTCCGGGACAGCCATCAGGACTCGATGACGGTGACGGTGTTTTTTTCTTCAATTTCCGGGCGGACCGGGCCAGGCAACTGGTGCGGAGCCTCTTTCAGGCTGATTTTTCCGGTTTTGATCGGCAGCGATGGCCCCGGCTCTGCAAAATCGTGACCATGACCGAGTATGATGCCACGTTCGGCCTGGAATCCGCTTTTCCACCGGTGAGAATGGACAAAATACTCGGTGAAGTCTGTGCTGAAAAGCAGCTCAGACAGCTGCGCCTCGCGGAAACAGAAAAATATGCCCACGTGACCTATTTTTTCAACGGAGGACGGGAAGAGCCCTATCCCGGAGAAGAACGGGTGATGATCCCTTCGCCCCAGGAGGTCCCCACCTATGATCTCAAGCCGGAGATGTCCGTTTTCGAAGTGACAAAGACCCTGCTTGAACAATGGTCGTCCGGGCAGTTCGATTTTATCGTCTGCAACCTGGCCAATCTGGATATGGTCGGGCACAGCGGGAACATTGAGGCGACGGTTCAGGCCTGTGAAGCTGTGGACAGCTGTTGCGGGCGGATCGTGGAGGCTGTTCTGGCTGGGAACGGGCGCTGTCTGCTCACGGCGGACCACGGCAACGCCGAATCCATGCTGGACGCGGAACAGAAACCGCAAACCGCGCACAGCACCAATCCGGTTCCATTGCTCTGGATTGAGGGACGCAGGCCGGAGGGACGATTGCGGGAATCCGGCAAATTGGCTGATATCGCTCCCACGCTTTTGCAGTTGTGGGGTATTGCCCAACCCCCGGAGATGACCGGGCGGTCTTTGCTTGCATGACCGGTTCATGGTTTCAGCCGAATGGAGTCACCGTTCCAAGCATTGATCAACGCTCGTCATTGCGAGCGAAGCGAAGCAATCTTTATTGCACATACCGGCAGTCGTCGATTGACACGATGAACGATATAACGACTCAATTGCAAAGTAACTTCAGCATCAAATAATTACATACGAGCTTTGCCGGAGGCAAAGCTGACAGGGGAACCCCTTATGGACAAACAGAAACCGCTTCTGCCGGTCAAGCCGAACGGAATGGAAATTCTTTTTTACTATACCTGCCCGCATTGTGGACGGAAAGTGCCTTTAGTGGCACCTTTGCAGCCGGCTATGGCCCAGTGCGACAGCTGCTCCAGCAAGTTTCCGGTCGTTCCGGCGGATCAAAAAAGCATCAGGTTTTTGAAAACCGTTCTGGACAACGGCCGGGCCGGGATCAATCCGGATTTTCTGTAAGACGGCCTCATCCCACCTTCCGACAGGCGTAAGTACGGATATGCAATCGATTCTTGATTTTATCGGCAACACCCCTTTAGTCCCCATCAAGCGCCTCAATCCGAATGCAAAGGTGAGCATCTATGCCAAGCTGGAGAGCAGCAATCCTGGCGGCTCCATCAAGGACCGGGTGGCCCTGGCCCTGGTCCAGGCCGCAGAACGATCAGGTGAGTTGACGTCTGAAAAGACCATAATCGAGGCGACTTCGGGCAATACCGGCATCGGCCTGTCCATGGTCTGTGCGGTCAAGGGCTACAGACTCATGCTGCTCATGCCGGAATCCGCTTCCGAGGAACGCAGGCGGATTATGTCCGCCTTCGGAGCTGAGATTTCCTTGACTCCGGGGCATTTGAGCACCGACGGGGCCATAGAGGAAGCCTACCGCCTGGCCAGGGAGCATCCCGAGCGCTATGTGCTCATGGATCAGTTTAATAATCCGGCGAGTATAGAGGCCCATGTCCAGGGAACAGCCAGAGAGATCCGGGAGCAGACCAAGGGGCAGGTCACCCATGTGGTCACCGCCCTGGGGACCTCAGGAACAGCCATGGGCCTGGCCAAGGGATTGAAGCGCGAAAACCCGGAGGTTCAGATCATTGCAGTGGAGCCCTATGCCGGCCACAAAATCCAGGGGCTGAAAAACATGCAGGCCTCGTATCCACCAGGGATTTATAATAAATATGCTTTGGACCAAATCCTGCGGGTGGACGACGAGCAGGCTTTTCGCACCTGCCGCGAACTTGCGGCCCAGGAGGCCGTGTTTGCGGGCATGAGCTCAGGGGCGGCGCTGGCCGGGGCGCTGCAGCTGGCCCGGGAACTCTCCGAGGGCCTGATTGTGGTTATCTTTCCGGATGGCGGCGAGCGCTATTTGAGCACGCCTTTGTTTGTTCCTCCTTCCAGGCAGGGCATCGGCCTGTACAGTTGTCATTCCAGGAAGCAGGAATATCTTGACTTGCAGCAGCAGCCCGTCTCTATGTTCGTCCCGGGGCCGGGACCGGAGACCCCGGGCAGCCTGGAAGACTGGAGACGGCTGCTCTTTGCGGACGTGCTGGTGCGCTACCTGCGCTCGAAATCCGTGAACTGTCTGGCCCGGGTCGGCATCGCGGATTTCGATGACCAGGCCCTGGCCATTGCCAGGAGTCACGGTCAGTCCCAGGCTGCGTTTTCAGCCTCTTTTCTCAAGGAGGTCCAACGAATCAGTACGCTGCTTGGGGCTCAGGGGCTTGAATTCGTGGCCGCTTCCTCCAGGCAACAGGATATGGTGGACATCTGCTACAAACTCCTGGCCAAGGGCCGGGCTTATGAGAAACTTCGTTCAGTGTATTACGACGTGTTCCGTGACCCGGATTACGGAAAACTTGCGGACACCGATCTGGAGAAGTTGAACATCGGGGAGACCGTGGATCTGGACGATTATGCAAAAGCCAATCCCCGTGATTTCACCCTGCTCAAACGGGCCAGTCTGCTGGATTTGAAACAGGGTGAATTCATCAAGACCGAATGGGGCAATGTCCGACCGAGCTGGTATCTGCAAATGGCGGCCGCTGCCGGAAATGCAGAGGATGCGCTTCAGGTGGTCCTGGCGGGACGATCGCATCAGTTCCCGCACCTTGAAAACCTGCGGGCCTTATGGGTGAAAACAGGCCTTGCCGCCCCCGGGGTCTGGATGCTGGTCCAGAATGTGAGCGCCGAGCAGCTGCCGGGATTGGAAACAGACGTGGATGCATTTTTAAAGGCTATGCCCCACCCCATGGCCCTTCGAATGTGGCTGTTATCCATTTCGCATCGAAAACCGCTCCAGCCCAATCAGGACAATCTGCGGATGTGGAGCCAGAACTGGCTTAAGGTTCAGAGCATGATTGCCGCTTGTGTTCTCCAGGAAGGGGAGAACCAGGGACCGATCAGCAGGGACGTGGAGCAGATGGTCTATGATCTGAAGTCGGGATTCACTGATATGCTGGAGAATGATGTGTCCTTGTACCGGTTTTGGCCGGTTCTTTTTGCATTGTGCAGGAACGTCAATAAACGCTTCAGTCAGGACGCCCTCAGTCCGGCCGAGGCAGGGCATGTGCTGGACGCGATCAGAAAAATGGACGATGTCCTGGAAGTTATTGACTGGAAACGGGCCCCCCTTCCCCCGAAATCATGGCCCAGGGACCTCCGGGAACTGGTCCGTCAACGGGAACAGGCCAAAAAAGAGAAAGCGTATCCACAGGCCGACAGCCTGCGCGCCGCGATTCAGCGGCTCGGCTATCAGGTGGAGGACAGCCGGAATGGCACGCGGGTCTATAGGATTGAGCATTGAAATCAGAATGAACGTCGAACATCGAACGTTGAACGTTCAAATTCTGGCTGAAGGAATGAATATCGAACCTCCAACGCTCGTATGAAACCTGCGAATTGACGAGTCCTGGAAAATGCTCTGTATTTGAAAGGACCCAGGACAAGCCGCTTCCCTGGTTGACAAGCTGTGCAGCATTGGATACACTCCCTCATAAGTTTTTTCACCTGAACGAACATGGAGGGCTTATGAACAAAAATAGACATCGGTTCACTCGCTTGGGGGTCGTGGGGTTGCTGCTCGGCTTGATGGTGTGCTTCAGCTGGGCCGGGGCAGGCATGGCCGGGGAGTCCTGTTCCGAGTGTGTTCCGGCTGATCAGTTTGAAAAGCAGATTGCACCTGAAGCTGAACTGCTTGATTTCAGCTGTTCGTTTCAAGAATGGAAAGGTTCAAAAAACCTGCATTTGTATGTTCAATTGAAAAACGTATCCGATACTGAACAACGTTTCAGGGTGAATATTTTTTTGGAGAATGGAAAAGCCGTGGGCGGATTGCTGCCCAGAAAAATCAAAAAGGGCTTGATTCAGGCCGGGGATGTCGTGGAATTTACCTATCCGGTCCGGGGCATGACCGAAAAACCCAAGGGTCTTATGCTGCGGGTTGCGACGATGAACTAACCCTGGTCAGGGTTACCGATTGTAAACTTTTCAAAAAAGGGGGCACGTATGAAAAAGTTCAGTTTTCTTCTCATGTGCGGTCTTCTCGGGGTTGTGTTTTTCAGCACCTCGGCATTTGCCAAAATCGAATTCATCGGCATCGGAACCGGGGGCACAGGCGGGATTTACTACCCGTATGGCGGCGGCGTGGCTGAAATCTGGTCCAAGCACGTGGACGGCGTCCGGGCTGTGGCGGAAGTGACCGGAGCCAGTGTGGAAAATGTGCGTCTGGCCCATAAGGGAGAAACCGTGATCGGCGAAGTCATGGGCGATGTGGCGGCAGCCGGCTACAAAGGGACCTCCAAATTCAAGGGCGAAAAGCAGAATATTCTGACCATGGCCATCATGTACCCCAATCTGCTGCAGCTGGTGACCATGGCGGACAGCGACATTACCAATGTCGAGCAGATCAAGGGCAGAACCATCAGTTCCGGCAGCCCCGGCAGCGGGACCAATTTTATGGCGGAGGTGGTGTTCAAGGCCCTGGGCATTCCCCTGGATTCCTATTCCGATGCCAGGCTGTCCTTTACCGAAAGTGCGAACGCCCTGCGGGACGGAACCATTGAACTGGGGACCTGGTGCGTCGGTCCGGGGACCAGTTCGATTATGGATCTGGCTTCCACCCATGATATCAAGATCCTGGGATTCACTCCTGAACAGACGGAAAAAATTTTAGACGCCAACAGCTCCTATTCCTCGGTTGAACTTTCCGGAGGCTTGTATACAGGAGTGGATGAGCCCGTTCCCACCATCGGGGTCTGGAACGTCATGATCTGTCAGGATTCCCTTGACACGGATCTGGTCTACAAGCTGGTCAAGGCGCTCTATGAAAACAATGACTATCTGCTGAAGATCCATCCCTCGGCTGCCTATACCATCCCGGAGAATGCGGTCAAATACTCCCCGATTCCTCTGCATCCGGGGACCATCAAGTACTTGAAGGAGCAAGGGATCGAGGTGCCGGAGAAACTGATGCCTTGAACCGGCAGACAGACCTTTGGCTGAGCAGAGCATGAAGGTGCATACCCTGGCTCGGAGTCTAACGGCACGGTTGCAGAAAAGGCCGCTGCTCCTCAGTCTGTCGGCGCTTGGCTTGCTCCTGCTCCTGGTCGCCGGGCCCAGGCCCGGCGGCCTGGAGTTGCGGATCATTCCTCTGAACAGCAGCCGGCCCCTGCTTGTGCTGCCCTTGGAGCCCGGGGAACTGTTCACGCTTCAGTATGTCCATTCTGTGGAAAAGGCTCCGATTTGGGAAGTCCACAGTGTGGACGCCGCGGGCCGGATTCATATCGAGGAGGAGCGCTACCTGACCTTCGGGGCCGGCATGGGGCGCATGCCCGGCGTCGGGAGGCTGGTCAGGCGGGGGGCGTATGAAGTCATCACGGACATGCATATGCCCACCGGCGATTTTGTCTTGCGCATAGGGAGCCCTGGGGTGGATCACACACTCATCTGGCGGGGAACCCGAACAAACCTTTCGGCCCGGGCCCCCCATCAGGCGGTCTCCTTCTCGGCTCGACCGGTGAGTTTTCTCTCCCAATTGTGGCGTATGGTCAGACCCCATGCGGCGACGCCAGACTGAATTGGACATGTGAAGTTGGAAAAAATCTATGCCTGATGACGATCGCCATCATGCCCTGATCCGGTTCACGGCCGGAGTCGTTGCGGTTCTGGCTGTCTCCTTGAGCCTCTACCAGCTCTATACCGCCGGGATCACCGCCCTTACGGCGCTTGTTCAGCGCTCTATTCACCTCGGAGCCATTCTTTCTCTGACCTTTTTGCTCAAGCCGGCCTTCAAATCGGTGCGCAAGGACCGGGTCAATATCTGGTTTTTTATCGACTGGATGCTGGTCCTGGCCTCGGTGTACTGCGTTTTTTATGTCTGCTGGAACCTGACCGCCATCTTTGAACGGCAAGGGGCCTGGCTGCAGAGCGACCTGGTGGTGAGCATCCTCGGCACCCTGCTTGTTCTCGAAGCCTGTCGGCGGGTCATCGGCTGGTTCATGACCGGAATCGGCCTGCTGGCCATCGTCTACGCCATGTATGGCCCCTACATGCCCATGCTCATCATCCACAAAGGCTACAGCATTGAACGGATCGCCACCACCCTCTGGCTGACCACGGAAGGCATCTTCGGGCTGCCTCTCGGGGTGGCGGCGACGTTCGTGTATGTTTTTGTTCTCTTTGGAGCGTTTCTGGAGGTGACCGGAGGTGGGAACTTTTTCATCGATTTGGCCTATGCCCTGACCGGCCGCTTTTCCGGCGGCCCGGCCAAGACCTCGGTGGTGGCTTCCGGATTTATGGGGTCCGTGTCCGGGTCGGCCGTGGGCAATGTAGCGGCCACCGGATCGTTCACCATCCCCATGATGAAAAAGGTCGGCTATCGGGCCCATGTGGCCGGGGCCATTGAGGCCGCTGCGTCCACTGGAGGACAATTGATGCCTCCCATCATGGGTGCCGGGGCGTTTTTAATGGCTGAATTCACGAACATCAGCTATCTGACCATCATCAAGGTGGCCCTGCTCCCGGCCTTCATGTACTATGTCACGGTTCTGGTCTTTGTCCATTATGAAGCCCAGAAACTCGGTCTCTACGGCAAGCCCAAAGAAGAGCTGCCCAAAATCGGACAGGTACTGAAAAGCGGATTGCATTTTATTGTGCCCATCGGGATCTTGATCTATGTCCTGATGGCCAACTATTCGCCCATGATGGCCGGCTTTGTGGCGGTGCTGAGCACGCTTCTGGTGAGTTTGGCCGCCAATGCTCTGACCTGGACCGTCACAGTACGCCGGTCTCCGAGAGAAACCCGGCATCCGAGGCTCGGGGAATTCATGCTCCAGGAAGGACGGCAGATCGTCAGCGGACTGGATAAAGGGGCCAGAAACGCGATCATGGTCTCGGTTGCCTGCGCCGCCGCAGGCATCATTGTGGGCATGGTCACCCTGACCGGCATGGGACTCAAGTTCTCAAGCCTGGTTCTGGATCTCTCTTACGGAATCAAGGCCCTGGCCATCCTCTTGATCGGCCTCGCCTCCCTGGTGCTGGGCATGGGGCTGCCGGTCACCGCCAGCTATATCGTCCTGGCGACCCTGGCCGGACCGGCCCTGCTGGATATGGGCGTGCCCCTGCTCATTGCCCATATGATTGTCTTTTGGTACTCCCAGGACGCCAATGTCACGCCTCCGGTCAGCCTGGCCAGTTTTGCCGGAGCCGGGGTGGCCAAGGCCAATCCTATGCAGACTGCTTTTACCTCCTGGAAGTTGGCCAAGGGGTTGTACATCATTCCGATCATCATGGCCTACCGGCCGCTTTTAGGGCTTGGGGATAATTATGAACTTCTGAACTGGGAGGTCGGCCTTGCGGTCCTGGTGACCACGCTGGGGCTGGTGGCCTTTGCCTCGGCCCTGGATCGCTATTTTTTCCGCAAGGCCACCTGGCTGGAGACCGTCCTGTTCTGGCTGGCGGCGGCAGGGCTGCTGTGGCCGGAATACTGGGCGGATGCCGTGGGATTGCTCGTTTTCGCCCTGGCGGTCTGCCTGCAGAAGTTCTCCCGGCCGAAGGGAGTTTAGACTTATCGGTTCATCTCTGTCATAGAAAACAAGAAAATGAATGTCTGAAATCCGGCCCGGCCGGATTTCAGACATTGAAACGAAAGGTGATGATGTCCCCGTCTTTGACCGTATAGTCCTTGCCTTCCAGCCTGAGCACGCCTTTTTCTTTGGCCTTTTTCAAATCCTGGAGCACTTCAAAGTCTGACCAGGACAGGACCTCGGCCCGGATGAATCCCTTTTGCAGGTCCGAATGGATCACGCCGGCTGCTTCAGGGGCTGTGGCCCCCTGGCGCAGGGGCCAGGACCGGACTTCTTTTTCCCCACCGGTGAGAAAGGTGATCAGCCCGAGCAAATCATAGGTGGTGGCGATAATCCTGTTCAGGGCG
>CAZUMF010000125.1:0-12869 GCA_964621385.1 uncultured Desulfohalobiaceae bacterium
CCTCTGTCCTCTGTCCTCTGTCCCCTGTCCTCTGTCCTCTGTCCTCTGTCCTCTGACCTCTGACCTCTGACCCCCGCCCCGGAGTAGTCGATCCCGAGATACAGGTCAAAATGCATGGCTTCCGCCTTTCGGGTGAACCTCTTTCTTCTCCAATTTCCAATTTCAAATTTCCAATGTCTTCCTGCCCACAAAAGCCTTGAAGCGCTCCATAGCCACCGCCAAATCCGGAGGAGAAAAATAGGCATGGACGATCCTGAACCGACCCCGTCTGGGATGGCCAAATCCGACCCCTGGCGTCAGCAGGATTCCGGTTGTCTCATAGCATTCCCGCCAAAAGTCCATTTCCGCTGTTTCCGTGTCCTCCCTCAGGAACCTGCCCAGATCGGCCCAGACAAACAGGCTGCCCCGGGCCGGGACATAGGGGATGTCCAGGGTTTTGAGGGTTTGAATCACCACTGCGTAGGATTCGGTGAGCAGCCGGCGATTATCCGCCAGATAGGCCTCCAGGAACGACTGATCCTCCAGAATGCCCTGCAGGATCCACTGGGTCACATTGGAAACCGTATGGGACAAATTCAGGTTCTGATAGGCCCTGATGAAATCCCTGTTTTGCGAGTAGACCAGTCCGAACCTGAAACCGGATATCCCGAAATCCTTGGAAAAGGCATACCACAAGTGCAGATAGTCGCTGTTTTTTGCCTGCATGATGCGGGCAAAGGACGAAAATTCCGTCTGGAGCGGATATTCGTCGGCAATCAGCGGGTGGCCGGTGTCAAGCAGGGACAGACCATAGATCTCGTTCACCACGAGATGGATCTTCCTGGCCTGGCACCACTCGGCGATCTCCAGCAGCTGCTCCCGGGAATAGACAGTGCCTGTGGGATTGTCCGGATGGGTCAGGACGAGCATTCTGAAGGTCTTCCCCTCCGCCTGGATGGCAGCCGCGGCCTGTTCCAGATGGGCGATGGACAGATTCGGTCCCTGGCTGATCTCTGAAAGCGCATCATGGGTGATGAGGTCATAACGCTCCACCCCGGGAATATTCCCGATATCCTTGGTATACACCGGATAGCAGGGCGCCGGGAAGACCGCGACATCACCGGACTCCGCCAGGATGAAGGCCGTCATCTCGATCACGCTGGTGGAGCCCGGAGAAAAGCCCAGGCAATCCGGATCAATGGGACAGCCGGTCAGAGTCTTTTCCAGAAAACCGGCCACGCTTTGCCGGACCTCAGGGGACCCTAAAGACGAGGTGTAGCCGGCCACCCAGTCCGGAATCACTCCCTCGTGGAAGATGGTCTGAATTCGATCCCGCAAGCGGGGCCAGAGCAGTCTGTTTTCCGCCACATTCAAGGGAAAGGCCCCGTGAGGGTTGGTCTCTGGATCGTACAGATTCTCCCGGGCCTTGAAATAGAGTTCCATGTCCACCCGGAGAACGGCCTCTCCAGCGGCCCGGCCCCGGGAAGCAAGTGTCGTGCTGTTCATGCTCTGCATCTCCTGTCTGGTTTAAAACGAAGCCGTTGGCAGGTTCACCACTTCCCGTCCCGCACCCGGGCAGCTTTCAAGGGTGGCCAGCGTGTGGGGGAGGGTGATGTCCGTAAAGTAGACGGCCTGAGCAACCTTGCCCCTGTAAAAATGCAATGGCCGGCCCTTTGCATGGCGCAGGGCCTTGTTCGCCACCAGGCCCATGTCCAGCAAGCGCCAGATGAGACTCACCTCCCCAAAAGCCCTGAGCATTGAAGCGGTGGAGGCAGCCCACTGCAGGGGATCCTCGGCCCGGGTCCGGAGCATGACCCCGGACACCTCCCACAGGCGCTGAAGCACACCTTCCAAAGCCTGAATCCGGCCTCCCAGCCCGGGATCCTTCCGATGACTGGAACAGAAACCAGCAAGGGTCTCTTGATAGGCCGCGAAACAGGCCCCGTCCCGGATCAGCATTTTCCGGCCCATGAGATCCAGGGCCTGGATCCCGTTGGTGCCTTCATACAGGGACAGGATCTTGACATCCCGGAGGTACTGTTCCAGGGGATAATCCCTGCAGTAGCCGTAGCCTCCCAGACACTGGATGGCGGCCTCGCAGACCCGAAAGCCCAAATCCGAGCAGGTGGCCTTGAGGATCGGCGTGACAAAATCAAGCAAATTCCGGTATCTGTCTTTGACCCGGCCCTCGGGCAGTTCTTTGGCCTGGTCCTCCCAGAAAGCCGCCGTGTAAATCAAAGAGCGCATGCCGTCCACCGCGGCCTTCATCCACAAGAGCATCCGCAGCACATCCGGATGCGCGATAATGGGCACCTGCCCCGGTTCACGAGCGGCTGCATCCCGGCCCTGAACCCGATTTTTGGCATATTCCAGGGCATTTTGATAGGCGGTGCCGGCCAGACTCATGCCACTGACCGCGGTGTTGATCCGGGCCGAATTCATCATCTGGAACATCTGGGCCAGGCCCCTGTTTTCCTGACCGCAGAGAAACCCGAGACAGCCGTTCCTGTCCCCGAACCGCAGGGAAGCTGTGGGAGAGGCGCGCAGACCGAGCTTTGACTCCAGTCCGGTACAGACCACATCATTGAAGGCGCCGAGGGAGCCGTCCGGGTTGACCCGGTATTTGGGCACCACAAACAGGGACAGCCCGTGCACCCCTTCGGGCGCTCCCCTGATGCGGGCCAGCAGGAGATGAATGATGTTCTCCGCAATATCGTGATCGCCCCAGGAGATGAAGATCTTGCTCCCCTGGATCCGAAACTGAGCACCAACAGGCTCGGCAGCGGTCTGCACCGCCCCCAGGTTGGAGCCGGCCTCTGTTTCGGTCAGACACATGGTGCCGGACCAGGTGCCGTTGTACATCCTGGGGACAAAGCGCCGGGCCAGCTCCGGAGCGGCGAAGCGTTCAATGAGATGACCCGCCCCATGGGTCAGGCTGGGGGCCATGTTGAAGGACTGACAGGCCCCGTACATCACATCGTTGATCACGATGCGCAGCATATGGGGTAGCCCCTGCCCGCCGTAGACCGTGTCCCGGGCCGCCGCGGTCCAGCCCTGTTGCCCAAACCGGGCAAAGGCCGCCTTGAATTCCGGCGGGCAGAACACGCGGCCGTCTTCCAGGCGCACGCCCCGGGCTTCGCCAATGGGATTGAGCGGGGCGACCACTTGCCTGGCAAAGCGGATCGCCTCCTTGACCACCAGGTCCAGGGCGGCTTCATTCAAATCAGCATAGCGCTCCAGCCGGCAGACTTCGCCGTAGCTAAGCTGCTCCTTGAGAATGAAAAAGAGATCCCGGGGATCCAGCTTGAAATGTTCCATACCCTCTCACCGCTCAGGTTCTTCCCGGCTTCTCACAGGCGCGCCGGGCGCAGCCCCTGACGCACCTGCCAGTCCAGGCATTCGCCTGCCTGAAAAATCTTCACCCGGTCCTCCCCCGCAGCAACGGCCCCAGGCACCTGGACCGGCTCGGCCGCCTTGCGCAGGACGAGGTGGTCCTGGTTCGCCGGCAGGCCGTAAAAACGGGCCCCGTTCAGGGAGCAAAACCCCTCCAGGGCATCCAATGCCCCGGCCCTCTCAAAAAGCTGCAGCACAGCCGGCAGGGCCGTGGGGCTGTTGAAGATCCCGGCGGCACCCGGGGATTTCTCCTTGTCCGTGATCCAATGCGGTGCTGAATCCGAACCAAAAAAAAAGCGCGGATCGCCGGAAACCGCGGCCCGGAGGAGGGCCTGGCGGTCCGATTCCCGTTTGGCCACCGGCAGACAGTACAGGTGGGGATTGAAACCGCCGGCCAGGAGCCGGCTGCGGGTGATGAGCAGATGATGCGGCGTGATGCTGGCCGCCAGGCCTACCGGGCTCGATTGCACATACTCCACGCCCACCCGGGTGCTGACATGCTCCAGCACGACCTGCAGTTCCGGGAAATCCCGGCGCAGCGGGTCCAGGACCCGGTCCACGAACACGGCCTCCCGATCAAAGACGTCCACCTCAGGATCACCGACCTCGCCGTGCACGGAAAGCGGCAGCCCCATCGCCTGCATGACCTCCAGAACCGGATAGACCGCCTGCAGGCTCCTGACGCCCTGTCCGGAATGGGTGGTCGTTCCCAAGGGATAGAGTTTGACCGCCGCACACCAGCCAGCTTGCCGGGCTTGCCGGATTGCTTCCAGCGGCGTGATCTCGGTCAAATAGAGGGTCATGAGCGGCTGAAAGCCGTGCCCCGGGGGCAGGCAGTCCATGATCCGTTGCCGGTAGGCTGCGGCTTCCTGGACGGTGCGCACCGGAGGCTTGAGATTGGGCATGATCATCGCCCGGCCGTACAGTTCGGCCGTGAAGGGAAGCACAGCCCGCAGCATGGGCCCGTCTCTGAGGTGGAGGTGCCAGTCGTCCGGCCGGATGATGCGTATTTCGGCTCCCTGCTCCATAATGTGTTCACTCCTGCCTCGGAGCGGACTGCACAGCACACCCGTCAGGTTTGCCGATTTCGACGCCTTGCAGGTCGGCATCCATCGGCATTCTATGGCCAAACAAGGTGGTCACAGTTGTCTGATTTTTCCAGACACCTGTCTGGTTTTTCCAGACACATATTTTCAATACCTTACATCACACTGTCTGCTTTTTCCGGATTTTTCCTCTTTTTGGAAATAGTGTCCGCCTACCCGCATCAGCTGGCCAGGGGGGAAATATATATTTAATTCTTTGAATTTTAGGTGTTTAAAAAATAATTCGAAAAATCGTACGAAAGCTGACATTTTGGCATAATATTTGCTTTAGAGTCTGAATTGTTGTGGCAGCCTGCCTGCTGCACGGTGATCATGATCGCACCTTGGAAGGGACCCGGATTTTCAGACAGACTGTGTCCCCGAGAGGGACGAAGTGTACCTGAAATCTGATACGCTTTCAATACGAATCAAATGAGGAAAAAGGCATGCAAACTGTTTGGAATCAATTCACCAACGCCTTCGAGACAGGAAGCACAGCTCGAGGATCTGATCAGCAAGCAAACTGATTGCCCAGCATAACGGTCGTTCAAGGCCCAAGCCCCTGCACTGCTTGCTTAGCCCCTGAAACCCGTACCAAAATAACCATCCGAAATTTTAAATCATTCAATCCAAATATCGATTCCCCATCCCGCCGCTTCAGCCAGGCCCGACTGGAAACCGTCGACTCTCAAGCATTGCATTCGTGCCGGTTCAATGCTAATCTGAGGATCTCTTTTAAAAAAGATTCAACGAGCTGTAATCTGTATTGAACCGTGTTCCACTCCTTTTGCGAAACACGAGAGGGGACGAAAGTCATGCCAGAGTATTTGAAACGCTTCCTGCTTTCCCTGATGTGCATTACCTGTCTTGGGATTCAAGCCTGTACTGGCGGTGGTCAGGTGGTTCAAGTGCGCACCGCCACTCCGGAAGATTTTCAAACCATCGGCTACGAGGGCATGCAGGACATTAATGAATTCCAGGAAGAACCTGAAGAACGTAGAAATCAGCCTGAAATTGCCGAGTTTTTGCAAAACAGGGAAATGCTCTCTGTTCAGCAGTATGTGGACAAATATCCACAACCCCGTGAAATAGGCTTTGAATACCAAGTCGGACCTGGTGATACCCTGCGTATTTCAGTCCAGGAAGATCCCCAGTTCAATCAGACGTATAAGGTCATGAGTGACGGCTGTATTTTCTTGCCTTTGCTTGAACGGCTTTCTGTCCGGGGCATGACCCGGATGGAGATTGAACGGCTCATCAAGAACAAATTGGCTGATCATCAGTTTATTCTCGATCCGCATGTCAATGTTCTGCTACAAACCTACCAAAGCAAAAGAGTCTTGGCCGTCGGTGCTGTCGAGAAGACGGGCTATTACCATATCAAGCCCGGGGACCGGATTTTGGATTTCATCTTCAAATCAGGCGGGAGTGATTTCATCAAAAACCGCAATCAGATCATACTGATCCGAGAACTCCCCAACAGCCAAAAAAAGGTGGCGATCAAGATCGATCTGGCCAAACTCATCGAGCAGGATTCAGCTCCATCCAATCTCCTGCTGGTTGACGGCGACACCATCTATTTCCCCCACGAGAAAAAATTCCAAGTCTTTGTCATGGGCGAGGTAAAAAAACCCGGCAAAATTCAACTCCCGGAAGAAGATGCCACCTTGGTGGAAGTGATCGGTCAAGCCGGAGGATTCACCAGGATAGCCGCCAAACACAAAGTCCGGGTGATCCGGCGCGGCCAAAAAGAAGATACAATATTTCAAGTCAATGTGGACGCCATCATCTCAAAAGGACTCAAGGAAAAAGACCTCCTGCTGGAATCCGGAGATATCGTGGTCGTGCCGGAAAGTTTTTTTTGATTTTTGAAAATCCGCTGAAGCACACCCGGGAGGGGGAATGACGGAACAGTTCATCGGGACTGAAGGCCACTGGCAGGAAGACGAGCACAAGGTTCGAGAATACCTGCAGATTCTTTTCAAACACAAATGGACCGTTCTTTTTTGTTTTGTGGTATTTTGTGTTTCCTCCATCGTCTTGCTCTACTCCAAAGAACCTTTGTATCGAGGGGTTGCCAAGCTGGTCATTGAAAAAAACAACCCCAAATCAATGTACCTCGAGGATCTCTTTCTCAACAGCAGCCCAGGACTCCAATTTTTTGAAACAGAGTTTCAAATCATCCAGGGACGGACCATCGCCAAAAGACTGGTCGAAAAACTGAATTTGGCGGCTCATCCCGAATTCAATACCCAGAAATATTTCAAGCCGTGGGCTCCGGCGCTGGCCTGGCGCAAAATCAAAGCAATGGCACTGGAAAAAATCCAGGAGCTTATGGCTGTTCTCAACACCGGTCAGGAAACAGCCCCCCCGTCGCACTCCGCTCTTAAACAGAAAATCACCTTCGATTCTTCCGGCTCAGATACTGAGCAGGATAAGGACTTACGCCCGTATGTGAATGCAGCCATGCGCAGGATTCATGTCTCCAAGGCAAAAAATTCACACATCGTCCGCCTCAGTTTTACGGCCCACGATCCGCAATTGGCAGCCCGGGCCACCAATGCCCTGGCCCAAATCTATAAAGAATACGACCTGGAGACCAGGACCCAGAACACCCAGCAGGCCATTCAATGGTTGTATACCAAGATCAATGAAGAACGGATGAAGGCTGAACAGGCCGAACTCAAGATTCTTGAATTCAAGGAAAAACATGAAATCTTAACCTCTGAATCTGCAGAAACCGGGGAATTGACCACCCAAAAAATCCTGGAATTCAAGAGTCGCCTGACGAAAGCCAAGAATGAGCGTGTGGAGGCGGAATACCGCTACCATCAGGCAAAAAAGGTCTTGAACAACCCGGTTCTCCTGGAATCGTCGTCTATTCTGAAAACCAATCCCAGCCTGCAGGATATTCGATCCGCAATTTTTGAAATAAGAAGCAAATTGTCTGAACTTTCAAAGAAATATGGACCGAATCACCCCACCATTGTCAATTTGAAATCGGATCTTCAGACCAAAAAACGGCAGCAAGCCATTGAACTCAAAAAATTTGTCGATGCGACCAGAACCGAATATGAACTGGCCCTGGCCCGGGAATCTTCGGTCCGGGACAATTTGAAAAGTTTTCAGCAGGACGCCTCCAACCTCAACAAAAAGGCCGTTGAGTTCCAGATGCTCAAAAAGCAAGCCGAGCAGGCCCGGGAGACCTTGGATATCATGCTTGAGCGTTTCAAGGAGGCCACCTTCTCTCAAGATCAAATCACCTCAAGCAAAATCCGGATTATCGACCAATCCACCGTTCCCTCGCAGCCGATCAACCGCGAGCCCAAAAACATCTTTCTGGGGGCGGTACTGGGCCTGATGCTTGGTCTGGGTTTGTCTTTTTCCCTGGAATATTTGGATAATACCGTCAAATCACCGGAAGATATCAAACGTCTCGGCCTGCCCTACTTCAATCCCGTCCCGATGGCCAAAGACCTTGACGATCCTGTGGCTGAATATCCGGAGATAGTGGTCGCCCATACCCCGAAAGCCGCCGCCAGCGAAGCCTACAGAACTCTTCGCTCAGCTGTTTTGTTTTCCTCTGCAGCCGGACCGCCTCAATTGATGTTGATCACCAGCCCGTCGCCCCGGGAAGGGAAAACCATCACTTGCGTGAACCTCGCCGCAACCATGGCCCAATCCGGATCAAAAACCCTGCTCATTGATTGCGATTTGCGGCGCCCCCGTCTGCATAAAATCTTCAACCTGGATCGGGAAGTGGGGTTGACCCATCTCCTGACCGGATCGGCAGAAGCCCCGGACACGATCCGCTCAACAAACATTGAAAACCTGTATGTCCTTCCGAGCGGGCCGATCCCCCCCAACCCTTCAGAACTCCTGGGTTCGGACCGGATGCGCGCTTTTCTTCAGAATTGCCGCAAAGAGTACGACAGAATCTTGATCGACTCCCCCCCGGCAGTGGCCGTGACCGACTCGGCAGTCATTTCGCAGCTCTCTGACGGGGTGATTCTCGTGATCATGGCCGCCGAGACCAAAAAGCAAATGGTCAAAAATACTGTGGAAATTTTCAACTCCATGCAGATCAAAATGTTGGGGACTAGCTTGAACTCTGTGGATATGGGGCGCGAACCCTATTATTATTACCAGTATTATTATTACTACTACGGCCAGGATAATGAAAAGCAACGCAAGAAACGGCGGAAAAAAAGAGATCGGAGTCAATAGCCCTTGATGCCTCCCGAAAAATAAGATGCTGGAACGAGTTGTCCGCCTGCATATCATCCTGCTGTTGTTTCTGACCGTGCTTTTTTTCGGAGGAGTCCATGTCTGGAGCACCTGTGTCCTTGAGTTGACTGTTTGCGGTCTTGTGGCCCTGATGCTGCTGCGCACCGCGTATCACACGCGCCTCCGGAACGCCGCCCTCTTGGATTTCATCTCCCAAACCGGAGCGGCCGGAATTTTTCTGGGCCTCTTTTGCGGCTATACCCTGCTCCAGTTTCTTCCCCTGCCCCAGGTCTGGGTTGCTCTGCTCAGCCCCACGGCCGCCGCCATTCAAAGATCCGCGGATCTGATCAATCCCGGGGCAGTCGATGCAGAGCCGTCAATGACCCTGTCCCTGCTTCCCTTTGAAAGCAAAATTTTTTTCCTAAAGCTTTCCGCGTACTTGGGCTTTTTCTTTCTGGTCTGTGCAGCGTTCCCGACCCGGCACGACCATTTCGCACTGATCAAAAGCCTGATTGTTTTCGGGGCCGCCTGTTCACTGTACGGGCTTATCGAAACCTTTTCCGGGCACTGGCATATCCTCTGGTGGCCCTCATTCAGACACGATCTGAGGGTGTCCGGGACCTTCATCAATCCGAATCACTTCGCGTTTTATTTAGGCCTGATCATTCCCATGGGCTGCGGCTTCCTCTATGCCCGAACCGAAGATCACAAGCCAGCCACCGCATCCCGGAAGCAAGCCTCCTGGTATCGGCGCATGCTTCAAAGCCTGAACGAACGTGAATCCAGGACCCAAAAAAACGGCCTGCTCATGTTCCTGATCGGACTGATGATCCTGGCCCTTTTTTTTACCGCCTCCAGAGGGGCCATTTTCGCTTTGTCCGTGTCCCTGATGCTCATGGCCGGTCTGGCCCTATCCAAAAGACAGCGTCGAGGCTTTCTTCTCCTCTTGTTTTTCTGTCTTTTCATTGCCGGAACCTATGCGCTTCAAATGGGAGTAGAACCGGTACTGGAGCGCTTTCTGCGTATCGATTGGTACCATCCGTCCCAGGAATTGCGCCTGTTGTATTATCGGTCCGCGGCTCCGCTCATCTCGGATTTCACCTTGACCGGCACGGGTATGGGCACCTTTGAAGAGGTCTATCCTCTGGTCAAACCCGCCACTCTCTACCCGACCCAGCTCAAGTACCTGCACAATGACTGGCTCCAGGTGATCGTGGAAGGAGGCCTCCTTGGCGGCTCTCTGGTCCTTAGCGGCTATGTCTTCCTGATCTTGGGGTGTCTCCGCCGGCTCAGGAACACTACCAGCAGGTCCAGCATTGGCTTGGGCCTGGGTGGAATCGGGACCCTGGTCTTTGCCGGACTGCACAGTTTTGTTGAATTCAGTCTCCAGATGCCGGGCAATGCCCTCACCCTGCTCGCTCTCACCGCCGTCTCCCGGCGGGCGCTCCAGCAGGTCCCCGGGGAGATGTAACATGGACCTCTCCACATCCAGGATTTTTTTGTCTTTTTTGATCCTTGGCGCCTTGCTTGTCGCAACCGCCTGGATCGCATGGGAAAGCTGGTCTTTCTTTTGGGCCGAAGCCCATTGTTCGACCCGGGTCAATTCCACATTACGCCGCGACAAGACCCCCTCGACAGCAGAGATTCGAAAGGCCGTCGGGTATCAGCCTGAAAACGGAGATTATTATATCAAACTGGCCTATACGCTTGGCCGAGAACTCAGGACGATACAGGCATCCGACCAGACTGATCCGCAGGAGGAACAGGACCTGACACATCGCATTCTGGAGACCTGGTCGACGTCGCTCCAGTACAATCCTGTCCGTGCCTGGTCCTGGTACCGTCTGGCCCTGTACCTGAGTGCCGGCAGCCGTCCCGGTCGAGATCGGATTCGGGCGAAACAACAGGCAGAACGAGCCCGGGAGATGGCCCGAGCCCTCCGGCCCAATGACCCGGAATTGCTGTATCGGCTTGGAAGCTACTGGCTCTGGAGGAGCCGCCATCTGCCTCGACACCACGTATCAGCCGGCGCAGAATCACAACCGCCGGCCCCGGAAACCGGCCTGGGAAAGAGTGGACCCCGAAGGTTTCACCTTGAAGTTCTGGACGCCTCCCGGCCGAAGACCCGCAAACAAGGCCTCACTCGGATGCTGGAGCTTTTTGCAGAGGTCCTGGATCAAAGGCCCCGTCTCCGCAAAAAAATCAATAAGCTCCTTGCAAAATCATTGCCCGAGGCAGAAGCCGAGAGAATGGTCAATCACCTCGGAGGAGGCCGGGACAGATAAAGAAAATGAAACATGAACCCTTGACATTCTTTTCAAAAAGAGGCATGGCTGAATTGATTTATCATCACCGACTCTCTGTGTGATGTCCACAAAAGGAGAAAAAACATGGTGCCGAAACAAGACTTTCTGGTTGTTGCTTTATTCCTTGGCTTCTGTCTATTTGTGCTTCCTGCTCACGCTTTCGGGCAAATGAATATCGGCGGGGACACGCTGAAATTCGGAAAATTTACCCTTTCCCCGACACTCAGCTATTCAAGCGAATGGAACGACAATATTTTTCTCGACCCGGACAATGAGACCGAAGACTGGGTGCATACCCTCAACTTGTCGGTGAATGCGCGTTTCGGGTTGGAGCCCCTCAGAACACGGCATCTGGAGTTTGGGTTTGATACGAGTTATTTCAGCTTTGGAACCGGTGACGGTGAAGATTACAACAGCTTCGATCTGTACGGCCGCTTTTTCAAGGAACTCAACAACAGGGTGAGTCTCCGGATGAATGATGCTTTCCGCTACACTGAGGACCAGTATGGATCAGAAGAAGAGTTCAATCTGGGAGAACAGACCAAGCGCTGGAACAATACATTTTCAGCCGGACTGGAGTACCGCTTTTACGACAGGTTCCGCCTGGCCTTTTCCTATGGAAATTTTATTGAACGTTTCCGGAGCGATGGAGACGAATGGCAGGACAAGACCGAACACCTGCCTGCCGTGACCTGGTATTATCGGTTTCTGCCCAAGACCTCGGTGCTTTTGGAATATCGAGTGGCCTTCAGGATGTATCCCGAACAAAACGACGGGTTTATCCTGAACGGGAATCAGATAGACTCGGGGAACTCCCAGGACTACATGGATCATCACCTGCTGACCGGTCTGCACTGGGACGCCACCGCCAAGCTTTCCGGGGATTTGAAGATCGGTCTTGGGTATCAGGACTATGAAAACAGTCGGGACTGGAACGGCGAAGAGTATGAAGAAGACGCCACCTGGGTCGCCGACGTGCTGCTCGCCTATGCCCTTCGACCCAAAACTACTTTGAATTTTGGGCTGCAGCGGCGACAATACGCCTCCACCTACGACCAAGCCACCCAATACACCTTCAGCGCGGTCCGCCTTGGCCTTATACAGGAGCTTGGCCAACTCTGGCGCCTCAACCTCTCCGGAGAATATGCCGATTACGAATATGAGGTCTATCAGGGCGTCCGGAGCCGGGATGACGACCGTTTGCAAGGTCAAATCAGGCTGTCCCGCCCTGTCTGGAAATTTCTCCAGGCCAGCCTGGGCTATTCCTACTTGAACCGGAATTCTGATATCGCCGAATATGACTATGAAAACAATATTGTTGAATTTCAGGTCTCGGCCCGTTTTTAACCCCTGCCTGCGAGAATCTATACGGCCCTGGCGACAATTCCGATCCGGAAACCTCCCTCACTCTCCCAGCCCTGCTCCGCAAATTGATCCGGGCCACAGCCTGGACCAAAAAATCAATGTCTTCGCCCAAAAGACTTGACAGCAAAACCGCAGCCATCTATAACCACCAGGTGTTCAAGCTTGAACATTTACTCAGGTGCGCTCCCTGCCCCTGAAAGGGGCGAAGCGTGGTATTGAGAGTTGTTGAGGCGATAAGCTGGTGAGCCTTTAAGGGAAACAGACAGATGGAACAGGAAGCTCATTTCAGCTTTCAGGATCTTCATGTTTGGCAAAAGGCTGTTGATTTTGCTGTAAATGTAATTCAAGCCATTGATCGCTTAGATGCTCCCCGAAAACATTACAGGCTCATTGAACAAATCGAGGCAGCCAGTACAAGCATTTCAATGAACATAGCCGAGGGGAAAGGCCGCCAATCTACAAAAGAGTATATTCAATTTCTCTATATTGCTCGCGGGTCTTGTTTTGAAGTCGT
>CAZUMF010000126.1:0-12805 GCA_964621385.1 uncultured Desulfohalobiaceae bacterium
CATACTCCCGGCCCTTGATGGACACGGACTCTGAAGGACCGGATTCTGCAAACAGTTTATGCACCTTGAGGCTTTCCGGATGAATCATCCAGAAGCGGCAGCCTGTCCGTTTCCCATCAAGCAGGGGCCGCAGGGAAAAAGACAAGGGCTGTCGCCAGGGCAATTCTCCCACGGCCTGCTTGTGTTCATAGGCTTTGCCCTGACGCGTTCCTTGAATCACCAGGCTTCGACCATGACGCACCGCACGGATGTCCACCTCCGGTCCTTTCATTTTCCATTCCAGGGTCTCCCCGGTGGGGAGGCAGACATTCACATATCGAACGGCATCATTGCTGGAAACGATCCGGACCTGACCCTCCTGTTCCACGAGACGCCAGTCAAAGAACAGTTTTCCATCCTCCTGAATCTGGAGATAAGTGTGGGATGCAGCAGGACAGACGCGACACCAGCCGGTGATCACCAGCACAAGGAACACCACGGCTGCAAAGGTGCACAGGTCAAATTTCTGCATACAGATCCCAGCTCTGCAGGAAACAAGATTCAAAGGATCGACCTTCCATGTAGTGCCGGGCCTCCTGCTTCATGGCCTCCAGTCTGTCAGGGCGGTTCATGAAGAAGAGCATGGCCGAGGCCAGGGCCTGACTGTCTCCCTCCGGGACCACCAGACCGGTTTTCTGGACGAGCAGATTCTCCCGGGGGCCGCCCTGGTCCGTGACAATGACCGGCAGACCGGAGGCCTGGGCCTCCAGGACCACATTGCCGAAGGTATCCGTGCCAGAGGGAAAGACAAAAACATCACTGGAGGCATAGGCCTGGGCCAGATCCTCGCCGAACAAGGGGCCGGTGAACACCGTCCGGGTTCCGGCCATCTCCTGCTTGAATTCCTGGAGATACGGCCCATCCCCCACTATAATCAACTGGCATTGCTGCTCTTGATCCTGGACCGCCTTGTAGGCGGTAGCCAGGGTATCCAGACCTTTTTCCCTGGAAATCCGGCCGACATAGATCAGTTTGGTCCCTTTTGTCTGGAGCTGATAGCGGCGCTGCCAAAACCCGTTCCGTTTCTGGGGATGAAAATGCTCGATGTCGATCCCCCGCGGATAGCAACGGATCTTTTCCCTGTGGACCCCCCGTTTGACGAGTTCCTCCCCGGTACATTGTGATGGGACAAACACCCCGTCCATTTGATTGTAGAACCAGACCACAAAACGCCACATCATCTCTTCCATTTCAAAATCACCTGTGAGCTTGGACGCGTATTGGGGAAGATCCGTGTGATAGGTCCCGTAAATGGGCAGTTCCAGAATCCTGGCGATGCCTAACGCGGCCAGACCCATGGGCCCGGGTGTGGAGTTTTGAATCTGGGTGAAGTTCTGCTTATAGCAATAGTCCAGCATCGTGAGGAAAGGAGGGTAGTTCAGTTTCAACCCTGGATAAATGGACAGATCGCACCCCCCGATGGGTTTGAAATTCATGACCTCTTGCGGACTGTCCTCATGGCAGCAAGTGAGTATCTGGAGGTCTTTGTTGTTTTTCCGGGCCATGGCCAGCTGCATCTGCAGGGTCAGGGCCACCCCGTTGACCTCATGAAAGGTATCGGAAAACAGGGCGATTCGGGTCACGGTTTCCTGTGATTCGGCAGGGCGGTTCCCGTACGCCCTGAAACAGCTCTCACCAAAGCGCCGGTCCTTGATAAACAGCCGGTAGGAAAGAAAGTACGGGGCCAGCAGGGTGTACAGCGATCCGGCGGAGCCAAGAACCTGGAAGATCTTGAAGAGATTGGCCCTGGACAGGTCCTGGAGCAGACTGTCCGCAAAATAGCGCAGCACTTCATCCGCCACTTCATTCACAAAGGCAAACCATTTCTCCTCAACGTTTCCCGGGACCTGATCCGCCCTGTTCAGGACGTTCCGCCAATCCGGGTTCGAAGCAATCACAGACTGGGCCTTGTTTTGAATGACCGCGCTCAGGGTGTCGGAATCGGATTTGAGCGCGTTGAACAATGTCTTGCGGTTGCTGAAAAACTCCTGCAGCTTGCGCCACAAGCCCCGCTCGTCTTCTGGTATGGTCAGGACCCCGTCGGCAAAGCGCAGCATAAGATTCTTGGGGATATAGGCTTCCAGGCTGAACTTGGATTTGTAAAATTGATAGGCGATTCCATAGAGATTGTGGGCCATGGTCTTGGGAGTCGCTTCCATGAGCCGGGCTTCGGCCCTGTGCTCATCAAGGCCCAGGAGATAGCTCTCCTTGCTTCGAGCCCCGGGGATAAAGGTGCAGGCCCGGGCGATGTTCAAGGAGGAATGGTCGTCTGATCCGGCAGTGAGGGACTTGATCCAGGGACGGCTCCCGACTGGTTCCACGTTGTGTTTGTCGGCCAGCCTGGAAATTGTCTCCTCGGTGAGATTCTCCAGGATATGCTGCAGGATGCGGTTTTGATACCCGTCTCTGGATCCGTTGAGCTCAAAATGCTGAAACAAAAGAAGCAAGCGCTCGAAATGCTCGAATGAAAGACGGTTGTTCATGTCATACAAGGGATGGGCCAGGATATGCCGAATCCCCTCGGCGCGCAGATAAGCGAGCAGTTCGTAGATATTTGAGCGCAAGCGGCTGATGTCTTCATGATTGGCTTCAGAGATATCCAGGGCCAGGACGTGAATTTTGCACCCATCCTCCGGGAAATAGGTGGTGATCTCCTCGCTCACAAAGGTCCCGTCCAGGTGAGCGATCTCCAGGCTTCCGGCCAGGGTGTTATGATCCGATATGGTCACCAGATCCATCCCCCTGGATTTGGCTGTGGAATAAATCTTCAGCGGCTCGGTAAAACTTTCCGGACAGCCGATCTTTTGCAGAAACCACTGCGATGGACGCTTGGAGTACTTGGAATGTACATGCAGGTCCACGGACATGCCTGATTGGCTCATGATACACCTCCATATCTTTCATTGACAGACGCTTGCAATGGGGTGAACCATGATTGTGCCGCCGGTTTGACGGTTTGTTCTCGATTCAATGAATTTTTTCAGGGAGCAGCAGACTGCCCATCAGGGCGGTGAACGGGGCCACAGTCACCAGACCGAAACTGCCGACCAGTGTTTTCAGCACCTCGGCCGCCACATAGATAAGATTAAAGGTATTGGCCAGGGGAACGCCCTGGGCCATGAAGGCCATGAGCAGAGTGAGGAAACTGCCGGAATAGGCGAGCAGCAAAGTCGTGGTCATGGTTCCGACCACCGCCCGGCCCACAGTGATTCCGGAGATAAAGGCTTCCTTCCGGCTGATTCCCGGATGCCGGACGACCACTTCATGCATGCTCGCGGCCACATCCATGGCCAGATCCATGACCGCGCCGGAGCAGGCCAGAAAAACAGCCGCGACATAGATTTTTGTCAGATCCAAATGCGCAAACCCGGAATAGAGCAGGGTCTCGGCAAAGGGCAGCACAGCCCCGTGCAGATGAAACTGCTTGGTGAAGACCGCGGCCATGAGACAACTGGTGAGCACGCCGAGAAAGGCACCGCAAAAGGCGACCAGCCCCTTGCGGTTGACCCCGGCCACAAGAAAGATGATTGCTGCGGCCAGCAAGGCCACAATCCCGAGGGCGGTCAGGATGGGATCGAACCCCTTGAGCAGAAGCGGCACCAGGAGCTTCCAGAGCACGAGCCCGGCAAAGAGAAAGGACAGCAGGGTCTTGACCCCGGTCCACCCGCCAAAGGCCATGAGCAAAAGCGCAAACATCCCCAGCAGCAGCAGTTCCAATCCCAGCCGGTAATGCTCCTGGGGATTGACATAGACGACCTTTCCCTGCTGATCCAGGGTCAGGACCACCAGGGCCGTGTCTCCGGGCTTGAAGAACGTGTCCCGATCCATCTGCCCCAGGAGCTGGTTGTCGGCCTGGAAGGTCCGGCCGTGAAAAGGGCCGTCCAGGATCTTCAGAGTCACTCCCTGGTCCCCGGCTTTGACCATGCCCATCTCCTGGACCTGGCTGTTGTCAACTGCCAGAATGCGTCCCCGGCAGCGAACGGCCTCGGTATCCACCGCACCTTCATATCCAGTGGGGATCATCCAGACCAGAAAGGACAGGCAGGCGAAGACCAAGACCAGGAGTCCGTCCCGATTGCAATGCAGCCACTGGGGAACCATGAGCAATACCCTCGTGATGGAAGTTGGAAATTCGAACAAGGAAACAGCAAGGGCGGCAAGGGAAAAACGCCCTGCCGCCCTGTCCGGGATGACCAAAGCAGAAACCGCCGGAGTGGTTCAATGCCACAGCCGCGTGGAAAGGCGCAACCGCCGCGGGACAGGCCTGAGGACCCCCCCGGCGTCTGGAGAGACCCGTTTACTGCTGGGCCACAAGGGCCTTTTCCTCTGTCTGGGCTGTATAGCGCACTGTAGGTTCGAGCCCCATGGCCTGCATGATCTTCAGGGCGATATCGGTATTGTCGTAGGACCCGTTGAAAACCTCGGCTGTGACGCCCTGAGCTGAAGTGGTCACCGGCACGCCGGTGTGCTTGTAGGATGTCCAGGCCATGCCTGCCTTCTGGTTCAGGATATGGGTCAGGGTCACGGCCAGGGGATCGTATCCACCATAGAGCAGGTAGGTCTCAGGATCGGAGGACGACTCGGCATCACCGCTCAGACTGCGCTCAAAGGCCTGCATGATCTTGACCGCCTCATGACTTTTCAGACCCATGGGGTCTCCGGGCGCCGCGTCGAACTTCAAGCCGAAGTACTCGGTGATCAAGGGTTTCATGGCTGCAAACGTGGCCTGCTCTCCCTTGTCTTTGAAATCGGCCAGAACCTCGTTGGTGAATTTCCGGAAAGAAATGTTCTGCTTGCTCAGCACGTCGAAATTGGTGGCGTATTTGGTCCCGGCAAATCCCAGGGTCAGGCCGCCGCATTCATGGTCGCCCGTGACCACGACCAAGGTTTCCTCCGGGTGTTGTTCGTAGAAATCCAGGGCGGTCGCAACCACTTTATCAAAGGCCAGGGTATCCTGGATCGAGGCCTTGCCGTCATTGGCATGACAGGCCCAGTCGATCTTCCCGCCTTCCACCATCAGAAAAAACCCATTGTCATTGTCCAACAGTTCAATGCCTTTCCGGGTAAACTCGGGCAGGGTGATGTCCTGGGAACGGGCATCCATGTCATAGGGCAAAGCCCCGCTGTTCTGCAGCCAGGCATTGTAGGCCAGGACCTTGCCGGCGCTGCAGTCCAGAGCCATGAAGTCTTCCTTGTCACTGACCACGGTAAACCCGTTCTTCTTGGCCAGCTCCAGGGCGTTTCCCTGAAAGTTTTCGGAGTTATCGCGGTTGTTGGCCGGATCCTTGAGACCGCCGCCACCGAAATAGTCGAAATCGCTCGAGGCCAGAGCCACATCAATGTCGTAATACTGACCGCGTTTGGGGACATGGGCGTAAAAAGCGGCCGGCGTGGCATGATCTATGGACACGCTGGAGACGATGCCGACCTTCATCCCCTTCTCCTTGGCCATTTCAGCCAGGGTTTTCACGGACTTGAGCTGCGGATCCATGCCCACCACCCCGATATTGGTTTTCAGGCCGGAGGCCATGGCCGTGGCTGAGGCAGCCGATCCGGTGATGAACCGGTCCGCGGCATGGGTGCTGGTAATACCCTGGGCTGGCAGGGTGTTCATGACGAGTGTCTCTCCAATGTACTGTTCAGCCGCGGTTCGCTGGGGGATGCCCATGCCGTCGCCGATCAGGAGAAAGACATACTTGGCCTCTTTGGCTGCGAGCGGGGCAGCCGCCCACAGGATGAACAGGAACAGGGCCGCCAGAAAAACCGCACTTCGTTTCAGAACCTTGCTGTGCATAGATACCTCCTTGGGACTGATGGTGTGATACTCACTGCACTCTCTCCACAGAGTCTAATCTCGCCCAACAAGGTGACATTCACGTTTCAATTCTGTTGAATTTTCATGACGGACCGGCCAGATGCGGCTGCAAAAAATCCTTTTGCAGCCGCCAGAGGTCAGTAGTCAGTGGTCAGAGGTCAGTAAATCCAGCTGATTATAAGAATATTGAACCTCCAACGCCCGTATGAAACTTCATTTACTTATATGTCAGCCCTGCCGGAGGCAAAGCTGACATGAGATCGATATATGATCGTAAAAAATGCGTAACAAGCAGGACGTAGAGAATCATTCCCAGAGCTCTTCACCAAGAGCTAAAGTTTGAGTTTTTTTTTGGATAACTATCTGCTTATTGAAAATTCGAAGCACGAAACCCGAAATTCGAAACAAGCACGAAATTCAAATTTCGGATTTCGTGCTTCGAATTTCGATATTTGTCCTTTTTACAACATTTCAAATATTGCTAATTATTTTAATGTGTTAAGCTTCAAAGCCTTAATGTCGGTACGAAGTTTGATTTCAGCCCATGTGCACCCATTCACAACTCACAACGAGGTTGATTATGAACAACACCATTCTTGTCCTGGGCGGCGACGGTTTTTGCGGCTGGCCCACAAGCCTGCATCTCTCCAGGGCCGGGTTTGATGTCACCATAGTGGACAATCTGTCCCGGCGCAAAATCGACGTGGAACTGGAGTGCAGCTCCCTGACCCCGATCCGGAGCATGACCCGGCGCCTGCAGACCTGGGAAGCAATCTCCGGCCGGCGCCTGCAATTCGAGATGATCGATCTGTCCGAACACTACCATCGCCTGCTCAGCCTGATCAAAGACCAAAAGCCCCGGGCCATCATCCATTTTGCCGAGCAGCGGGCGGCCCCCTACTCCATGAAATCGTCCTGGCACAAGCGCTACACCGTGAACAACAACCTCAACGCCACGCACAACGTCCTGGCCGCCATTGTCGAGTCGGGCCTGGACATCCATCTCGTCCACCTGGGCACCACCGGGGTCTACGGGTACGGCTCCGCAGACATGCCCATTCCTGAAGGCTATTTGACCATCAAGGTCGATGTGGACGGTCAGGAAAAAGAGATGGAAATCCTCTATCCGGCCAACCCTGGAAGCGTCTACCACATGACCAAGACCCAGGACGCCCTGTTCTTCTACTACTACAACAAGAACGACCAAGTCCGGGTCACGGACCTGCACCAGGGCATTGTCTGGGGCACGAACACCCCGGAGACCCTCCTGGACGAGGCCTTGATCAACCGCTTTGACTACGACGGCGATTACGGCACCGTCCTGAACCGCTTCCTCATGCAGGCGGCCATTGACCATCCTTTGACCGTCTACGGATCCGGGGGGCAGGAGCGGGCCTTTATCCATATCCAGGATACGGTCAAGTGCCTGGAACTGGCCGTGTGCAATCCGCCCGCGCCAGGCGAGCGGGTCAAGATCTTCAACCAGGTGACCGAGACCCACAAGGTGCGGGACCTGGCCCGGCTCGTCGCCGATCTGACCGGTGCACAGATCCGCTCCTACCGCAACCCGCGCCTGGAGGCTTCTGAAAACACCCTCCACCTGCAAAACACGAAATTCATCAAGCTCGGGCTCAATCCCGTCACCCTGAACCAGGGACTCCTCCATGAAGTCTATGACATCGCCAAAAAGTATGCTGCAAACTGTGACCAATCCAAAATCCTCTGCACCTCAACCTGGCGCTCGGACATGGCCTGCGACGCCACCGGCCGACCCTATGCTCATGAGAAGCGGAAAGAGGTCCGAACAGGCCCGGTCGAAGACCGATCCAGGTTCTGTGCCGAGGAAACCGTTTGATTCCATGGATCTTGAAACCACCAGGCATTTGCAACAGCTCAGTGTTGCCGACGCCACGGCCCCTTCAGCCGTGCACAAGCGGCCTGCGATCTTCGCCCCGAGGCCCTGGGCCAAAACCATCCAGGCCATTGTGTTTCGGATCGATGGGTTTCATCTCTTTTTGAACCTCTACGGCGAACCGTTTTCTGAAAATATCCGCTGCGAACTCGAGCAGAGCATACTGCGGAGCCTGGATCAGAATCACGGATATTTTGAGGGTATTTCCCCCACACTCATCGATGTCGAACCTGTTGAGATGGCCCTGGTCTGGTATGCTACGGAGATGTCTGATCAAGGCCTGGACCTGGCCTTTTTGCTGCGCTCGGCGGTGCAGAAGGACATGCTGGAGTGTATCTTTCAACAAACCGGGCATTCCGTGAACGTTCGGGTCGGGCAAGCCACCAAGACCCTGGACTCCTCCAGGGACATGGGCTGGGAGACCTCGCTCTCCAGCTGTCTGGCCGAAGCCCGGAGTATGAGCCAGAAAAATTTCGATGTGCAGGACATGGAGTTGACCCGACAATTTCAGGAGATCCTTGTCCAATCCCACATTTCGATTGTCTACCAGCCCATTGTCGATTTCGGCAACGGCCGCCTTCTCGGCTGGGAAGCCCTAAGCCGCGGCCCTGAAGGAAGCGTCTTTCACACCCCGCTTTTTCTCTTTGATTTTGCCGAAGAATCCGGCAACCTCTTCCAACTGGAAAGCGTCTGCCGGCACAAGGCCATCAACCACTGCCTGGCCCACCTGGAGACCGGGCAAAAACTCTTTTTGAACATCCACCCCAAGACCCTGACCGATCCGAATTTCAACCCCGGAGAAACAACCAGGATCCTGCACAGAGCAGGCATCAGAACCACTGATGTGGTCTTTGAAATCACAGAAAAACATTGTGTGAAGGATTTCAACCTGTTTTTTGAGACCCTGGAGCATTACCGCAAACAGGGGTTTCTCATCGCGGTGGACGATGCCGGAGCAGGTTATTCCGGCTTGCTCTCCATCGCCAGAATCAGGCCTGATTTCATCAAAATCGACAAGTCTCTGATCGCGGGCTGCGAATCCGATCCAATCAAACGGGCCCTGTTGGAAACCTTTGTGACCTTCGCCAATAAAATCGGGTCCAAAATCATAGCCGAAGGCATTGAAGGCGCAGAGACCCTGAGCTGTCTCATCGATCTGGGAGTGCATTATGGCCAGGGCTTTCATCTCTGCAGGCCGGACTTCCCCCCGCCGATGACCTCGATTTCCTTGGAACTCAAACACCGTCAGACCCTGCTTTCAGGGCATCGCTGCAACCTGCCCATCAAAGAGTTGGCTCAAAAGGCCCAGACCGTGGGTCCTGAATCCACGGTGGAACATGTCAGAAATCTGCTGGACGATCTCGGCCCCCTGGCCAGCATTGTGGTGCTTGAAGCTGAAAGGCCCATCGGCCTGCTCATGAGCTATCAGCTGGATCGCCAGCTCTCAGCCCGCTACGGTGTGGCCCTGTATTACAAACGCACCGTGGACAGTCTCATGGACCCGCATCCCTTGATCGTTGACGAACACAGCACCCTGGAATCCGTGACTCAAAAAGCCATGCACCGGGACACGTTCAAAACCTATGATGATATCCTCATCACCAGCAACGGCAAGTATCTCGGGGTCGTCTCGATGCAGTCCCTGATCGACGCCATGGCCAAATTCCAGGTGGAAATGGCCAAAGGGGCCAATCCTTTGACCGGACTGCCCGGAAACGTGGCCCTGGAGGCGGATGTTGAAAAACGTCTCGTGACCGGGCGAACCTTTTCTCTGGTCTACGCAGACCTGGATAACTTTAAAATCTACAACGACGTCTACGGCTTTCAATCCGGCGATCAACTGATCCTCCTGATCGCCAGGATTTTGGAACGCTGCCAGAAGCGCTACGGCCATGCCTCTGATTTCCTGGGGCACGTCGGGGGGGACGATTTCGTGCTTGTCACCTCCACTGCCGACCTCCCCACCTTGTGTTCAGCCGTGCTCCGCTTTTTTCGGAGAATAGTCCGCTACCACTACGAGCAGGAAGATTGGGAACGCGGCTGGATCCAGGCCGTGGGCCGTGACGGCGAGGACAAGAAGCACTCCCTGGTTTCCGTCTCCCTGGGCTATCTCCATGTGGCCGGAAAAACCTCCCTGGCCCAGATCAGCGAACGCGCGGCCGAAGTCAAAAAGTACGCCAAGGCCATCCCGGGCAACAGTTATGTCTGCGACCGGCGGCCGCCCCTGGGAGAGACGCCCTGAGGGTCATATTACAGTCTGTTCAAAAACTGTCTGGCTTGATATTCAAATTCCCGGGTTTCAACATCAACTGTCTGTGAGTCACCCTCTTCTGCTACGCTGACCCTCACGTATCCTCCGCCCCCTTCAAAGGTGACGCAGCAGGCGTCGCGATCCTTTTCCTGGAGCTGTTCGCCATCCGGTCCGAAAAAGGCAACCGCCTTGTCCAGGATCTGTTCCGGCTGCAGCGTGGTGTCTTTGGAAATTTTCAGCATCCGACCTCCTTCTTGTGTACCTGATTGTTAAATACTCCAATGCAGACGTTCTCTATCCGAAGCCGTTCTTTTCCCTCAAAAAAGTCAATCTTTTGGCATGAATTCGCGGCTTAGCGTCAAAGACAAACAGATCACCATCACTGCCAGTTTCGGAATTTCCGGCTGCGAGTCCGTGGAGGACGGGGACGATCTCGATTCCCTGCTGCACCGGGCCGATCTGGCCCTCTACCGGGCCAAGGAACAAGGCCGAAACCGGGTGGAAATGCCACATGCCACAGTACACTGATTATGTCTGAAGCGGCACCGCCCCGTGCTCCACGGTCAGGGCCACGATGTCTTGGCTGGGAATGTCCCTGGAAGGCAATTTTTTCCTGACGGCCAGGGCTGCAGCCGCCCCCATGGCCTGGCCCATGGCCATGCAGGTGCACTGGGCCCGTACCCCGGCCAGGGCGAAGCGTTCGGCCGAGACGATGCGCCCGGCAACCGTCAGACGGGAACTGCCTTTGGGAATCAAGGCCCGGAACGGCACAGTGGGCAGCAGGGTCTCATCCGGATGAAAGGTCAACTCGCAGCCCTGCTCCCGGCTGTGCATATCCACGTAATTGAAGGCGTTGCAGACGCTGTCTTCAAAGTCCCTGGCCTCCAGGAAATCCTGTTTGCTGATGACGTATTCCCGCAGACTGCGGTAGGTTTCCCTGGCCAGGGCATAAGGCGCCATGGTCTTGATCGCGGCCCGCTCGCAGCCCGGGATGGCAGAGCGCAGAAAATTGAACATACGCAGCATCCTGACCCGGCCCTCGATATTGACCCTGGTCTGCCCCTCGCTATTCGAGGTATCAGCCTCGTAGATGTGGGAGCAGTTGTGCCCGCCCCGGTCCAGGAACTCCTTGAAGGGCAGGATGTTGGGATAGGCGAAATCGCCTTTCTCGATCAGCCCGGCCTCTAAGGCTTCCTCATAGAGAACCTGTACCTCCTGCTCCCAGATCTCTTCGTGCTCGATCCCTTCAATCGTGTACTGCAGGCTGCCGGGCTGCCTGGTATCGTCATACAAGACCGGCAGCCCCAAGGCCCGCACCACGTCACAATCCCCGCTGCAGTCGATGAGTTCCCTGGCGGTGGTGATCCGTTTCACCCCGCGGCCCAGGCTGGTCACCTCCCAGAAATCGCCGCACGCCTGCACCTCGCTGATGAACTCATGGTAATGCAGAACTAGGCCGGCCTTCAGGGCTGCTTCCTCGGCCACAGCCGCGTAGACCGGCACATTGATGTAGCTGTAATAGCCCGGAGTCTCCACGGGACGGCGCTTCCTCCAGTCGGGGACAGACAGGCCCTGTACCTCTTTGGATCGGCAAAAGAGCCCCCAGGCGATGCCCTGCACCACCGGTCCGTGCCGGCTGAAAAAATGGTTGGGCATGGCCACCCCGCCGGCGGTCATGGTCCCCCCCAGCATGGACCCGGCCTCGATCACGGCTGTCCGCACCCCCTCCCGGGCCGCCTGCAGTGCCGCCACATGGCCGGCCGTGCCCCCGCCGGGCACCAGCACGTCCACGTTTTCCTGTATGGTCCTCATTCCACTCCGATTTCCGGTTTCAGACTTGTGTCTCGTATGATACTTCAGTTAAAACCACGAAACGGTCACAGAACTCTCTTTCGCTCGAACGCTTCCGGCTCTTGGTTGTCTAAGAAAACCTAAGAGCCTCCCAGCGAGGTCGCTCAAGAGAACCCTGTGACCGGTTCTCAATCCTGTCATCTATCGTGAAACTGGAAGTTTCTGTATTGATCAAGCTGGCAGTCGTTGATGTACCCGACGAACAACATAACACTATAGTTGCATATTACAATAAATAACAATCAATTATGTGTCAGCTTTGCCAGAGGCAAAGCTGACATGTGACTTATCGGTTCATCTCTGTCATAGAAAACAAGAAAAAGAATTCAGTCGGCCTCAGAGTGATTGACTGGAACCTTATTGGTTGGCCTCCATTATTGATGCAAACTGGCGTTCATGATGGTAACACCAACGATTCTGTCACCGTCCTTTCTGACCAAAAAATCCTCGTCTATTTCAATTGTTTTCTTGGCCCTTTGTGGTTTACGGAAACTTATATACAGAACATCTGCCTCCTGGTCGTAGTCGAGCCATACGCTCTTCTCTTGTAGTTCAAGAACGTCATGCATCATGGCGATGCATTTGGCCCTGATATCCTTAATCTCTGTGACTACTGACGTCGCCATATGATTTCTCCTTTCGGTTTGGTCTGCAGAATATAGCCAGTGATGATGAAGCCATCGGAATTGGACAATTCCCGGTAGACGACAACCAGCCATCTTGCTCTTGCCAGGTTTCGGACAGCCTTGAGCGTCCCCCGATTGCCACGCGTTATGAACTGTGGATTCTCGACCGTATCCAACACGTCATGGAAATGGCTCGCCATATCATCGTGGTTCTCTACAATGTGGTACCACCGCTCATAGGTCAAGCGAATGGGCACGCTGTTCACCGAATACGCTACGTCCATTCAGGATTTCCTTCCAGGCCAATCGTG
>CAZUMF010000127.1:0-12773 GCA_964621385.1 uncultured Desulfohalobiaceae bacterium
CAATTATTTTAAATCTTTAAGGTTCAAAGACGTAATGTAGGTACGAAGTCTGAATTTGAGAAATAAATCAAGTTTGCTATGCTAATTAATCAATCTCTCAAAGTAGGAAGAAAAATGAAAAGAACTATTGCTCAATCACTTATCGTCTCAATTTGTTTAATTTTTTTGGTTTTTGGATCAGCGTTGGCAAATGGGAGCAAAGTAACGAAACCAAGCCCGGATGAAGCAATAGCTATGCTAAAAGCCGGCAACGAGCGTTTTATCAGTGGTAAAGCTACAAGACCACATGCAGATGCTGCCCGTCTTGCTCTTGCAGGCAAAGAAGACCAGGGAGATCATGCTTATGCCACTGTGATCACTTGCTCTGATTCCAGAGTTCCTGTTGAGATACTATTTGATGTTGGTATCATGGATATTTTTGTTATCCGTGTGGCCGGGAATGTTTTGGATGTTGATGAGATAGGATCTGTTGAATATGGTTTGGCTCATGTAAATACTCCAGTATTTGTCGTACTCGGCCATACGCAATGTGGTGCTGTGACTGCCGTAACAAATGCTATCCAGGGGCATGGTCATCAGTTGGAAAGGAATATCCCCCCTCTGGTGGATAACATTGCTCCTGCGGTTGAAAAGGCAATTGCCGATCATCCTGAAGTCCACGGTACTGAAATAATTCCTTACGCCATCGAGGAAAATATCTGGCAGGGAATTGAAGATTTGTTTATGAATAGTCCTGTTTCCCGTGACTTAGTAAACGCCGATAAAACTAAAGTTGTTGGAGCTGTTTATGACGTTTCAAGCGGCAAAATTGAGTGGTTGCCTGAAGCTAAAACTATTGAAATTCTAAAAAAAGTTGAATCGAATCCCAAAAGAGCCACTGAACCAATGGCAAAATAAAATATAGTCTACAAAATTATGCTGCAAAATCTAACATGATGAAGAACATGATCTAAAGAAATTTTAGAAATATGGATATGAGTTGCAAGGCAAAGGTGTTTTTTCTTTGCGGAAAGATGGGGGCCGGTAAGTCCACCTTGTCGAGAGAACTCGCTGTGCGAGAGAATGCTGTACTTCTTGTTCAGGACGAATTCCTTGAGCGGCTCTTTCCTGGAGAAATCGTCGACATTCCAGACTATGTGAAGTACGCATCTTCCTCCCGCCCGGGTAAAAAGAAAACAACTCTTTCCTCAATCTGCACCTCTCGGCGAACTCAGTGGCTCAAGCGAGTCTTCAGCTTGTCTCGGCGAAGCTGGCAAGCGAAGACGGAAGCGGGCGCGGGACAATCTGCTCATCTGTGAACTTGTCGGAATTGCCATGGATGAACTATGGCAAATTAGTAGCGGAAGAGCACCCAATCATCCTAAAGCAGCCTTTTCAAAAACCGCTTCAGGAGGATGCACGTATACTGAAACTTCAAATCACTTTCTACAGCAAGCCCTTGACTGCAACTGCTTTCTGAGGCTTGCTTTTCCAAGCCGACTCCTGCTGAAAATCACCCATTCCGCAGCTGCTTTATCCAGCCCAGACCATCCTCTGTCCTGCCTGCTGGATAGTACTCGCAGCCGATCCAGCCTGTGTACCCGATAGCAGTCAGCCAATTGAAAAGAAAGGGGTAGTTGATTTCCCCGGTTCCGGGCTCATGCCGTCCTGGATTGTCGGCCAACTGGATATGTCTGATACTCTCCAGGTTGGCCTGGAGGGTGCGGGCCAAATCGCCCTCCATGATCTGCATGTGGTAGATATCATACTGCAGGAAGAGGTTGTCCGAGCCGACTTTCTGGAGGATCGACCTGGCCTGTGCGGTTGTGTTGAAGAAAAAGCCTGGGACATCCAGGGTATTGATGGCTTCCATCTGCAGTGTAATGCCGGATGTTTTGCAGACTTCGGCAGCAGAGCGGATATTCTCCACAAAAGTGGCTTCAGCCCGAACCAGGCTGATAGACTGGGGAGGAATGCCGGCCAGGCAGTTGAGCTGCTTTGTGCCCAGAATCCGGGCATACTCAACGGCCTTGTTCAGGCCGGCCAGAAACTCGTCCCTGCGCCCTGGATCGCAGGCGATGCCCCGATCCCCTGCCGGCCAGTCCCCGGCAGGCAGGTTGAACAGGACCAGGGGGAGTCCGCACTGGCTCAGCTTGCGGCCGAGAGTTTCCGGATCCCAGGCATAAGGGAACTGGACCTCGACCCCTTTGAAGCCGCTATCAGCTGCAGCCTGAAACCGATCGAGGAAATCGTATTCCGTAAAGAGTAGGGAGAGGTTGGCGGCGAATTTGAGCATGGATATCCTCTGAAGGTCTTGATGTCAGCCCTTGCCGCTGGCAGGGCTGACATATAATTATTTGATATTTAACACAATATACGATTGAGCTGTTTTGTTGTTCATTGAAAACAACGACTGCCAGTTTGATCAGTGAAGAAACTTAATGAAATTTCATACGAGGCAAGAGTATGCAAACGCCCCTGCTTTCGCAAGGGTTGCCCTTGCCAACCCATTCTTGGTCTATCCGAAAAATAATAGGCCGGCACTGAAGCCAGATGCCTGTGACCTGAATTTGACAATCCACAGCAAAAACGAGAGAAGAAACAAAGGCTGGATTTTCAATTGGCACGTTTGACTATGAGCTTGAAGGACGAACGGACAAAGGAAAAACCCTGGGCAGCTTCTCAGTCCTGGATTTGCGATGCCTTGCCCATAATATTGACAAGATCTATGCGCAGGACTCGAGGATCTTTTTGTCCAGTGACGCATTGAATCCTATGAATACCCTGCTCGCTTACCCTTTGAGTGTCGAAGGTCACCACCTTGAACCGAAACGAATGAATTTGGGGAAAATGAGGGTTACCCATGAATCAGACCCAAAGAAAAGCCTCCCAGGAATATCAAAGGCTCCTGGCGCACCGAGAGCGAAAGGAAAACTGGAAGAAATGGGGTCCGTATCTGAGTGAGCGGGCCTGGGGCACGGTGCGGGAAGACTACAGCGAATTGGGCACGGCCTGGGACTCTTTTCCTCACGACCAAGCCAGGAGCAAGACCTACCGCTGGAATGAAGACGGCCTTGCAGGAATCAGTGATCGCTATCAGTATCTGTGCTTTGCCCTGGCTCTTTGGAATGGACAGGATCCTATTTTGAAAGAACGACTTTTCGGCCTGACCGGCCCCGAAGGCAACCATGGAGAGGATGTCAAGGAGTACTATTTCTACCTGGACAGCACACCCACGCACAGTTACATGAAGATGCTGTACAAGTATCCTCATGACGCCTTTCCCTACACCCATTTGAAAGAAGTCAATGAAAGAAGGTCCATTGACGACTTTGAATATGAATTACTGGATACCGGTATATTTGATGAAGACCGGTACTTCGATGTGCTTGTGGAGTATGCCAAAGCAAATCAGGACGACATCCTCATACGGGTCACTCTTACAAACCGCGGCCATGAGGCGGTTTGTTGCCATGTGCTCCCCACGGTCTGGTTCCGGAACACCTGGAGTTGGGGCTATCCGTCGGGCCCCATGGGGGATGTGCCTGAAAAACCGATCCTGCGACCTGCCCAGGCCCAAGGGGACCAAGCCTTGGTGATGGCAGAACACCCAAGATTGGGCGTCTTCTCCCTCTATGGTGAAGGAACTCCTGAACTCCTGTTCACTGAAAACGAGACCAACTTTGAGCGCTTATTCAAGGCTCCGAACGACAGTTCCTACGTGAAGGACGCATTTCACCGCCATGTCGTGAACCAGGAAAAAGGGGCAGTCAATCCCGCCCTGGAAGGAACCAAGGCGGCTGTCTGGTACCGGAGCGAGGTACCTGCAGGAGGAGAAAGAACATACCGACTGAGACTCACACAATCGCATCTCGCCGATCCATTCCAGACCTTTGATGATGTCTTTGCCCAACGCCTCCGGGAGGCGGACGATTTCTATGCCGGGATTCAGGGTCCGGGCATGACGGGGGAAGAAAAGATGATTCAACGCCAGGCCTTGGCCGGCATGCTCTGGACAAAGCAGTTCTATTACTTCAATATCGAACAATGGCTCGAAGGAGATCCCAGCCAGCCTCCCCCGCCACAGACCCGACACCACGGTCGAAATCACGAGTGGTTGCATCTCAACAATTTCGACATCATCTCCATGCCGGACACATGGGAATACCCTTGGTATGCCGGATGGGACCTGGCCTTCCATTGCATCCCTCTTGCTCTCGCGGATACGGACTTTGCAAAACGACAGCTGGAACTCATGGCCCGTGAGTGGTACATGCACCCGAACGGCCAATTCCCTGCTTACGAGTGGAATTTTAGCGACGTGAATCCACCGGTCCACGCCTGGGCCGCCTTGCGGGTATACACAATAGAACAAAAAGAGTTCGGCCGGTCGGATCGAAGCTTCCTGGAAGGGCTCTTTCACAAACTGCTCCTCAATTTCACCTGGTGGGTCAACAAGAAGGATGCGGAAGGGCGAAACGTCTTCCAAGGGGGATTTCTCGGCTTGGACAACATCAGCGTGTTTGACCGCAGTGCATCTTCGCCCCTGGGCGGCCATCTGGATCAGTCGGATGGGACCGCCTGGATGGGCTTCTACTGTCTGATCATGCTGAAGATCGCTCTGGAGTTGGCCGAATCCGAACCTGTCTATCAGGATACGGCCAGCAAATTCTTCGAACATTTCCTGCGCATCGCCAATGCCATGACCGGCAGGTTCCGACACGGCTTGAGCCTGTGGGATGAGGAAGACGGGTTTTTCTATGACGCCCTTCACATACCTGACGGACGAATCGTTCCCCTGAAGGTCCGCTCCCTGGTGGGCCTCATGCCCTTGCTGGCCGTCGAGACACTCGAGCCGGACCTTCTGGAACGGATGCCGGTGTTCCACCGGCGGCTCGACTGGTTCTTCCGCAACCGGAGTTACCTCCGGGACGAAGGCAGCATGGCCTGTGTCAAGGCCTCAGGGAAACGGTCTCGAAGGCTGCTTTCCGTGATCACCCGTGATCGCCTTGTTCGGATACTCCAGCGCATGCTCGATGAAGACGAGTTCTTGTCCCCTTACGGCATCCGGTCACTTTCCAAGTTTCACCAACAGAATCCTTATACGATCCATGTGGAGAATCAGACCCACACCATAAGCTACCAGCCCGCAGAGTCCGAAAGCGGCCTGTTCGGGGGGAACTCCAACTGGCGGGGGCCCGTCTGGTTTCCCATCAACTTTCTGCTTATTGAATCGCTTCAGAAATTTCATGAGTACTTCGGGGAGAGCCTCAAGGTGGAGCACCCTACAGGTTCGGGCAGGGAACTGAGCCTCGGGGAGGTGGCCAGCGACCTCTCCAGACGCCTGATCAGCCTCTTCCTCCGAAACGAAAAGCAGAAACGCCCCATCTTCGGAGGCCGGCGAGTGTTCCAGGAAGATCCCCACTGGCGAGATTTGATTTTGTTTCATGAATACTTTCACGGCGACAACGGTGCCGGGTTGGGCGCTTCCCATCAAACCGGCTGGACCGGGCTTGTCGCCAAACTTATCCAGCAATCGCTCTGATGGCGGCAGAAGGATAAACAAAGCAATGGCCTTTACAAAGTGCGAGCCTACGACTCGGTACCGGATCTGTTCATCAAGATTCCCGGCGCCTCTTTCGAGCCGGCTCCTGACTGGTATCGCAACTTCGAGTATGGGGTTGAGCAGGTTCGCGGTCTTGATTTTCAGGAGGATCTGTTCACCCACGGGCTTTTCAGGGTTACACTCGAAACCGGGGATCAGCTGGGCGTGGTCGTATCGACCGAGGATCCCCGGGAACGCGATGCCTACAAGCTCTTGGATAAAGAAAAGAACCGCCGGCTGGAGCTGCTCAAAACAGTGCCCGGGCAAGATGACCTCATCCAAACACTCGCTCTGGCAGCCGATCAGTTCATTGTTCAGCGAGACAGAGATTTCAAAACCATCACGGTTGAGATCAACGCCTTGTGGTACAATGCCCTGGCCATACTGCTATGTCTCTACACTTCAGTCGGGCAAAAAGCATCCGCCCAGCGATTCGCCCAGCGAGCAGAGAGGATGAGGTATCGGTTCCAAAAGTTCTTCTGGTACAAAGAGGGCGGATACCTCTACGATTGTGTGAATGGTGATATGCGGGATGCCGGCATCCGCCCCAATCAGATCTTTGCCTTGAGTCTGCCCTTTCCTCTTTTGGAAGGACAACAGGCAAAAATGGTGCTTGAGACCATTACCAAGAAACTCCGGACGCCATTTGGACTGCGCAGTCTGGCGCCGGACGACCCTCACTATCGGCCGGTTTATCAAGGAAATGGCTTCGAACGTGACAGTGCCTACCATCAAGGCACTGTCTGGGCGTGGCTGCTGGGACCCTGGATAACCGCCCTGGTGAGGCTCAAAGGCCAGGAAGGCAAGGCCCAAGCCAGGAAATATTTGCGAGAGATGATCCTTCACTTCCAGTATGCCGGCATTGGGACCGTTTATGAAATTTTCGATGCGGAGTGGCCTCATACGCCCCGGGGCTGTATTGCCCAAGCCTGGAGCGTCGCTGAAATAATCCGCGCCTATGTTGAAGACGTGTTGGATTAGACGCAATTCACTCTCTTGCCGGGCGTGGTTGCCCTTGATCCTTTTCCTGAAATCTGGAGGAACATGTGAACATTTAATAAGCTCCGCCAGCGCATCACAATCTATGAAATCCAATACACCCCTGCCATTTCAATCACGAGTTGAGGGTCTGCTATATGGCCTCTGCATAGGCGATGCCCTGGCCATGCCGGTCCACTGGTATTACAATCGACACGCTTTGAGACAGGACTACGGCTGGGTGGAAGACTACTTGACACCGCACAACCCCCACCCAGACAGCATTCTTTGGCGGTCCAGCTATACAGCAATCAATGCCAAAGCTGAAATCCTTCACGAACAAGCCCAATACTGGGGTCAAAAAGGTATCCATTACCATCAGTTTTTGAAAGCCGGCGAAAACACCCTCAATGTCAAAATCTGTCGACTGCTGGTCGACTCCCTGAATCAGTACAAGGGATATCAGGCCGATGACTTTCTGCAAAGATACATTGCTTTCATGACGACACCTCACAGCCACCGGGACACCTATATAGAGGAATGCCACCGCAATTTCTTCAACAATTATGCAGCCGGGCACCCGCCCCGTCAATGCGGAACAACGGAAAAGCACATCGGCGGCCTGGTCGGTCTCCCTCCGATTGTTGCCTTTTACGCCGACCAGCCCCAAAGAGCTCGTGAGGCTGCACTTGAGCATCTGGCCCTGACTCATCCCGGCCCCAAAATGGAAACCGCAGGCGCTCTCCTCATCAGCATTCTCCTGGAACTGCTCCAGGGAAAGTCCTTGCAGGACACTCTCCTCGAAAACATAAAGGCCCAAAAAAGCCCCCTGTTGGGTCATCCCTTCACAAAACTGCTCAAGGAGCCGGACGAAAAGGTCATCGGACGGTATTTCAGCCCGGCCTGTTATGTGGAGGACGCGGTTCCGGCTGTACTCTATCTGGCTCTCAAATATCATCAGGACCCTGAATCTGCCCTCATCGTCAATACCAACCTTGGAGGGGACAACGCTGGGCGTGGATCGGTTTTTGGGTCGTTGCTTGGGGCGGCCCAGGGCATAGATTCATTTCCAGGGCGCTGGGTCCAAGGACTTGTGGACCCCCTGCCAGCCCTTGCACGAAGCGAAGCACCCGAATAAACCTGAGGGAAAGCCCATTCAAACAATGAAGCTCCGCTTTGATCCCTTCCAGATTTTCACTTCAAGCCAAACTCCGGTCGGACTCTATGCCCGCCAGAAGTGGCTTGGAAAAGCAAAAACCCCAGAAAGGCCGTCCTGGTTGGATAACTGGGCCTCACGCCACAACATCCTGCGGGCTCTAGTGGTCCATCCCTCCTATGCTGATGATGCTGTCACCAAATCAGCTGTTAAACGGTTGGCTGCTCTGCAAACAGAAAATACAGGAGCTGGACCTGGCCAACACAAAGCTCCTGGGTCCCAGAACCGTCAAAGATGTCGCCTTGAGTTTCATGGCTTGTTTTGTGTCGTGACTCTGGTCTTGGCGGCTGCGCCTCTTTGGAGACCGCATCCAGCCCCGGACCATCCTCACCCATATGACGAGCTCCTTGAATCCAGTTGATCGCAAGATGAATCTCTTCCTGAATCATCCTGCAAAAACATTTTTCAAAAAGGCGATTTCAGGGTGCTCATCCGCTAATACGTTGTTCAACGTAAGGCAAGATAAGATTTTGCCCACGAAACACTCGAAACAGCACGAAATAAAAGTTTTTTTGCCCGGAAGAAAAAGGACACAACCGGCCAAAAGGCTTCGCCATGGGGCATGGAATGTCTCCTGCGTATCGCCGGCAAGGCGATGACGCTTTCAGCAGGCGGGTTCTTGATTTCCCGGCTGAAGTAAAATAAATGCTCTTTTTTCGTGTCATTTCGGTGCTTTCGTGGGCAGGAAACTGGAAGGCAGGCATTGGAACCAGATGTCTGTGACCTAAATTTGACAAACCAAAGAAAAAACGAGAAAAAGAAACAGGCTGGATTTTCAATTAGCAGATTTGAATCGTGGATTTTGAGGTCCCGCGATGTACAAAGATGACTTGCATGAGATGTGGGAGAAACAACAGTTCAAAAAGCTTCCTGGTTTGGAGTAAGGAGGTCGATATGGGAAAATATCCAAAAATAATTAACGTGGAGTCAGAAAAAGGGAAAAGACTGATTGTGACTTTCAGCAATGGGATAAAGAAGTCATATGACTGCTCTCCGCTGCTGAAATTTGATTCATTCAGTCCCTTGATAAACGACGCGCTTTTTAAATCTGTCCATGTAGATAAACATGGGTATGGTGTTATATGGTCAGATGATCTTGACTTAAGTGAATCTGAATTATGGATAAACGGTAAACCGATAGAATAAGAGATCTATCATTTCTTCAATATTATGGGGCATGAATGAGATTATCTACTGAACAGCTTTTAGAACTCGTCAATTTTTCGTTTGTCCGCATCGATTATGCTTTTTTAAAGAACATCTTATTGTCCAAATCGCTTCAACTTCTTACCTGCGGACAGTTATGCACGTGAAAACAAATTGGACAGTATCCATGGATCTTGAGTGGTGAGTTACATCCACCCCGACAATGCAGCCTCCTGCGCCCTGGCCGAGCGGCTTGGGGCAAGGCTCATAAAGCGCTCCAGCCTGTACGGGCTCGACCGGCTCGTGTATCAGCATCCAGGCCCGTCAGCGGCTTGAGAGTAAAATATCCATACACAATCAAAAGCCCTGGATCGCCATGAGCCTCCAACTCCTGATCACCACCTTTGAATCCGTGGCCCTGCTCCTGGGCGTGGGCGTCCTTGGCCTGTGGATCATCAGCAAACGCATGCTTCCGCAGGAGGCCCTGGGAACACTGTCCACTCTGGCTCTGGATATCGCCCTGCCCAGTCTGGTCTTTGTGCAGATCATTGAAAATTTCAAACCGTCGCAATTTCCCGGATGGTGGCTGCTTCCGGTCTGGTGGCTCGGCTTCACCGCCTGGCAAGGCGGCCTCACTGTTTGCTTTTCCCGCCTTGCCCGGCAGAACACCCGGCGGGAATTTGCGGTCAGCCTCTTCTTTCAAAACGCCTTGTTTTTCCCTCTGGCCATCCTGAGCGGGATGTTCGGCGCCGATTCACAGTATATTGTCGAGCTCTTTTTCTTCATCCTTTTTTTTCCTTCCCTGCTCTTCAGTTCGGCCCACCTTTTTTTTGGCCAATCCCAAAAGGCCCTTGACTGGTCGAAGATCCTCAACAAGGTTTTTCTCGCAACCATTGCAGCCGCTTCTCTCCGGCTCCTGGGGATTGAGCACTTCATTCCCGATTTTGTCATTTCCGCTCTGGATATGATCGGTGGAATGGCGCTTCCGCTTCTCCTGCTCATTCTCGGGGGCAATTTGTATGTTGATTTTCAGGGAAAGGGCAGCCTCTATCCCCTGGAAGTCGGCAAATTCCTCCTGGTCAAAAACTTTGTTTTTCCAGTGCTGACTCTTTGTCTTTTGTTCCTGCTGCATCCTCCCTATCACATCACCTTGTTGATCCTCCTCGAAGCCTCGGTGCCTCCAATCACGGCCATCCCCATCCTGACCGGACGAGAAGGCGGCAACCGGGACATCGTCAACCAGTTCCTGTTCAGCAGCTTTGCGGTCTCCCTCATTTCCATCCCCCTCATGATCGGCCTGTTTAACCTGTATTTCCAGTCCCCCTAGTTTTCCGATCCAATTCGGCGGAACATCTTGCACTTTCTCCAAGAGGACTTATATAGAATTTGATATTGAAGATTGAACATTGAAAATTGCTGAATAATATAAAATCAAGAAGTTACAACGACCACATTCAAAATCATTTTCTTGAAGCCTATAGTCAATGAAAATTTGCACGCTGTGCAGTGCGCCATTGCCTGCACCGCTCAAGACCAACGCTTTTTTACACAAGGGATGTTATGAAAATGCTTATGACCATGTTTCTTTTTTCCATGATCGGTTTCGCCCAGGCTGGTGCGCAGGAGTCTGCCGACACTTCAGGTCTGGCTGAAGCCTATTTCGCCGGGGGCTGCTTCTGGTGCACAGAGGCCGATTTTGAAAAAATACCCGGCGTCAAGGAAGTCGTTTCCGGCTACAGCGGCGGCGCAACGGAAAATCCGAGCTATGAACAGGTTTCCTTCGGCGATCGCGGCCATCAGTACACCTCGGCTGTCTATTACCAGACCGGGATTCGTTTATCAAAAAGCACTGGGAAAAGGAGGAACAGGTGAAAACTGAAAGACAGGAAGCGTCCGGCTGGGCCTCTTTCAACAAGCCAAGCCCGGAGCAGCTGAAAAAGGAATTGACCCCGATGCAGTTCAAGGTGACCCAGGAGGACGGTACCGAGCCTCCTTTTGACAATGCCTACTGGGACCATAAACAGCAAGGCATCTATGTGGATATGGTCTCCGGGGAACCGCTCTTCTCCTCCAGGGACAAGTTCCAGTCCGGAACCGGCTGGCCGAGCTTCACCAGCTCTCTCAAGCCGGAGCATATCCTCACCCGGGAAGACCGTTCCCTGTTCATGAAACGAACAGAGGTTCGCTCCAGATATGCGGATTCCCATCTGGGGCATGTCTTCGAGGACGTCCCCGAGCCCACCGGCCTGCGCTACTGCATGAATTCCGCTGCCCTGCGCTTCATCCCCAAAGAGAAACTGGAGGAAGAAGGCTATGGGCAGTACCTGGACCAGTTCAAAGACTAGAAGAATGCAGCCTATGGAACAACAAAAATTTTGGAGCTTTTGAGAAAGGGCTCCCGACTCTCGGTGCAGCCAGTCAGGCCCGAGGAGTTTGAAATCATCACCCGGCTGGGAATGCGTGCCTGATCCGAGCAGCCGCGCTCACGATCCGACCGCATTGGACGGACAGCCGGTATGGCGGCAGCGCCGGCAGAGATAGAGCCGGAAAAAGCCCAGGAAGGGCAGAAGCAGGACCCAAAAGACGAGCAGCAGAATGGGGTCTTGAAAGAGCCAGTATTGGGGAATCAGGACCAGACCGGCCCCGCCGGCTGCCAGGGCGATCGTGCCGTGTCGGCTGATCTCCGGGCCCTTGTAGGTGAAAAGGCGCATCAGGCCGGCCGGAGCCAGGAGGCAGTCATCGTACTCGTAAGGGTAGGGGCAGTGGGCGCAGAGATTGGGGACAATGAGCACCAGTTGGCCCAGCGAGGCAAAGGCCAGATAGATCCAGCCCCAGACCAGGCTGTGCCGGAACACGGCCACGGCCCCCACCACCAGGACCGCCAGGAACAGGCTGCGCATGGCCAGCTTCTGCCAGGCGGGAAATCCATCGACACAAACGCAGGACTCATGGGGCATGATGTTCCTCCTAACACAGACTTTGGGTTCAGAACACCATTCACTTTCTGCAGCAAGCCCTTGACTGTAAGTAAATGCTTTCTGGGGCTTGCTTTTCCAAACCGGCCCCTTCCGGATGCGGCTGCAAAAAATCCTTTTGCAGCCGCCTCTTCCGCAGGTGCTTCATCCAGAAAGGCATATTCTTGAAAAAGCAGGGACAGATTGGCGGCGAATTTGAACATGGATGTCCTCAGAACGTCTTGATGTCACGCAAGAGTATGCAAACTCCCCTGCTTTCGCAAGGGTCGCCCAGCCCATTCTTTGCCTATCCGATATCCAAGCCTGTAGCAATCTTCCAAAAAAGTATTCCCGTATCTCTTGACAGACCTGATAATTGTTTTAATTTTTAAAATAGACACAGAAAAACAACAACTTAAAAGGAGGTGTTGTTTATGATGCTCAGAAAGTATTTACCCGAAATCCGACGGCATCCTGAAGAGGTCCGACGTCCAGAACAGCCATCCGATTGGATGGACACCTTCTTCAGTGATTTTTTAGGGAACTTGCCCACGGGAACCGTGACCTATCCCAAGGTCAATGTGAGCGAGAATGACAACGAAGTACAGGTCAAGGCTGAACTGCCGGGCATGGAGGCCAAGGACATCGACCTGAGCTTCCAGAACGGCTCCTTGGTGCTCAAAGGTGAGAAAAAAATGGAAGACGAGCACAAGGATGAAAACTACCACCGTTTTGAATGCAGCTACGGCGCGTTCCATCGGTCGGTCCCGCTTCCAGCTGAAGTGGACAGGGACAAGGTCGAGGCCAAGTTCAAGAACGGCATTCTGGAAATCACCATGCCCAAGGCTGAATCAGCCCAAAGCAAGCGCATCCAGATCGAGAGCTGATCAGACTG
>CAZUMF010000128.1:0-12639 GCA_964621385.1 uncultured Desulfohalobiaceae bacterium
TAGGGCCGAATTTTTGACAAGAGGTCGTTCTGCCCTGTGTTCCCAGGCTTTCCCTCAGGCGAGATAGCCTAGCAGAAAGAGAGGGAAGCGATCATCTCCTGGTACAGAGACGTCTGCGCATACGATTTTGCGGTCCGAGCTGTTGCCTCCCTCACTCGTCTCCTCCATCCCCCAAAACCTGCTTCAGGGTCTGCTTCAGGGTTTGCATCATGAAGGGTTTGGGCAGGAAGGCCTGGGGCTGTTCTCCTGTCTTGGAGGCCATGGCCCGGGCCTCGTCGTAGCCGCTGGCCAGAATGACCGGGATGTCCGGCCGCAGGGTCCGCAGAGCGCTCAAGGTCTCCCAGCCGTTCATGCGGGGCATGGACAGATCGGAAATCACCAGCCGGATGGCTTCGTGGTGTTGTTTGAAGATCTCCACGGCCTCGACCCCGTCCCGGGCCGTGAGCACTGTATAGCCGAAACGCTCCAGCATGGACCTGGCCACTTTGCGGACCGGCTCCTGATCGTCCACCACAAGCACCGTTTTCCCGGCCGCGGGTCCCGGGGCCTTTTCGGCCGACCCGGTGCTCCCTGCCTCGCCGGCCTCCGGGGCAAGCGGGACAAAGACCCGGAAGGTGCTGCCCTGTCCGGGCGTACTCTCCACAGTGATACAGCCCTGGTGGTTTTTCACGTTGCCCAGGACCACGGGAAGTCCCAGGCCGCGGCCCGTGAATTTGGTGGTGAAAAAGGGATCGAAGACCTTTTCCATATCCTCGGTCGTGATGCCGCAGCCCTCATCCGTCACTTCCAGGCAGGCATAGTCGGTTTCACGGGGCTGCCAGTCGGCTGGAAAGCGATTCGAGGCAGGGATATCCCGGGAGGAGACCGGGGCGATCCTTACGGTGATTCTTCCTGTGTCCCCGTCAATGGCCTCCCGGGCATTGGCCAGCAGATTATCCAGGGTCTGGCGGATCTGTTCCTGGTTTCCGCTGATTGGAAGGCCGGAGATCGGCATATCGAACTCGAAATCGGCTTCATCCGAAAGATTGGCCTGAATTTCGGGAAGATGGCGGCGGCAGGCCACGCAGAAGTCCAGGGATTCGTTCCGGCCGGGAGACTGTCCCAGATAGGCGAGCATCTGCCGGCTCAGGTTGGCCGCACGCCGGGCCGAGCCCAAAGCCTGCTCCAGGTCCCGGGCCAGAGGGGTGCCGCCGGCCTCTTTGTCCAGGGACAGTTCCAGGTTGCCGATGACCCCGGTCAGAAGATTGTTGTAATGATGGGCGATGGCCGCAGCCATCCGGCCCAGGCTTTCGGCCTTCTGGAGCCGGTGCAGCTTGTCCTCGGCCAGCTTCTGCTCGGTGATGTCCTTCAAGACGCAGTAGGTCTGCCGAAAGCTGCCGTCGGACCAGTATCCGGTGCAGCCTTCGTAGGAGACGTCCAGATAACGGCCGTCCTTGTGCCGGACCTTGAAGTGCATTGCCTGGACTGACCCGCAGCGCTTGAAGCGGGCGAATTGGGTTTCAAAGCCTGGCACACAATCCGGGTGGAGAAACGCGGCGAACTCCCTGTCGATGACCTCGTCGCGCTCGTATCCCAGGGTTGTCAGCCAGGCCGGGTTCACGTCCAGAAAGCGGCCTTCGGCATCCAGGGACTGGTAGGGCAGGGGGGCGTTGTCGTAAAGGGCCCGGTACTTTTGTTCGCTTTCCTGCAGGGCCTTTTCAATGGCCTTTTCACGGGTCACGATCCGGCCGCAGCCCACGGTTCCGATCATGGTCTGCTGTTCGTCAAGCAAGGGGGCCTTATAGACATCCAGGGCCAGATAGGACCCGCGGACCAGGCCGTCTTCCAGAAAACGGCCGGGCTCCTTGGTTTCCTTGATCACGACGTCGGAATCCATACACATCTCGCCAAAGGTGTGCTGGTAGCCGGCCCGCCGCTCCTGTTCCGCAAAGTAAAGGCCGGTCTTGCCCAGGGCTTCTTCCGGGCTGCCGCACATGATCAGCTTCTCGCACATGGCCTGGTTGGCGAAGAGAAAGCGTCCATCCAGATCCTTGGCCCAGATCAGATCCGGGACATTGTCGCACATCAGGCGCAGGAGATGATGGCAGTGCTGGGTAATGGCCTCCAGCTTCTCCACTTTTCCGTTGAGCTGCTCGTTTTCTGCGGCCAGCAGTTTGCGGCTCAGGGCGTTGTTCACGGTGGTCAGGAGCTCGTCCGGCTCAAAGGGCTTCTTCAGATAGTCGCTCGCCCCTTTGCGCAAAGCCTGGATGGCCGAATCCGTACTGGCATAGCCGGTCATGATGATGACCAGGGTGTCCCGGCCCTGTTCCTGCAGAGCGTCCAGGACTGAAAATCCATTCTCATTCCCGACCTGGATGTCCAGGAGCACCAGGTCGAAGCGCTGGTGCTCAAGATGCGTCTTGGCCTCGTACACACTGCCGCAGCATACCGAGGCGTGACCCTGGGTTTCGAGCAGGGCCTGCAGGCTCTGCAGCAGCCTGGGATCATCGTCCACAATGAGAATGGTGGCTTGAATGTTCATGATTGACCTAATGGATTTTTTGAGGGTGCATAAATTGTTATTCATTAGCAAAAATCATGCCATAAGTACCGGTGTCGAAGTATCAAAGAGTTATGAGTATTTCGGTCTGTTTTGTTGACCAAAAAGTCCGAAAAAACCGGACAGATCGATCCTGGAAATTCAAAATCAGTGCGTATATCACTTTGAAAAATTGTAATTTCATGCGTGTCTGGAAAAGTCGGACCTCATTTCTGCTTTTTCCGGACAAGCGGGAGGGCGTGGTGCATGGAGTACGGGGCAAAGGCAACAAAAGAGTCGGAGGTTTCGGGAGAATGCTTTTTGCGGGAAGCGCTTGACCGGAGGGTGCGGGATGCGCATACTTGGTCTATGGACGAGACAATGAAACGCACCATCGACCAAATTCTCGAGCGGATCAAGGACCCGGAAAGCGGGCTGCCCATCTCCAATCTGGGCGTGGTGGAGCGAATCCGCTACAATGCCGAGAAGCAGGAACTCTACATTTTCACGAATTTTCTGAAGCATTCGCCCGGGTGCCTCGCCTGCGTCGGTGTGGCCGCCACAGTGGTCGACGGCATCCAGCGCCGGCTGCTTGAGGCGTTCCAGTCGGCATTTCCGGATCTGAACATCCTGTTTGTCTGATTGAGCGCATGTTCTGCGCTGTGCATGCGGTGACCGTGTTCGGCGGCCATGGCGCATCCTTGACGTTTTCCAGCGGCCGATCCATACTCCTGGGGAGGAGGAATCCGATGAAGACCTACTTTGTACACGACAGAAATACGGATGCGGATTATATTCTTATTCCCGGCCGGACAGTCCTCAAGGCAACGCCCAAGGTGCTGGCCGATTTTCTCTATGCCGCGGATTTTTCCAGGAAACAGACCGATCTGCCCCCGGGCCGGCCCGAAGACTACGGGGAGGTGGTGGCCGTGCTGGAAAACGATCAGCTCCAGATCCGCAATTCCGATCTCTGGGCAGAGCGGCGGGAATCCCTGGAGTGGTAATGAAGCGCATCAATCCCAAATGGCTCGAATGCATCCGGTCCGTAGACAATCCCTATTTCACGCTGCAGCAGATGTCCATCACGGATCTGGGCTGGGGAACCGCCCGCGTGGAGATCGATCTTGACCATCGCCATCTGCAGCCTTTCGGCGTAGTTCACGGCGGGGTCTTTGCCTCGATCATCGACGCGGCCGGATTCTGGGCCGTATATTCCCAAGCCGATCCTGCAGTGGGCATGACCACGGTGGAACTCAAACTCAATTACCTGGCTCCGGCCGCGAACGGGCGGCTTATCGCTCTGGGCCGGTCCATCAAGCTCGGCCGCAGCCTGGGACTCGGGGAGGCCAGGGTGGAAAGCGAGGAGGGCCGCCTCCTGGCCCACGGCACCACCACGGTCATCGTCCAACCGGACATGCCCCTGTCCGAGACCATCCGCTCCATTCCCAAGTATATTGAATAATGGTATTGGCGCGATTTCGTTGGAAAATTGAATTTTGATGAGTCTTTAGAGGACACTCAAGGTTTCTCCGTTCTTTTCTTGCCAATTTCGAATTTCCAATTTCCAATTTCGATTTTTTTGACAAGGACGTCAGGTGCTTCAGGACAACACAATTTCTGACCTGTGTGGTGAACAGTTAGCCCAGCACCTTGCGTACGGCCCGGGCCAGGGTCGGTAAATCCAGCGGCTTTTCCAGGTATTCGGCCAGCCCGGCCTCCAGGGCGGACTCCCGGGAAATGCGCTCGCTGTGGCCGGTACTGAGAATTACAGGCAAATCGGGTCGCAGCTTGAGAATTTCCCGGGCCAGCCGGTCCCCGGTCAGCCCGGGCATGGTCATGTCCGTGATGACCAGGTCGAAGCGGGCCGGGTCCTTACGGACCTGCTCCAGGGCCTGGACAGGATCGCTCAAGCCGGTGACGCGGTAGCCCAAGTCCTCCAGGCGTTTTGTGTTCAGGTTGACGATCATGGATTCATCGTCCACGAACAGGATCGTTTCCGAGCCTGTCGGCAAAGGGGCTTCAGCAACTGCTTCCTGACTTTCCGCCTGCCCGTGGACCGCCGGGAACAGAATCTCAAAGACAGTGCCCCTGCCGGGGGTGCTGTCGCATTTGATCCCGCCGCCATGGCTCTTGACAATGCCCAGAACCACAGAGAGCCCGAGTCCCGTGCCCTTGTCCTTGTCCTTGGTCGTGAAGTAGGGGTCGAAGATCCGGGAGCGGTCACTGTCCGGAATGCCCTGTCCGGAGTCAGCAACCCTGAGCTTAAGATACTCTCCCGGAGAAAGCGTCGGAAGAAAGTCGAATCCTTTGCGTTCCAGGAGGGTATTGTCGAGGCTGATGCTGATCACCCCTCCCTGTTCTTCCATGGCGTGGTGGGCGTTGGTGCAGAGATTGACCAGGATCTGATGCATCTGCGTGGGGTCCGCCTTGACCCGGAAGAGGTCCTTGGCAAAATCCTCCCGGAATTCCACGCTGCTGGGAAGGGTGGAGCGGAGCATCTTCAAGCCCTCCTTGATCACCGGCGTGATGTCGGTGACCGCCTGCTTGTCCCCTTTTTCCCGGCTGAAGGTTAAGAGCTGACTGACGATATCCCGGCCCCGCAGGCTGGCCTTCTTGACCTCCCGGAGGAATTCCCGGGAAGGGTTGTCCCGGGGAACGGCGTTTTCGCTGAGTTCGGTATAGCCCAGGATGATTCCCAGGATGTTGTTGAAATCGTGCGCAATGCCCCCGGTCAGGGTTCCCAGGGCTTCCACCTTCTGAATCTGGCGGTACTCCTCTTCCAATTTGCTCTTTTCCTGATTCAGGCGCAACCTTTCAGTGACGTCCCGGTTCACGGCAATAAAGTTGGACAGCTGCTTCGAGGAATCCAGGATCGGGGTGATCGAGGCCTCCTGAATAAAGGTCCCTCCCGATTTGGTCCGACCGATTAGCTGTCCTTTCCAGGCCCGGCCCCTGGCAATGGCCTGCCACAGATCGTTGCGCATGGTCTCGTCCTGTTCCGGTCCGGCGATGAGATCCAGGCTGCAGCCCTGGATTTCATCCCGGGTATATCCGGTGACCCGGGAGAATGCGGGATTGGCGTATTCCATGAGTCCGCGTGCGTCGGTGACCACGATCATTTCTTCGGCCTGCTCGATGGCCAGCAGCAGGAGGTTTCGTTCATCACGGCTTTGTCGCAGACCGCGGGAAACCTCCTGCTCTTTTTGGACTGCCTTTTCCAGGCCGTTGAGCATAAAGGCGGTGGTGAAGGTGACCAGGGCGTTGAGCAGGAGAAAATTGACGATCATCACCAGCCATGCCTGGGCGGCGTTGTCATAGACCTGGGACCAGTCTGGAACGCCATAGACAATGTAGAGCTGGACGGACGCCAAAGCCGCTGCATTCAGGACGAGGGACCAGATCGCGGCCCGCAGTCCGAGAATCGCACTCATGAGGACCGAGGCCCCAAACAGCCAAATATAGCCCGCGCCCAGAGGGCCGAGGGCGAAGAGCAGGCCAATGCCCAGAAGATACAGGAAAAAACAGGCGGCACCGGCCCGGAGTTTCAGAGGCAGCTTTCGCCCCACCAGCACGAAAATAGCCAAGAGATAGGCCACGAGATCGATGCAGATCACCTGCCAGAGACCTTCGGCATAGGCCAGGAAAATGGAGGGGATGAGGGCGATGGGTCCGAAGACGGCGGCGATGAAGCAGATGAGAAACAGGATGCGTTCCCGCCAGAAGGTCAGGGTGTCTGCCTTCCAGGCATAGGGGGGCAGCCATTGATTCTCAAGGTCGGTGAGTTTCTGCAGCCAGAAAGAGCGTCGGATCAGGCTCAAGCGGTCCTCGTTTGCCGTTGCATGCAGTGGAACTGGGTTCGGCCGGCACTTTACTCAGTATCGGCTGAAACGCTGATATATTTAATGATGTATCGGCTGTTTTCAGGCCTGCAGGCTGCGCAATCTGGCGTAAAAGCCCTGCCGGCGGATGAGTTCCTGGTGGCTGCCGCTCTCTATGATCCGGCCCTGATGCAGGACCACGATCCGGGAGGCGTTACGCGCGGCCGAAGGCCGGTGGGCAATGCTGATGCAGGTCCGACCCTGCATCAGGCGTTTGACCGCCTGCTGGATGTATTCTTCGGTCTCGGAGTCGATGGAGGAAGTGGCCTCGTCCAGGACAAGCAGGTTGGCGTTGCCGGGGAAGGCCCGGGGGGTGGGGGGGGGGCGGGGGGGGGGGCGGGGGGAGGGAAGGCCCCCCCGGGGGGGGGGGGGGTCCAGGCCCCGGGGCAGTCGCTCGATGACGGTTTTCGCATTGGAGTCCTCGAGGATCTCCTGCAGCCGTTCTTCGGACAGATCGGGATTGCCTTGGAGGATGTTCTCCCGGACGGTTCCGGAAAACAGAAATTGATCTTGTAGGATCAGGGCCATGCCGGACCGCAGCCGGGCGATATCCCAATCGCGCTGGTCCCGCCCGTTGATCAGGATTTGTCCGGAGTCGGGCCGGTAAAATCTGGCCAGCAGGCTGATCAGGGTGCTCTTGCCCGAACCGGTGGGACCGACCAGGGCCACATTCTCTCCGGGGTCGATCCGCAGGGTGATGGTGTTCAGGGTCGGCTCGTCCGGGGTGTAGGCAAAAGAGACGTCTTTGAACTCGATGGACTGGATGCTGTCCCGCCCGGCGGGCCTGGTGTCTGTTGCGGACCCGGGATCCATGTCTCTGCGGTTGTCCAGGATCTGAAAGATGCGCTCGGCCGAGGTCAGGGCGTTCTGCAGGATATTGAATTTTTCGGCCAGATCCCGCAGGGGCCGGAAGAACATCCGGATATAGGAGAGAAAAGCGACCAGGGTGCCCAGACTCAGGGTTTGCCCCATGACCTTGGAGCCGCCGTAGAGCACGATGATGCCGGTGGCCAGAAACCCGAAAAATTCCACCAAAGGCAGAAACACCCCGAGTATCCGGATCTGCTCCAGACCGGCCTTATAGTTTTCCCGGTTCAATGCTTCCATTTTGGCCCGGCTCTGTTCCTCCTGGCGAAAGAGCTGGATCACGGACAGCCCTTCGATGGATTCGGCAAACCGGGTATTGATTTCCGCGGCCTTGACCCGGAGGATACGGAAAATGTCCCGGGCTCGTCTGGCGAAAAGGGTCGCGGCCAGACCGGTCAGGGGAATCAGGCTGAAGGAGACCAGGGTCAGCTGCCAGTTCAGGCTGAACAGGATCAAGGCGATGCCCAGGAGCATGAAGACGTCCTTGAACACGAAGGAGATGACGTTGGTGAAGAATTCGTACATGTTCTGGACGTCGTTGCTGGCCCGGGTCACCAGGCGCCCCACGGGATGGCGGTTGAAAAAGGCGAAGGACAGCCGCTGAATCCTGTCGTAGACCGCCATGCGCAGGCCGTGCATGATGCGCTGGCCGGTGAGTTCCATGATAACCTGCTGGGCAAAGTGGACCCCGTAGCTGAAGAGGGTCAGCAGGACAAAGAACCCGGCCACCAGGCCGATGCCCTGCAGGTCCCGCTGCCTCAAAACACTGATCTCCTGTTTGTCCAGGGCCTCCAGGTCTGCTAAAGGGATGCGGGCCGTGTCCTCCCTGACGCTGAACAGCTTGGGATAGCCGGCCACCACCTCCCGGACCTGGGGAGTGTCCAGCTGGATTTCCAGGGTGCGGCCCGTCTCCGCGGAACCGGCCGTCTGATAGCCGGGAACAATGTATTCGTCGATGGCCACTTTGCTGAAATAAGGGATGGCCAGCTCACAGAGCGTGAACAGGGAGACCAGGAGCATGGACAGCAGCACCAGCCGGCCGTGGGGCCGGACAAAGGGCTGCAGCCTTCCCAGAATCCGGAGGTTGGAGCCTTCTTCCAGGCGTTCTTCGGCAAAGAGGTCGGTGTCAGGTGGCATTGTTGAGAAATTCGAAATTGGAAATTAGAAATTGGATGGGTGCCGGTTTCAGGTGTCAGGTGTCAGCGTGGCCGCTGGCCCACGCTGACACATAATTATTTGAAATTTAAGTTAATATGAAATTGAGTCGATATATCGCCCATCGTGTTAATCGACATTTGCCAGTTTGATCAGTGAAGAAACTTTGCTTTTCCAACAGGCTGTCGCATTCACCCGTCATTGCGAGGCGTCTTCGCCGAAGCAATCCTTGACAAGAGGCTCTTCTGAAAGATTGCTTCGCTTCGCTCGCAATGACGAGCGTTGATCAATGCTTGGAACTGTGACTCCATTCGTCCTTATGAGGACTCTTCGCAATGAGGGGTGAAAGCGAGAGTCTGATTTCCATTTTCAAGTCTCCCTTTCTTCACCAATTTCGAATTTCGAATTTCCAATTTCTATGCTTCCCCCTCCTCCAACTCCTGCATCCCGGCGATTCGGGCGTAGAAGCCCTGATTGGCGAGAAGCTGGGCATGGGTGCCGGATTCCACGATGCGTCCCTTGGCCAGGCTGATGATGGACTCGGCCGAGGCCAGAGCCGACAGGCGGTGGGACACGATGACCGTGGTCCGTTCAAGGGCAATTTCCCGGATATTGGCGATGATCTGGTTGCCGGTCCGGTTATCCACCTGGCTGACCGGGTCGTCCAGGATGAGGATGGGTCGGGGCTGGAGAAAAGCCCGGGCCAGGGCGATGCGCTGTTTTTGACCGCCGGAGAGCATGACCCCGCGTTCGCCGATGGGGGTTTCCGCTCCTTGCGGCATGGACTGAACCATGTCCAGGACAGCGGCCTGGTCCAGGGCCTGCAGCAAGTCGTTTTCCGAGACTTGGGGATTGTCAAAGGTGATGTTTTCCCGGATGCTGCCCGCAAAGAGGAAAACGTTCTGGGGGACGAAGGAAATCAGACCCCGGAGTTCTTCCAGGAGAAGCTGCCGGATGTCGAGGCCGTTGACGGTGATGCAGCCGCGGGTGACGTCGTAGAGCCTGGGAATAAGCCTGAGGAGACTCGTCTTGCCGCTTCCCGGCGGTCCGGTGATCCCCAGGCTGGAGCCGGCCCGGAGCTCCAGTTGGATGTCCTCGAGGACCGGGATGTCCGGGGCGGTTGGATAGGCAAAATGCACACCGTCGCTGCAAAGGGATTGGAACGGGTCTTTCAGATGCACGACCGGGGCCCTGGGCTGGATTTCCGGCTCGGTCTCCAGAACAGCCTGAATGCGGTCCAGGGAGGCCCGGCCCCGCTGGATGAGATTGATCACCCAACCCATGGCCATCATCGGCCAGGTCAGGAGACGGAGGTAGCTGATAAAGGCCACGAAATCCCCGGTACTGATGCCGCCCTGGATGGTTTTCCGCCCGCCCGCATAGAGAAAAATGGCCAGGCTCAGATTGGAGAAGAAGATGAGCAGGGGCATGAAGCCGCCGGTGATCTTGACCAGGGACAAATTTTCCCGGATGTAGTTTCGGGAGTGGGCCCCGACCTGGTCCCGTTCCAGGCCTTCCAGGTTGTAGGCCTTGATGAGCCGGATTCCGGCAATGCGCTCCCGGATGGCCTCGGTCAGTTCGGAAAAGGAGGCCTGGACCGATTTGTAGCGCTGGTGCATCTTCTGGGTGAGCAGTTTGGTGCCGATGATGATGCCGGGCATGGGCAGGAGCACGTAGAAGGTCAGTTCCCAGTTGATGTAGCCCATGAAGGCGATGGCGGCCAGACCGAGAAAAACCGCGTCGTTGAGGGCTACCAGTCCCATGCCCGTGGCCATGCGGATCTGATTGATGTCGTTGCTGGCGTGGGCCATGAGGTCGCCGGTCTTGGTCCGATCGTAATAGGCCGGGGACAAGGTCTGAAGATGGGCGAAGAGCTGATCCCGCAGGCCCTGTTCCACCCGGCGGGAGGTCCCGAGCAGGCAGCGCCGCCAGACGTAGCGAAACAGAGCCAGAAAAACGGCCAGCAGGACAATGGCCGAGGCGTAGATCAGGAGTTTTTCAAACGTCAGGCTGAGGACGGTCAGATCGTCAACCACATGCTTGATAACCCTGGGGATAAGCAGCTGCAGGCAGTCCACGATGATCAAACTGAGAAGCCCCAGGGCGATGGCCGACTTGTTTTCGCTGAAGTAGGGCAGCAGGAGCCTGAGGGAGCCTTTAAACCAGGTCATGGGGATTGGAAATTCGAAATTGGAAATTCGAAATTGGCAAGAAATTGGATTTTCTTCATTTCATTGTTCGTTATTCACCGTTGGATGTTCGATGTTCTTTCCCCCTGCCTTTCCCGACATCCGACGTCCGACATCCGACTTCTCCCTCATTCCCTTGCTTTCTTCCGTCCGGCCTGGGTGTGGCGTTTCTGGGCTGAGAGGAGAGTCTTGCGCAGCCGGATGGATTTGGGGGTGATCTCCACAAGCTCGTCTTCGCGGATGAAGCTGATGGCCTGCTCCAGGGTCAGGGGCTTGATGGGGGAGAGGACCACGTGTTCGTCCTTGCCCGCGGCCCGGACATTGCTCAGCTTCTTTTCCTTGCAGGGGTTAACGTCGATGTCCACTCCCCGGTTGTGCTCGCCCACAATCATGCCTTCATAGCAGGGATCGCCCGGCTGGACAAAAAGCTGGCCTCTCGGTTCGAGATTGAACAGGGCATAGGGCACGCAGCGGCCGCTGCGGTCGGCCACGATGGATCCGGTGAAGCGGCTGGGGTAGTCTCCGCGAAAAGGGCCGTACCCGTCGAAGATCGTGTGCAGGATCCCGGTGCCCCGGGTGTCGGTCAGAAATTCGTCCCGGTAGCCGATGAGGCCGCGGGTGGGGATGGTGAACTCCATGCGGATCCGTCCGGTCTCGTTATTCACCAGATTGGTCATTTTGCCTTTGCGCAGGGACAGTTTTTCCGTGACCACCCCCAGGAACTGCTCCTCGCAGTCCACCAGCAATCGTTCCATGGGTTCGGTCTTGTCCCCGTCGGAAAAGCGGAAAATGACCTCGGGCCGTCCCACGCAGAACTCAAAGCCTTCCCGGCGCATGGTCTCGATGAGGATGGCCAGTTGAAACTCTCCCCGGCCCTTGACCAGCATGCTTTCCCGATTCCCGGTGTCATCCACCCTGATAGCCATGTTCATCAGGGTCTCTTTTTCCAGGCGCTCCCGAATCCGGCCGGCTTGAACGAAGCGGCCTTCCAGACCGCCGAGGGGCGAATCGTTGATGTGAAAGGCCATGGACACCGTGGGTTCTTCCACCCTGATCCGGGGCAGGGGATCGGGGTGCTCCGGATAGCAGATGGTGTCACCGATGGTGACTTCTTCGATGCCGGCCAGGACCGCGATATCTCCGGTCTGGACCTCTTCGGCGTCCACGAGGGTGTTTCCCTGGTAAACCTGAAGCTTGGAGACCTTGAGCGGCCTGACGCTCCCGGATTCGCCCACACAGACCAGGCTGCTTCTGGCCCGGGCCGTTCCGTTGCTGATTTTGCCCACGGCCAGCCGGCCCACATAGTCGGAATAGCCGAGATCCGAGACCAGCATCTGAAAGGGAGCCTCCGGATCATAGGCCGGGGCCGGGATTTCCTCCAGGATGGTGTTCAGGAGGATATGAATATCGGTTCCGGTTTCCTCCAGGCTCTTCTGGGCGACGCCTTCCTTAGCCACGGCATAGAGCAGGGGAAACTCGAGCTGTTCGTCCGTGGCCTCCAGATCGATGAGCAGATCGTAGATCTCGTCCAGGACTTCAGGAGGCCGGGCGTCCGGCCGGTCGATCTTGTTGATGACCACGATGATCTTCAGACCGGCCTCCAAGGCCTTTTTCAGCACGAAGCGGGTCTGGGGGAGCGGGCCTTCCGAGGCGTCCACCAGGAGCAGGGCTCCGTCGGCCATGGACAGGGCCCGTTCCACTTCACCCCCGAAATCGGCGTGACCCGGGGTGTCGATGACGTTGATCCTGGTGTTTTTCCAGAGGACGGAACAGTTTTTGGCGGCAATGGTGATGCCCCGTTCGCGCTCCAGATCCATGGAATCCATGAGCCGCTCATTGACTTCCTGATTGGCCCGGAACAGCCCGCTTTGACGGAACATGGCATCCACCAGGGTGGTCTTGCCGTGATCGACATGGGCGATAATGGCGATATTGCGTACTGTAGGATTGATGCTCATTGGATGTTTGAAATTGGAAATTAGTGCCTTATCCCTGAATCTCTGTAATAAAAAACAAGAAAGTTATGCGGCCA
>CAZUMF010000129.1:0-12529 GCA_964621385.1 uncultured Desulfohalobiaceae bacterium
CTGCAGGGCGAACTTCGCGGCGCGGCAACCTACCTCCTGGGTCCTCTGGCCAGGTTCAACCTCTGCCGCAGCCGGCTCACCCCGCGGTGCAGGGAGGCGGCCAGGGAGGCCGGGATTGACCGGGGCACGGCCAACCCCTTTCAGTCCATCCTGATCCGGGCCATTGAACTGTTGTACGCCTGTGAGGAGGCCCTGCGCATCATCGACGGCTATGAGCGCCCCGGGCAGCCCTGTGTTGCGGTGGAGCCCCGGGAAGGCTCGGGGCATGGGTGCACTGAGGCCCCCCGGGGCCTGTTGTACCACGCCTACAGCCTGGACGGCGACGGGATGATCACCTGGGCCAATATCATTCCGCCCACCTCCCAGAACCAGCAGGCCATCGAGCAGGACCTGCGCGAGGTGGCTGAAGCCAATGCCGGCCTGAAGTCCGAGAAGCTGCGCCTGCTCATTGCACAGACCCTCCGCAATTATGATCCGTGCATATCCTGCGCCACCCACTGAGGGTCGGGTTCAATGCTTCACGGTTTTTTTCCTTCATGGAGTGTCATGAGATGACGGTTTGTTACGATGCAAAAACTGACTGATCTGTGTCAACCGGCTATTCAAATTGCCAGGGGCATGATCCTGCTTTTGGATGACGATGGTTCCATTGTGAGTTGTAATGAGTTCCTGGAAGCATCCAGCGGGTATTCTTCTTCGGAACTCGTGCAGCAGAATTGTTTTGATCTGCTCCTGGCCGACGAAGACAGGGAGCCGGGAAAGCGCTTGTTTCAGAGCTTTCTGCAGAAAGGCAAAGCCAGGAAGAAGATCGTCACCAGGATCATCACCAAGTCAGGCAAAGAACGGTATATCGAATGGTTTACCAGGCGGCTCGAGGATGAAGCCTCCACAGCCGGCATCGGGATGCTGGCTGTTGGCCAGGATGTATCAAAGCGGGTCAAAAGGGAACGGCAGCTCTTGAATCAGAGAAACGAACTCATCGAAAGAAACAAAGAGCTCACCTGCCTGTACAAAATGACAAAGATCGTCGGTCAAAACAAACCCCTGCCCCAGATGCTCGAAGCCATTGCCAGGATCATCCCCCCGGCCTTTCAATACCCGACGGCGACCACTACAGTCATCCGGCTGGATCGCCAGGCCTATGGGGCCTGGGAATCAGAGGCCACAGGTCCGAGCCTGACCGAGGAGCTTGTCATTCATAAGCAGTCGCGGGGGCAGATCGAGATCATTTCCACCGCCAACCAGACCGGCTCCAAAAAAGACCAGACGCCCTTTCTCGATGAAGAACGGGCTCTTTTGCGCAGCATAGCCCACCATCTCGCCCTGGCCATTGAAAAAAAGGAGGCCCTTGACGCCCAGGCCGAGATGGAACAGCAGTTGCGGCATTCCGATCGGCTGGCCAAAATCGGCCAGCTGACCGCCGGAGTGGCCCACGAACTTAACGAACCCCTTGGCAATATCCTTGGGTTTGCCCAACTGTCTTCGAAGAATAGCGATCTTCCGGAACAAGTCTCCCGTGATTTGGCCAACATCGTCAAAGCTGCGCTGCATGCCAGGGAGATCATCAAAAAGCTCATGTTTTTCAGCCGGCAGACCCCGCCCCGGGAAACCCTGGTGAACCTCAATCAACTCATCGAAGACGGTCTGTACCTTTTTGAGTCCAGATGCGCCAAAAGTGGCATTGAGATCACCAAACAGTTCAGCCCGGATGTGCCGGCCATCAAAGCCGATGTATCCCAGTTGCAGCAGGTCCTGACCAACGTGATCGTGAACGCCCTCCAGGCCATGCCTGAGGGGGGTGAGCTGGAGATAGCGACCTCTTTTGGCGGGGATCATGTCGTGTTAGGGGTCCGGGATTCGGGCATCGGCATGGACCAGGAAACAGTCAAGCAGATTTTTCTGCCGTTCTTCAGCACCAAGGACATCAGCGAGGGGACGGGCCTGGGGCTCTCTGTTGTGCACGGCATCGTGAAGAGCCATGGCGGGAGCATCGCCGTCAAGAGCCGTCCCGGACAGGGAAGCCGCTTTGAGATCACATTTCCTGTGGAGAACGCCGGCAGGACCGCCGGCCATGCTCGTATGAAACTTCAGACTTTTTTGAACCAAAGGGCGTGACAGAATGAACATCGAATGTTGGACGTTCAAATTCTGCCTGAAGGAATGAATATCGAACCTCCAACGCTCGTATGAAACTTCATTTAATTATATGTCAGCCCTGCCAGCGGCAGGGCTGACTTTTGAGGAAGCCGATGAATTCTGAGAATACGACCCGGGAAAAGGCGAAAATCCTGGTGGTTGACGATTCCTTGCCGACTCTGGAGATCCTGCAGAGAAACCTTGAAGGGGCCGGCTATGAAGTCATCACCGGGACCCACGTGGAGCAGGCCAGGGACATCCTGCAGCGAAACCCGGTGGATCTGGTGATCACCGATATCAAGATGCCCAAGATCAGCGGCCTGGATCTTGTGAAGTATGTCAAGGAAAACCTGCGGGACACCGAGATCATGATCATGACCGGGTATCCGTCCGTGCGCAGCGCCGTGGAGGCGGTCAAGGACGGGGCCGAAGACTACCTGGTCAAGCCTTTTACCGAGGAAGAACTGTTGTCCACCGTATCCGGGATGCTTGAAAAACAGGCCAATCGCCGGGCGGTCGAAGCGAGGCCCCAGACCGGGAGCCGGAATATCATTGGAAACTCACAGGCCATGGCCCGGGTGTACCGGCTCGTTGAAAAGGCCGCGGCCACGAACGTCAATGTCTTGATCCGGGGTGAAAGCGGCACGGGCAAGGAACTGGTCGCTCGGGCCATCCATTACGACAGCAGCAGGGCCTCCGGCCCTTTTGTGACGGTCAACTGCACGGCGATCCCGGACGGCCTTCTGGAAAGCGAACTCTTCGGCCACGTCAAGGGGGCCTTCACCGGGGCCCAGGCTTCCCGGGCCGGCTTTTTTCAAATGGCGGACAAGGGCACCCTGTTCCTGGATGAAATTGGCGATGCCAGCCTCAACATGCAGGGAAAACTCCTGCGGGCTCTCCAAAGCAAAGAAATTTTCATGGTCGGGTCAAGCCGGGTCCAAAAGGTGGACACGCGCATCATCGCCGCCACCAATGCCGACTTGAACCGACTGGTCCAGAAAGGGCTTTTCCGGGAGGATCTCTATTTCCGGCTGAACGTGGTTGAAATCGAGCTGCCGCCTCTGCATGAGCGCAGCGACGATATACTGCCGCTGGTCCAGTTCTTTCTGGAAAAGATCTCCAGGGAACTGCATCGACCGGTGCCCCGGTTCTCGGACCGGGTCCTGCAGATTTTCAAAGCCTATCGCTGGCAGGGCAACGTCAGGGAGCTGGAAAACCTGATCCAGCGCCTCGTCGTCCTGGTGGAAGGCGATGTGATTGATGTCGCTGATTTGCCGGAACGTATGCGGTTTCAAATCAACTGGCAGCAGGGTATTGATCGTTCCCTGGCGGAGGTCGAAGGGGAACATATCGCCAATGTCCTGCGCAGCGTGAACGGCAATAAGACCCGGGCGGCACGGATCCTGGGCATCGACCGCAAGACCCTCCGCGAGAAAATGCAGCGGGCCGAGCCCGGCAGTGAAACCGGGTAATTTCCCCCACCGATTCATTTTTCCCCACTTTTCCAGCCTCGCTCCAGGGGCCCCGACAGGGAGCCATCGGTTGTTTTTTCCAGACAGTACTTTGGTATCTCCCTGATTTTTCGATTTGTATTTGATGGAGCTCCAGGGATTTGGACAGCTTTGAAGCGGTCCTGCTGTGTGGCACAGGGTTTGCTGAGGCATGAACAGCAAGCAAAATGGTTTTGCTTGCCTGATTCACCCTGAAACGACAAGGAGAAGATTATGCTGCCCATGCCTCTCAAATCAAGCCTGTGCAGGACCTGTATTCATGCCCTGAACTGTTCCAATTTTCAGAAAAGCCAGATCAGCGATCGGCCGGTCCACTTTTGTGAGAATTTCGACGATACTGGTCCTGCTCAGCACACTGAGACCCTGAATCCAGGCTCCCGGCAGCAGGTGCTCAAGCCTTTCAAGCCTGAGAGCATCGAAGAGATACCGGGAAGGATGCAGGGACTGTGCCTGAACTGCGAAAAAAGAGCGTCCTGCCGACTCCCGGTTCAAGAAAGCGGTGTCTGGTATTGCGAGGAGCACTCCTCATGATGCGGGGGTGCCTCCCTCAGTCAGATCAATTATCCTGAAAGCAATGTGAATTTCATCACATTCACAAGGAGATGGAGAGAATGTATAAGACAGGCATTTACACCGAAGCCCTCTCGAGCACCTATGCACTCGAGGTATTGGAAATGGTCAAAAGGAAGTACCCCTGGGAGAAGGAATACATACAAGCTGTTGAGGAAATGCTGACCTCCCTGGGCCTGCTCTTTGAACTGGAGCCTCTGTATCAGGACGAACGTATCCTGGAAAGGATCGTTGAGCCCGAACGGGTCCTGAGCTTCCGCGTCCCCTGGCGGGACGATTCCGGAACCATTCAGGTCAACACCGGGTACCGCATCGGTTTTAACAGTGCTCTGGGGCCATACAAAGGGGGCTTGCGCTTTCATTCCTCGGTGACCTTGAGCATCCTCAAGTTTTTGGGCTTCGAGCAGATATTCAAAAACGCCTTGACCGGTCTGTCTCTGGGCGGGGGAAAAGGGGGCAGCGACTTCAGTCCCCGCGGCAAATCCAATATCGAAATTGAAAACTTCTGTCAGAGCTTTATGGTCGGCCTGTATAAGCACATTGGTCCGGATACGGATGTGCCCGCCGGGGACATCGGCGTCGGGTCCCGGGAGATCGGGTACTTGTTCGGGCATTACAAACGCCTGAAAAATGTTTTTGAAGGCGTTCTGACCGGAAAAGGCCTGAGCTGGGGCGGTTCCGTCGTCCGCCCGGAGGCAACCGGGTATGGCGCGGTGTATTTTGCCGAAGAGATGTTGAAGACCCGGGGAGAAGGTCTTGAAGGTAAAACAGTTGCTGTGTCCGGTTTTGGGAACGTCGCCTGGGGCGTCGTCAAAAAAGTCACGGAATTGGGGGGCAACGTCGTGACCCTCTCCGGTCCGGACGGGTTTATCTACGACAAAGACGGCATTCATGGGGACAAGATAGACTACATGCTGGCCATGCGCTCCTCTGGGCGCGATGAGGTCAGAGATTATGCCGAGAAGTTCAAGGCCGAGTTTTATCCGGGAAAACGCCCCTGGGGGGTCAGGTGTGACCTCGCCTTTCCCTGCGCCTGTGAAAACGAGATGGATGTGGCAGACGCCAGTGCCCTTGTCCAGAATGGATGCACCTGCGTCACTGAATGCGCGAACATGCCCTTGACCATGGATGCCATTCACTGCTTGCAGAAAAACAAGGTCCTCTATTCACCGGGGAAGGCATCCAATGCCGGCGGCGTGGCCTGCTCCGGATTTGAAATGGCCCAGAACAGCACCAAGGTCAAGTGGACCCGGGAGGAAGTCGATCAAAGGCTCAAGCAGGTCATGAGGGAGATCCACGGCAACTGCCTGCAGGCTGCAGAACAATACGGAAAGCCGGGAAACTATTTGAGCGGGGCGAATATTGCCGGATTTGTGCGGGTGGCCGATGCCATGCTTGATCAGGGCAATACTTAGCAGGTCAGGCCTGGAGTTCCGGATCCAGGGTGCCGTCCGGGAGCATCCAGTCCGGATGGGGGATTCCCTGCTCTTCCTTCTGAAAGCGGATGCACCTGGCCCAGTCGCCTCTGCAGTAAAGCTCGATCCAGGAGCGCTTGAGGCGGCCCTGCTTGAAATAGCGGAGCATGGGACACATTCGGTGCCAGCGGCAGGGGGCGGCCAGGACCTTGAGCCTGGCATACTCCTCTTCAGCCCGGGGGCGGAAGGAAGGGGTGTAGAGCAGAGCTGCCGGGTGGGGCAGGGGGTAGACCTTTTTACAGCCTTCCCAGAACAGCCGTCCGAAAAAATCCGGAGAGTCGGCCCTGGCCTTGGGCCCCGTAATGGCATTGAGGGTCAGCACCGTGCGTGTAGCGTAATAGCCCAGGGGGACCAGGATCTCCGAGCCGACGATATCCACTTCTTCCTGCAGAAAAGGCTGACAGGCTTCGATTTCCCGCTGTTTGGGGCGGCGGTTTTTGGGGAGTCGGCATTTTAAAAGGTTGGTCAGGAAAAATTCCTTAATCAATCATCGGGGGTTTCATTTTCAAACAATTTGAGCTTCCGGGCCATTTCCGTATACATCGGCGGGAATTCCGGCTGATAGTTCAAATACCCCGGGACCGGATAGCGCAGGCCGACCTTTTTTCCTACCACATGCAGGGATTGATGCATCGGGTCAAGCAGCGACCCGGGAATGCTCAGGACCAGCTCGTCGTCCTGGGTCACTGAGAAAACGCGGTCGCCCAAGCCCGGAATGGCGATGCGCGGGGCTGCCGTCTTAAACGGGGCGACCAGGTACTCGGTGCATTCGACCTTGCCGCCGAAGCTTCCAATGATGCGTTGACCGCAGGCATGAACCACAGCCTGGGACAGACGAATGATCTGGGCCGGGTTGCCGTAAAACACCGCGGTGTGCGGTTCATGCAGGGCCTTGGACAGGGGGCTGATCAGGATGGCCGGATACTCGCCATTGGCGAATGTGGACAGGCTGCTCGCTTCATCCACGGCGGCGCCGGCATCGGGGTGAAACCCGACCTCACAGAACAGCTCTCCCAGTGTGCCTCCAATATCTTCGGCCTTGCTGAAGCCAAAGGCGATCATGGCCGGGACGCAGATGAGATCGTCTTTGGTCAGCCCAAGCGTCCATCCGTACAGGCGGGCCATGGACACCGCCTGGCAGAGGGTGAGACCCTTGCCCAGGTCCCGGGCCGGCCGTTTCGTTTTCTTTGGAAAATCCCCCGGGCTGTTCAAGAACGTGGTGGCGAGGGGCAGCGTCTTCAGCCGGGCTGCATCGCGTACAGCTTCCGTAATCTGGGCGTAGTCAACAGTTTCCACAATGTCTCCTTCATGTCTTGAACAATGGCTCTCGCGGCCCCGGAGAGGCCGGCAATGACGCCTGTTTCCAGCATACGGAAATTCAATGCAGCGTTCCAAACAACACGATTTTTGTCAAGCAATATCGCGCAATTTGGCTGACAAACCTTCGCCGGTCCACTGTTGAGGATAGGCACTGTCCTTCAGGCAGAATTTGAACGTCCAACATTCGATGTTCATTCTGTATCGCCCTTTGGTTCAAAAAAGTCTGAAGTTTCATACGAGCGGTTTGCGTTTCAGCAGGAAGGGTTGTATCCCTGCCGAAGGCATGGCGGACGATTTTAATGAAGAGCAAGCCGCCCGGTTTTCAGAAAAGCATGGGGAAGGAGGTGGCTCCATGAGCACGGAACAACGGGCCTTGAAGGCGGCTGTGGTGCAGCAGGCCCCGCTGTTGTTTGATCGGGAGACCTCGGTGGACAGGGCCTGCGCATGCATCCGGGAGGCCGGTGCCAACAAGGCGGATCTCGTTCTGCTGCCCGAGGCCTTCATCCCGGGCTATCCCCGGGGCCTGGGATTCGGCATGGTCGTGGGCAGCCGGAGCCCGGACGGCCGGTCTTTGTGGGCACGCTACTGGGAAAGCGCTGTGGCGATACCAGGACCCGAGACAGAGGCCCTGGGGCAGGCGGCGGCAGAGGCCGGCGTCTTTGCTGCTGTGGGCGTCATCGAGCGGGATCAGACCTTCGGCCGGGGGACCCTCTACTGTACCCTTGTCTATTTCAACCCGGGCGGCGAACTCATGGGCCGGCACCGGAAGCTCAAGCCCACGGCCTCGGAGCGCTTGATCTGGGGAGAAGGCGACGGCAGCACCATGCCGGTGTTCGAGACCGGCATCGGGCGGATGGGCGGGCTGATCTGCTGGGAAAACTACATGCCCCTGGCCCGCATGGCCCTGTACGGCAAAGGCGTGCAGCTCTATCTGGCCCCCACGGCCGACTCCAGGGAGACCTGGCAGGCCACGCTCCGGCACATCGCCTGTGAAGGGCGCTGTTTTGTCCTGGGCTGCAACCAGTTCGTGACCAAGGACATGTATCCGGAAGATTTGAGAGCATCTGAAGAGCTGGCCGGGCTGCCCCACACCGTCTGTCCGGGCGGGAGCGTCATCGTCTCCCCCCTGGGCGAGGTCCTGGCCGGGCCGCTCTACGATTCCTCAGGCATCCTCTACGCCACCCTGGATATGGCCGAGACAGTGAAGGGCAAACTCGATTTCGATGTGGCCGGTCATTATGCCAGGCCGGACATCTTTGAGCTCAGGGTCAATGATCAGCCGCTTGAGCCGGTTCGCTATGCATCCGAGTCCTCGCAGGAAGGGGAAGCAGGAGGCCGGTCCTGAGAAAAGGCCTGTCAGGTCTCAATCTCCGGGTTCAGGGTGCCGTCCGGGAGCATTCAGTCCGGCATGGGAGATTCCCTGCTCTTCCTGCTGAAAGCGGATGCACCTGACCCAGTCGCCTCGGCAGTAAAGCTCGATCCAGGAGCGCTTGAGGCGCTGTTCCTTGTCGTCTCGAATCGGTTATCTGTATTTCTCCGCCATCTGAGCGCGTTGGTCGTCCGGCAGGGATTTGAGATAGGCTTTCCAGCCCGGACACCACCGGGTATGCCATTTCCAGAGCCTGCCCAGCAGGGAGCCGGGATTGTGGTCGTAATGCCGCCGAAGCCTGCACTGTTCGCAACTGCGCATTGTCCCCTCCGTCTTGAGTTGAAAGCCGCACAACGCCCTGTGAAGGACCCTGCAAACGGCTTGAGCACACCAAAGAGTGCAGAGCTGCGCCTGGGATGTCAAGAAGAGGCCGGCCGGCACCCAATGATCGGTCCCCAGGCCTCAAGGTGCATCTTTTTTCAGTAGGCCAGGCCGAACTCCGGCCCTGGACTTCATAAGAGAAAGGCGTATCCTGCCCTCGCCTTGCTCCTTTAACCTCTGGACGAGGGCTCGATGCTCAATTTTCTTCTCTATGCCGGGGCCTCCCTGATCTGGGGCACCACCTGGATCGCGATCAAGCTCCAATTAACCGGGGTGCCGCCGATTCTGTCCGTGGCCTACCGCTTCTGTCTGGCCTCCCTCATTCTGCTGATGTTTTGCCGACTGACCAGGAAAAAACTGCGTTTTTCCCTGCGCGATCACCGCTTCATGGCCCTGCAGGGCTTCAGTCTGTTCGGGCTCAGCTACTGCGGCAGTTATCTGGCCACCTCCTATATGACCAGCGGACTGGTGGCGGTGGTCTTTTCGACCATTTTAATGTGGAATATCCTGAATCTGCGTATTTTCATGGGCCAGCCCGTGGCCTGGCGGGCCTTCTGGGGGGGCGTCCTTGGACTCTCCGGGATCTGCACGGTCTTTTGGCAGGATCTGGCCGCCTTGAACGCCGGCCAGGGATTGATCGGACTGCTCATCGCGGTTGCCGGGGCCTATCTCGCCTCGGTGGGGAACATTGTCGGGACCCGCAACGCCAGATACAAAGTGCCCGTGACCCAGGCCAATGCCTTTGGCATGGCCTATGGCGGCCTGCTGACCCTGGCCATCCATTTTGCCATGGGCGGCAGGCTGAGCATGGACTGGTCCATCGGCTACCTGGGACCCATGCTCTATCTGACAGTTTTCGGTTCGGTGGCGGCCTTTGGCTGCTATATGCTGCTCATCAACCGGATCGGCGCGGAATACGCGGCCTATGTCACCCTGCTCATGCCGATCATCGCCCTGGTGGTCTCCACCCTGTTCGAAGGCTACACCTGGACCGGTACGGCCCTGGTGGGGGTGGTCCTGGTGCTGTCCGGCAATCTGATGATCCTCACCCCGGGGTGGAAACTGCTCCGGATCACAAAGCGGGTCAAGGAAAAAGGGGCTGTTTTTTGACTTCAAAATTGAAGATTCATTTAATGTCCCTGATCAACGCCGCGCAAACCTGGGGGGCCGATCTGACGGCTGTGGCCGACACTGCCCGCTTGGCCGGCCTTGAAACCGACCCCCCCGACCTGCTGGCGGAATATCCCCGGGCCGTTTGTCTGGCGGTCCGGCTGGCCGACGGGATCATGGACCCCATCACCCAAACTCCGACTCCGCTCTATGCCCGGCACTACCAGAACGTGAACACCCTCCTGGATCAGATCGCCACCCGGGTGGCCGGCCTGCTCCAGTCCTGGGGCGCTCGGGCTCTGCCCATTCCGGCCAGTCACATCCTCTGCGAGGAGCGGTTTCAGGCCTCCCTCTCCCACAAGGCTGCGGCCCTCCAGGCCGGGCTGGGCTGGCAGGGCAAGTCCCTCCTGCTTGTCACCCCGCAGTACGGCCCCAGGGTGCGCCTGGTCACCGTGCTTACGGATCTGGAACTGCCCGCCGGCAGCTCCCTGCAGAATCGATGCGCCGAGTGTACGGTCTGCACCGAGGCCTGTCCGGCCGGGGCGATTCGCAACGCCTCCACAGACCTGCACTATGCCACGCGAAACCAGGCTGTGGACCTGGAGGCCTGTGTTCGCCAGCTGCGCCGCCATGAGTGCCTCACACATATCCCGCCCTATATCTGCGGGGTCTGCGTGGCGGTCTGTCCCTGGGGCCGGTCCAGGGGCTCGGCTGCAGTGAACTCCCGCTGATTGCAGGGATCTTCTCAGATGGTTGGATCTCAGTCAGCCAGGGCCAGGTCCAGGGCGGCTCTGGCGTGCAGGGCCGTGGTGTCGATGCAGGGCAGGCAGGAATCCTCGGCCTTGATGAGCATGGGGATTTCGGTGCAGCCCAGGATGACGCACTGCGCGCCTCGTTCCTTGAGCTGCTCGATGCAGGTCTGGAAGACACGGCGGGAGGCGTCGGTGAAGCGCCCCAGGCAGAGCTCTTCGAAGATGATGCTGTTGATCCGGTCTTGATCTGTTGACTTCGGAGCCAGGATCTCCAGACCGTATTCGGCCTCCAGACAACCTTTGAGGAAGTCCTCCTGCATGACGAAGCGGGTGCCCAGCAGTCCGGCCTTGTGCAGTCCGAGCCGCTGGATCTCCCGGCCGGTGGCCCGGCCGATGTGCAGCAGGGGGATATCCACGGCTGCGGCCACCGGATCGGCGCATTTGTGGGTGGTGTTGCTGCAGAGCAGGAAGAAGGCGGCCCCGCCCTGTTCCAGGCATCGGGCTCCATGCGTGAGTTCTTGAGCCACGGCCTGCCAGTTGCCGGAGCGCATGGCCTCTTCCACCGGGCCGAAGTCCACGCTGTACATCAGGATTTTGGCGGAGTGCAGGCCGCCGAGCCGCTCCTTGGCCAACTCATTGAGCAGACGATAGTATTCAAGGGTGGATTCCCAGCTCGTCCCGCCGATCAAGCCGATTGTTTTCATAAAGGGTGTCCTCTTTGGTCATGGTCTGGCTCTAGGATAGTTTTCCGTGGAAAATTTGAAAATGAAAAAAGCAGAGTATTGCCCACTGATCACACAGATTAACACAGATAGATTTTCTTTTTGCCTGCCAGCAATAAGAGGCTGGCAGACAAATGCCATAGCCATGCGGCATGGCAGAAAGGCAATTCTTTTGGAGGTATCGCCGACAGGCGATGACTCCTTTTGCTGCTGGGTCTTACGTGCCACGGCGTAGCCAAGCGAAGACGGGTTCCAGCAGCAAAAAAGTATGTTTTTCATTATCCGTGTTAATCCTGTCAATCTGTGGGCTAAAGTCTTCTCTTCATAAGTTTGTATTGAAGCTAAGCCAAAAGCAAAGTATAAGCGGATCAGCACTGGCTCCTGAACGGTCAAAAAAAATTTCTGAAGTCTCTATTAGCTGGCATTGCGGTATCTGATGAGGTTCATGGCCATCATCCTGGCCGCGACCTCGTTGTCCTGATTGAGCATTTCGCAGAGGGAGAAGAGCATGCCCCGGTCCGGCTTGTTCCGGGAGGGCTTGACCTTGTGCACGGTGATCCGCAGCCGGAGGGCATCCCCGGGACGGACCGGCTTGAGCCAGCGCAGCTCGTCCACGCCCGGGCTGCCCAGACTGGCCGGTCCGGGCAGATAGTGCTCCACAAACAGGCGCATGAACAGACTGCAGGTGTGCCAGCCGCTGGCGATGACACCGCCGTAAACCGTATCTTTGGCCGCCTCGGGGTCGGTGTGAAAGACCTGGGGGTCGAAGGACTTGCCGAAGCTGACGATATCTTCCTCGGTTAGGCTGATCGGGCCGAATTCATGGACGTCGCCTTCTCTGTAGTCTTCCAGGTAGCGTTCCTCTGGCGTCGTGCTGAAGGTACTCATATTCTCTTCTCTTGGTAAGCTGTCTGGTGTTGAAAATAGGTAGTCTTCCGCAGATACTTTGTTAATGAAAGAAGCAGATGTTTGTCCACGAATGCTCACGAATGGACACGACCCGACTACGCATTGAAGCTTCCGACGTCGCTTTTCAAGCTATGCCGTGACAAGTCGCCGTGGCAAGATTGGTTTTCTTTTTGTCTGCCAGCGATAATCCCAGTGAAATCCTGCTACGCAGGTAACTCTGTTAATTTCACGGGACATGGAGGCTGGCAGGCAAAGGCCATCGCCTTGCGGCATG
>CAZUMF010000130.1:0-12441 GCA_964621385.1 uncultured Desulfohalobiaceae bacterium
GCGGCATTTAACTGGGCGAGCAATGACGGGTTACGGCGACAGTATGCCGGTAAAATAAAGACGTAATGGAGGTACGAAGTCTGAAATATTGCTCAATACCTACAGCGCAAATTTTCATCTTCAATCGTCAATCTTCACCTACCTGGAATCACTCTACCGGGTCCTGAAAGCGATTCTTGATCGCAATAAAGGCATCCTGGATATCCACAAACACATCCACCAGTGAGGGATCGAAATGCGTCCCTTTTTCACTGACAATGATCTGCACCACGTCCTGGTGCTCCATCGACTTCTTGTACACCCGCTTGCTGATGAGGGCGTCATACACATCGGCCAGGGCCATCATCCTGCCGGCCAAAGGAATCTCCTGCTTCTTCAGGCCTTGGGGGTATCCTGAACCGTCCCATCGCTCATGGTGGGTATAGGCGATTTCCGTGGCTAAATGCAGGAAGGCATTGCCTTGGAGTCGTTTGTCTGCAGCTTCCAGAATCTTTTTTCCCAGAACGGTATGTTCCTTCATTTTTTCGAATTCATTGGCAATCAACTTGCCTTCTTTCAGAAGAATCCGATCCGGAATGCCGACCTTACCCAAATCATGCAGGGGGGCGCAATGATAAAGATCATAAATCCAACGGTCAGAGATCTTTTCGCTTCGCTTTCGCTTTTTGAATTGCTCTGCCAGGGCCTTGACATAATGCTGAGTTCTTTTGATATGCCCGCCGGTCTCAGGATCCCGGGTCTCAGTCACGGTGGCGATGGTTTCAATGGTCACCTCCTGAACCAGGGCCAGCGCCTGAGTGCGCTCTCTCGAGCGCTTCTCCTCCCACCAGAATTTCAGCAGGGACAAAGCGGAAAAAACAAGAGTGAAGACCGCAACAGCCCCCAAAGGGGAGACATAAAAAGACCGGTCAAGGAAGAGCCAATAACTGCCGGCAACCATACCGATCACAATCAGTCCCAGCAGGATGACGCTCCACAGGGCGCTGCTCATGGCAAGCAGGACGGATCCCAGCAGACCCACGCCCACCATGGCCAGCAGTTCCAGCCCCAGGGACCATTGCGGATCCTGAAGGTACTCGTTCTGCAGGATGTTGTCCGCAATCGTGGCGTGGATTTCAATGCCGGGAAACACTTCATCAAAGGGCGTGGCGTGCAGATCCCTGAGGCCGGCGGCTGAAGTCCCGACAAAGACGAGGCGGTTTTTGAACCTTGCGGGATCAATCTGCTTGTTCAGGACATCCGAGGCCGAAACATGCGGAAACGTTTTGCCCGGACCGCGAAAACGAAGCAGCAGATTGCCCCGTTCATCCAGGGGGATCGATCGTTCCCCCACAAGAAGTGATTCCACCTGATTCCGGGCAAGCTTCAGAACCAGGTGACGCGGCTCAAGGAACTCAATCACAGCGGCAAGGGCAAGGGAAGGATAGATGTTCCCCTGATATTCCATGAGCAGAGGCGCCCGCCGCAGCAACCCGTCGGCATCCGAGACCACGTTGAAAAACCCGGACCGATCTGCTGCCCGGGACAGCTCTTGAATATTGGCGATAACGCCATCGGCCCGGAATAAGCCGGTTCGCCGGGCACGAGTCTGGTCCTTCCGGTGAATAAGCACATCAAGACTGTGAAGCGTCTGTTCAGAACCAGGGTTTTCGCCGGTAAAGGAGAATTGATAGCCCAGGACATACGGCCCGTTGGACACGGCTGCCGCCAAAAGTTGATCATTGTCCAGATAACGCTCGGGAACGCCGGAGACGCGCATTGTAAGATCCAGGTCCCGGGCCATCTCCTGTTGAATGCGCATCACCGAAGTCCTGTCTGCTTCGGCAAACACCAAATCCAGGGCAATGCATTCAGGATCAGCGTCTTGGAGCGTATTGAGGAGCCGGGCGACCCGATACCGGGGCCAGGGCCACTGGCCGAACGCCTGCAGGCTCTTTTCGTCAATGGTGACCATGACCGGGGCGCGGGAGGGAACCGAGGCAGGGGAGGCCCGAAGGAAAACGTCATAGATCCGGTTGTTGATCAGACTGATCCAGCCCGGAGCAAGGACATAGACCACTGCGAACCCGAAGGTCAGGACAAGACCTGAAAAAAAGAACCACCAGCGTTCCTTTCCTGATTCCAGCAGCCCATTGTCGGGCAATGCTCGAAAAATTCCCTGCATGGCGGTTCTAAAGGATCGACGATTGGCTGCTCAACAGTGCAACGTCCTAATACAGATAGACTTCCACCCCTCGATTCTGAGGTTCTGCCACTTCATTGTCCGTGGGAACCAGAAGGTTCTGTTCACCCTGGCTTTGCGTTTCAATACGATTGGGATCAAGCTCATGGAAAAGCAGCAGGCGCTTCACTGCCATGGCCCGTTGCAGCCCCAGCCGAATGTTCTCCCTCGCGTTGCCCACGGTATCACTGTGACCGATGATACGAATCAGCAAAGGAGGGTGCTGCTGCACCTGGTCCATGATCTCTTGAAAGCGCTTGTGTGAATCTGCAGTCAAATCCCCGGTCCCGTCCTGGAAATACAGCAAAAATCGTTGCGGCGGCTGCGGACGGGCGGAAAGAGCGTCTCCAAACAATCGGTCAATGGTGGCCTGATCCAGAATGACCGGTTCGGCCGGGGCCGTAAACGCATCCTTGACCTCAGCCCCCTGCCGGGCCTTGGTCATGATCTGCTCCCCGGCTTCATTCTTGACGGAAATCGAGCCGACACTCTGATCCGGATCAGCAGTCAAGACAAAAAGATTGTCCGGATCGTTCGGCGATGGACAGCAGCCCCCGACAAACAAGAGAAGAAACAGACACCAAACACAATAACCACGCATAATGCATTCCTTTCACGTCAACACGTGTAGGCAGTTCCAGACAGTTTGATCACACCCTGCGTATATCTATAGAAAATAATTTCAAATATAAAAATGTGCCCTACGCTGATGCTGAATTCATTCACTGCCTGTTTGATCAATGCTTGGAACTATGACTCCATTCGTCTGAAGTTTCATACGAGGTGTCGGGCCTCCGGCTCCGCTTCCAGCCCGTAGGGCCTACAGGCCGGCTTCCGGCTCGTAGAGCCTACAGCTCGGAGAGTGTCAGCAATTAACACCTTGATATAGCTTTATCTTTCTTTTCCTGACACCAGAAACCTGAAACCAAAAGAATGTCCAATTTTAAAAACATCTCAGATATTATTAATTATTTTACAATCTTAAAGTTCAAAGACGTAATGTAGGTACGAAGTCTGAAGTAAAGATTCAGTACGCCTTAGAGGCTGCTTCAGGCTTGACCTTGAGCAAAAGACTGGTGCCCCGGAGACCGATACTGGCCACCGGCGTATGGAATTGAACCGCTTCCGGAACCAGTTTCCCTATCACACCGGAAAGATACGATGCTGTTCCTTTGAGAATCCGGGTGACAAAAGAGAACGTCTTTTCAGAGGGCTTGTACACAAAGGTGGTGATGGTCAGCGCACTGTTCGGGCCAAGCGACAGGGAGCTGTTGTCCTGAAATATCATTCCCGCCAGCCCCTGATTGCCTGTTCTCACGGTATCGTTCTGAAAGATGGGACCCCCTTCCCGGGCAGGGATTGAGTCCGGCCCCCGATCGATATAGACCTCCCCCTGGACATTGTGCAGGGTGCCGATGGCCGTTGATTCTGCAGAGGCATGCGTGACACAGGCAAAGGTTACAAGAATGACCACAATGATTCCTCGCAGCATAGCAGACTCCCATCCTATTCGATTTCCTTGATCCAAAGAGACCGTCCATTGCATATTCAATCATTCAATCCCTACATTGCGTGTTGAATAAAGTCAACACCGCAGCTCAAGGCTGCATGCAGCCCTGTCGACCTGTGCACGAGATCAACAAAGGGCTCATAGCCTTTAAGAAAAAGTCTTTGGATTTATCTCAGATACCCCTCCGGGGCGTAAGCCCTACGGGCTGGAGCCCAGCCCAGATTCTTTGTCTTAACAATCGAAAATCCAAAATCGAAAATTCTATCAGGGGCCGGCTTTGGCTGAGGGCAGCCACCGGGCCAGATTCATGCCGATCAGGACAATCAGTCCGAGGATGACGAACCCCAGAGGAAACAGGCCCTGGTCTCCAAACCAGCCCAACAGGGTGGGAACGGCCCCGGTTCCCATGAACAAAGCCAGGGGAATGATCAAAGAAATGGCCACATTCCGGATATGATCCGGAAAACTCATGGAGATGGCCGTAAAGCCGGCTGCAAAAAAACACACCGCACACATGGGCTGCAACAAGACCGCCGCATAGATGAACGGGCCGGAGCAGAGACCCAGCAGAACCGTGAGGGCCGCACTCACGCTCAAGGCGATGCGCACGGTTTTCTTGGCACCGATCCGATCAATGACCGGTCCCGAACCAAGGGCCATGAGCAGACTCGGCACACGGGAAATCGAAACCAGTTCATTGGCCCAGCCTTTGTCCAGACCGTGACTGCTCACCAGATACACCGGAAGCATGCTGAAAACCCCGAAAGTCATGCTCACGGCCATGCCGAACAGTGCGGCCAGGATCCAGAAAACCGGCTGCCTGCCGATCACGCGCAGCACCGAGGGTCTGGGCGCCTCCCCTTTGGACTCCCCGCCCTGGTTGGAGAAGACGAACACGAAGCCCATCAGTGCGCTCCCAAGGCCCAAAGCCGCGAAAACGGCCCGCCAGGAACAGACCCCTTCCAAGGCCGCCGCGAGGATGGGAGCCAGAATAAAAGAGCAATTCGGGGCCATTTCATGAATGGCCAATCCTTTGCCCCAGTTCAGTGAGGACAAAGAGGAGGTGATGATGGTGATCCCTGACGGCAGATAGAGCCCGGCTGCCAGGCCCATGCCCAGCAGGCTCACCTTCATGATGACAAAGGACTGGGCCAGGGAGGTCATGAACAGCCCCAGGCCGATGCCCAGACAGGAGATGACGACGATATGCCTGTGTTTGAAAATTTTTGCGGCAAATCCGGACAAGGCCAGGGCCAGGCTGACCCCGAACGAGGCGAACAGAAAAAGCTGACCGGCCTGGACATGGCTCAGGGAAAATTCCAGTTCCACATTGACCACAAAAGGGGCCAGAATCAAGCGGGCCATGAAATTGAAGAAAAAGACCCCGGTCAAGACAAGAACCGTCACCAGGCCTGACCCCATGGCCAGAAAACCACCCCCCTGCCTGTTTGTCTGCTGCATCATGTTCTCGTCCCCGGCGCGTCGGCATTCTCCAGCGTTGAGCACGTGCTGTGCTGCAAGAGAACCTACACGGATTGACCCTGCTTCGACAAGCCCCAGGCCACTAAAATTGTTTTGGAGGCCTCCACCTGTTGCAGAAGGCCAGGGGGATCATCTATACTGACCCGGCTGGACACCTGTGTACAAGACCACGAGGAGGAGACAATGCCGGAGCAACACCAATGGCCTGAGAGCATCGATGCCGTCTGGACAGGAGCCGCTGTGGCCACCATGCAGAAGAACGAGCAGCCGTATGGCCTTCTCGAAAGCGGCGCCCTGGTCGTATCAGGGGGTGACCTGGCCTGGGTGGGGCCGGCCGAGGACTTGCCAGAGGAGATCCTTTGCAGGGCCGATCGGGTCTACTCCCTGGAGTCCGGGTTGATCACCCCGGGACTGGTGGACTGCCACACCCATCTGGTCTACGGCGGCAACAGAGCCCGGGAGTTCGAGCTCCGGCTGCAGGGCGTCTCCTATGCGGAAATTCAGCGCCGGGGCGGAGGGATCGTGTCCACGGTTCAGGCCACCCGGACAGCCTCTGAAGACGAACTCCTGCAATCCGGGCGCCGGCGCCTGCAGGCCCTGCTCCGGGAGGGACTGACCACGGTGGAGATCAAATCAGGCTACGGCCTGGACCTGGAAACAGAACTCAAAATGCTCCGGGTTGCCGGACGCCTGGGTCAACGTCTGCCGGTCACGGTCTGCCCGACCTTTCTGGGGGCCCACGCCCAGCCCCCGGAGTACGCAAACCAGAAAGAGGCCTACATCGAGTTTGTCTGCGATACAGTGCTGCCCGAAGTGGCCCGCCTGGGTCTGGCCACGGCTGTGGATGCCTTCTGCGAGTCCATCGCCTTTACTCGGGAACAGACCCGCCGTGTTTTCGCCAAGGCCTCGGAGCTGGGCCTGCGGGTCAAACTCCACGCCGAACAGCTCTCCAATCAGGACGGGGCCTCGCTGGCCGCTGAATTCAACGCGCTGTCCGCCGACCATTTGGAATATCTGACAGATGAAGGAATCGCGGCCATGGCCCGCACCAACATAGTGGCCGTGCTCCTGCCCGGGGCCTTCTACTGCCTGGGCGAAACCCGATTGCCTCCGGTTGAGAAACTGCGGGCCGCAGGCATCCCCCTGGGCCTGTCCACGGACTCAAATCCCGGGACCAGTCCGGTCGTGTCCCTCCTTTTGATGCTGAATATGGCCTGTACCCTGTTTCGGCTCACCCCGGAAGAGGCCCTGGCCGGCATCACCCGGGAGGGGGCCCGGGCCTTGGGACTCCAGGACCGGATCGGCACCCTGGAGGCCGGCAAGCAGGCCGATTTTGTGCTCTGGGATAGTGAGCATCCCGCGGAATTGGCCTATGGCTTGGGGCACAATCCCTGCCGGCGGGTCGTCCGGAAAGGCTGCCCTGTGCTCTTATAAATCAGGGAATCTCCACAATGCGCTGGCCTTCTCTGTAGCGAAGACGCCAGTTTCTGGGCCAGGACGGAAGTTCCAGACGCTTGGGAACCGTGTTCCGGCTGCCGCCCACTTTGGTCATTTCAATGCGTTTGACGGCCGGATCATAGTCCACCCTGAGCTTCAAATCATGCAGATCAATGAACCTGGGCCAGTCCAGGTCAAAGCGCTCCCGCTCCCAGTCCGGCACCCCTTCGAAGTGCACATCACCGGGGTCCAGCAGGTCCAGGTCATCCTGGACTTCCACCCCGAGGGCTTCCAGACGGCTGCTGAGCCACTGGAAAGGCTCCACTGGAGCGCCTTCGGCTTTTCCCAAACAGCAATACAGATTCCAGGCGGCGCAATCCGTCTTGAGCTGCTCCCCGACCCCCTTCCAGAATCGGTTCTCCAGGATGAGCTCGGCCAAAGCCCGGCAGAGTTCCGAACCTACGGGGTATGCCTCCTCCGAGGCAATCTCCCGGTCGGCATACAGCCTGGCGCACTGGACCACGACCCTGCCCTGCACAATTCTGGGATGGCTGTAAACCAGCCGGCCCAGGTTCAGACGCTCCAGCATCGTAAGTTTGACCGGGGCCAGGCAGGTGGCAAAGGTCACGGTCTTGCTGGTGCCCTTGCCCGGGACGCTGTGCTCGTCAAAGATCAGGGCGGCCTCGGATCGATCCGGCATCCTTGAATCCGACCCGATTTCCACTTCGCTGCTGCCGTTGCCCAGGGCCCGCCTCCTTTTCTTCCGACGGACATAGACCAACTCCGGTGCAGCTCGAATCACGGATTCGAGAAACCGATCCCGGTCCACTCCCGAGGCCTCTGCCAGACCGGGCAGATCCAACAGCGCTCTGGTCTGCTCTGCTATCCTGCGGGCTTCCTGAACAGACGGCGCCTGGACCCGCCTCAATCGGAGCAGGCGAATCAAGGTCAGCGCGTCACAGGGTTCCGGAGCCCATTGTTTGAGCTGCGCCTGCTCCTGAACCGTTTTCGGGGTCGGCAACACTCTCCCCTGCACACTCAAGGCCCCCGCCAGATCGACCATCATTTCCCGCGTCGGGCCATCAGGCATGGACATGATCAAATGGGCGAACAAGGGATCCAGGGGCAGCTGAAAAAAGGACCGGCCATGCCGGGTAATGCGGCCCCGATCGTCTATGGCCTGCATGCGCTGCAGCCGGTCCCGGGCGCGGGTCTGGGCAGGGCCGGGCAGAGGATCCGCAAAGGTCAGGGTTTCCGCCTGCAAGCCGCAGACAGCTGCGGCCAGAAAGAGATCAGTCAGTTCCTCCCGGAGAATTTCCGGAGGGGTGTAGGGCTCCAGCTTGGCGGAGGCCCCCCACAGCCGGTGACAGACCCCGGGTTTCAGACGTCCGGCCCGGCCCCGCCGCTGTTCAGCCGCGGCCTGGGACACGGCGTGCAGTCCCAGCACGGTGCGGTCGTTGCGATGATGGGTGCGCCGCTCCAGGCCGGAGTCGATGACCGCCCGGACCCCGGGCAGGGTCAGGGAAGTCTCCGCCACATTGGTGGCCAGGATAATCCGCGGTTGTGCAGCGGATTGGAAGGCCCGGTCCTGAAGGCTTTGCTCCACCGAGGCGTGCAGGGGCAAAACCTCCAGGTCCAGCCCGCTCTGCTCCAGCAACCCTTTGCACTGGCTGATTTCCCGCCGTCCCGGAAGAAAGACCAGGATATCCCCGGCACAGCCCTGCTGCAGCACAGTCTGGACCGCCTGAAGCACCCGCTGCTCAAGGGTGTGCGTGGAGGGCAAGCTGGTCTTTTCATAGTATTCCACCTGGACCGGATAGGAACGGCCCTGGGCCTGAATCCGTGAGGCCTGGAAATACTCCGCCAGCTTCGCCCCCTCCAGGGTGGCCGAGGTCGCCACCAAGCGCGCAAACCGCCCCCGGGTCAAAGCGGCCAAAAGATCGGTGTCCCAGCGCCGCTCGTGAAATTCGTCCAAGATGAGACACCCGAAACCGGACAGGCCGTCGGCCGCCAGCCAGCGCAGGGCCACCCCCGGGGTGGCGAAGACCACCCCGGTTTCCCGCTCGAAGCGGCTGTCGTAGCGGACCGCGTAGCCGATGGACCGGCCCGCCGGCTCGTTCTTTTGGGTAGCCAGATATCCGGCCAGAGAGCGGCAGGCCAGGCGCCTGGGCTCGATCACCAGGACCCGGTCCCGGCCGGCGCACCACAGGGGCAGGCGGGTGGACTTCCCGCTGCCCGCAGGGGCCTCCACCACCACCGGCCCGGAGTCCAGGGCCTTTAGGAACTGTTCTTGGATGTCATCGATTGGGAGTTCGTGCATGGGCTGATCATCGTCTCGGATCACACAAAACAATGCCTGTCGATCTGACTGAAAATGCTCTCTTGTGCCGCATTTGTCAAAAAATTGAATGGCTCGCGCTTGCCGACTGAAAGGTCTTGTACTTTCAATGGCTGTCCTTTCCACGATGCATCTTTTCCGCCAGATCCAGGGCCTGCTTCCGGGTCTGGATCAGACCGTCGTCTTCAGCCTCCTGGACCTGCTCTAAAATCCGACCGATAACCGGGCCGGGTTCGAGTCCGAGGCGGATGAGGTCTTTTCCAGTAATCAGCGGGGTGTGCTTCTCCGGGTTCCAGTCTGTGCGAAAATACTGATCCACGGCCTGAGCAGCCCATTCCTGATAACGCGAACGTTCATCAGGGCCTGCGGCCGGGCCTCGCCTGGCCTCGATATCAGCCAGTCCGAGGAGAATACAGAGTAGGCCCATGTCTCTGTATGTTCTGAAAAAACGCATCCTGGTCGATTTCTTGACCCCGGGCCGGGACAAGGCATAAACATGAATATGCTCGGCGACCAGAAGGCGGAGGAGGTCCCGATTGCGGATGGACAGGCGCAGGCGCCGGGCCAGACTGTCCACACTACCCACCCCGGCCCGGTCATGCCCGTAGAAAGTAATCCGGCCGGTTTTCGGGTTGAGTCCTTGGGCGTCTGGTTTGCCCAGGTCGTGGAAAAGGACGCCCAGCTTCAACACGGCCCTGTGCTGATGCGTCTCGAGCAGTTCCTGGAGGCCTTTCCAGCTATTGGGAAAGACTTCCGGCAAGCGCTCCAGAATATCCTCCATGTGCTTGAACGCCTCCAGGCTGTGCTCCCACACGTCCAGATGGTGATACTCGTTCTGCTTGCAGCCTTTGAGGGAGCTGAGTTCCGGGAAGAGAATCTCCAGGACCCCGGCCTGATCCATCTGCCTGACCACCGGGCAGCAGACCGGAGAAGCGAACAGCTTGACCAGCTCCGCACTGATCCGCTCCGGGGCGGCCTGACTGAGCAGGCCGGACTGCTCCTGCAGGCGCTGTTGTGTTGCCGAGTCAAGGGTAAAACCAAGCTGGGCGCAGAAGCGAAAGCTCCGCAGGACGCGGATCGGATCCGCTGCAAACACGACATCCGAGGTCATGCGCACCTGGGAGCTCTGGAGATCCTTCCGGCCTCCAAACAGGTCGATGATCCGGCCTGGCCCATTGGGGCCGATCTCCAGGGCCATGGCATTGATGGTAAAGTCCCGCCGGCTTAGATCAGCAGCAAGGGTTGCGCCCTGAAACGAGGTCACATCAAGCGTATCTCCCGGATCATTGCCGAACACGACCCGAAAGCAGGTCTGGCGTCCTTTTTTGTGAAACGGCACGAGCGATGCGTTCCATTTCCTGGCAATCCTGCGGGCTGTGTCTTCAGCCCGGGCGCAGACCAGGTCGATGTCGGCCGCCGGCCGGCCCAGCAGAAAGTCCCTGACCTGCCCGCCCACCAGATAGAGCGGAGGGAGCTGACCCTGCAGGGGAGCCAGGCGGGTGAGCAGTGTTTGGATGATTCCTGAATGCATTTCAACACTTCGAGAGTACAGACTTTGTAACTTTGTGACCAAATGTGGTACTTAACCATTGAAAATGCTTGTTCGGTCCCCGATGAAATCCTGATGCTTCAGGTTCGCATGCGCTCAATTTCATGGGGTGAACCCTAAAATGGTGATTCTAAGACACCCACAAGGCCTGATTGTGATCATTTATACAATAATTCATATATCATAGAGAGATCCGAGCCGGACCCGTAGGGACCCGCCTTAATGGAGTCCGCTTTGCATCGTCCTGCGCTTTGGGTCTGGAAATGATTCTGACGTTGGCCATACCCATACTACACCTCCTTGCACTGCTGTGGTCATACACGCTCCCTGCTTGGCAGGGATCAGTGCTCCTACAGAGGCTTACGGCTGTGCAGCGGGATTTTTCAAATTGGGGAAAAAAGGAAAAAAGCAACACCTGGAAGTGGTAAGCTGAGAGGGAACCGACAGGCAATAGGTCAATCAATTCAGTTATGTGGTGTTTTCAATCTGGTTTCAGTTCTCGACGGCCCTATTCACCAATTCTATAAATTCCTATTGAGGTTTTTGCTGTAAACCCTCTTGTTTGCCTTCTTGTCGCAAAACTTCTGCTGTAGTTCTCACGGTCTCTCCTCCTTTGGGACGATGCTGGTAAAAGACCAAAGGAATCACAATTGGAAGGAGGGTCTTATTTTCCTTGGCGATACTTTCCCGGCCAAGTATGTTCTTGACCACATTGTCGTGAGGCTTGTTGATTTCATCACTCATAGAAATGGATTATAGGGCATCAACTGTCGAATGGCAAGCGTATAATTTTGCAGGATTAGTGACTTATCGGTTCATCTCTGTCACAGAAAACAAAAAAATGTGTTGCTCCGAAGCAGTTGAAGTCCATGTCATAGAAATTAGAAATTGGAAATTTGATGAGGCGTAATAGAACGCTCTGCTTTTCTGCATTCTTTTCTTGCCAATTTCCCGCTGGCCGCGGCGACTTGTCTCGGCGAAGCTCTTTAGCGAAGACGGAAGCTTCTGAGCGAAGCCGGGCAATTTCGAATTTCAAATTACGAAGTAAAGCTGGAACCTTTGGGTTGCGGGCGGAGCCAGCTTTGGAATCCTATTTGACATATTCGTGAAGAGCCCTTCCGGATGGGACTTTGCCCAAAACACTATAAAAAATCCCCTGGGACCTTGATCCCAGGGGACAAGCGCTCGAGTCACAATGGATCAGAAACCTAATTCAGACCTTGAGTTCCTTTTCCGCATCTGCAACAATGCTCCGTAACTCTTGGCGAACGCTTTCCGGCAGCGGCACCGGCGTATGCGTCTTGAGTATTTCAAGCATTTTCGCATGGGACCGCTCGAACATGTCTTTCCCTCCGTCGGCCTGCCAGTTGGGTCGCATTTGCCGATCTATGAGCTGGGCCTGGGACTGGGTCCGCATATATTCATAGGTTGATTCATGGGCCAGATAATCCTTGCCGATGCCCATCTCCTTGATGATGTCCACGGCCAGGGTGATGTCGTTTACAGCGACGCCCTGGAGGGTGTGCTGGATCATCCTGGCGAGTTCATTGTCCAATACGAGTTGAGCCAGATCAAAGGTGATGACCATTTCCAGCATCCCGCAGCCGTAGACCACATTGGCGCCTGCCAAAGCGGGCAATAGGCCGGTGATGGTTTTTTCTTGGCCGGACTGGGCATCAACGAGCTTGCTGTCCCCCTAGCCACCCGCCACGAAACAGGGGAGGGAGTAGTACTTGGCCAATCGTGCCACCGAAGCACTGATCATCCCGGTCTCGGGTGAGCCCACTGAAGCCGTGACCCGTCTGAGATCCAAAGGACAGGTTGAGCTGGAAAAAACACCTGATTCATGTGATCTCCTCTTTTTCCCCTCAGGATGCAAACCACCAGCGTTCAGTATTACGCAT
>CAZUMF010000131.1:0-12372 GCA_964621385.1 uncultured Desulfohalobiaceae bacterium
GGGGTTGAACAGATCAACACCGCGGTCTCGGAAATGGACAAGGTGGTCCAGCAGAACGCGGCCGATTCTGAAGAATCCGCCAGCGCCTCGGAAGAGCTCTCGGCCCAGGCCAAAGAGATGACCGGCATGGTGGAGGGACTCATGGCCGTGGTGGGAGGCTTGAAAAACGGGAACGGGCAGGTCAAGGCCGCGGCCTTGAGCAGCGGGTTTGCCTCCAACAACGGCAAACGCAACTGGAACGGAAAGCTCTCGGGCGGGAACGGCGCTTCGCACGCACCCAGGCAACGAGCACTCCAGAGTCCTGGCAGTCGCCGTCCCCAGGCTGTTGAAGCGCCGGATACCGTCATCCCTTTGGATGAAAACGATTTCAAGGACTTCTAAGTATTGATCAAACCGGCAGTCATAGATTTCACAATGAACAGTACACCAGCTTATTCGTCTATTGACACAAATATGAAAATACGCATCAGCGTGGCCAACGACCACGCTGATGCGTGAGTCTGCGACATGGACAAGACAAAGCGACGTATTCTTATTGTTGACGACCAGGAACCAAACCGTGCGCTCATCCAGGACATGCTGGCCCCGCTGGAGCAGAAGGTCCTCCAGGCCGGGGATGGCCGGGAGGCTCTGGCCCTGACCGGAAACCACAAAGTGGACATTGTTTTGCTCGATGCCGTGATGCCGGGATTGGATGGATTCGAGGTCGCAAAACGGCTCAAGCAGGATCCAGCCACCCAGATGATCCCCATTGTCATGATCACCGCCTTGGACGGCATGGACGACCGCATCAAGGCCTTAGAGGCCGGCGCGGACGATTTCCTGTCCAAACCCATGCATATCCCGGAACTGCTGGCCCGGGTCCGGAACCTGCTGAAAGTCAAAGCCTACAATGATCATATGCAGGGCTATCGCCAGGAGTTGGAGGCCGAAGTCTCCAAGCGCACGCAAGAACTCTCCGAGGCCGTTCGCAAACTGCGCATCGCCTCCCTGGATACGATCAACCGCCTGGCAACCGCGGCTGAGTATAAGGATGAAGAAACCGGGGCCCACAACACCCGCATGAGTCACTACGCGGCCAGCATCGCCCATAAAATGGGGGTCGACCGCAAGAGCGCCGAAAGGATTCTCTATGCCTCACAACTGCATGATATCGGCAAAATCGGGGTGCCCGACCATATCCTCCTGAAACCCGGCAGGCTCAATCCCGAGGAATGGGTCATCATGAAACGGCACACCGTGATCGGGACGGGCATTTTGACCAAATCCGACAGTGACATTATCCGGACAGGTGAGTCGATCGCGCTCACCCATCACGAAAAATGGGATGGAAGCGGCTATCCCAGAGGTCTCAGCAGATCCGAAATTCCCCTTGAAGGACGAATCACGGCGATTGCCGACGTTTTCGACGCCTTGACCTCCAAGCGCCCTTACCGTGGCCCTCTTTCGATCGCCAAGTCCCTGGACATCATCACAAAGGGCTGCGGGTCGCACTTTGACCCCGCGGTTGTGGACGCGTTTTTTGCCATTGAGAAGGAGATACTGGCCATCAGGGAAAAATTCCAGGATGTGAAAAAAAGCGGGCGGCTGGAAATGTATACAGTGCCTGGCCCCGGAACAGCAAGACATGTATCGGTCCCAAAGACCAGGCTTATTGAAAAAGATCGGGCTGTCCGGTTATTTTCCGCACCAGCTCCTTGAAATCCTGGGCCCCTTTGGCTCCGGGGGCGTATTCATAGATCGTCTTTCCGTACATGGGCGCCTGGGACAGGACATTATTGTAGCGAATCGGGGAGCAGACCGTGTCCTTATACAAGTCCTGCAGTTTTTCCAGGATGGTCTCTGATTTTTTCCGCACCCGGAGATCCATGAAGTTGGGCACCAGGAACTTGACCGCCAGTTCTGGACGATACTTCTGAATAGAGGCGACACTCTTGAAAAATGATCCCAGGGCCTGAAGGGACATGATTTCCAGGGAAACCGGTACAAGGAGTTCCCGGACGTAAAACAGCACGTTCACGGTCAAAGGATCCCAGCCTGGAGAGCTGTCCACGATAACCATATCGTAATCGTTTTCGATTTCGCTGATGCTTTCGGAAAGGGTCAGCTCACCGCCGAAATCCTTGCGGTCGATGAGTCGCTTCACCCCGGCCAGGGCCTTGCCTCCGGCTAAAAGCCACAAGTTCTCTCGGGCCCTGCATAAGGCCTCGGCCAGAGTCAATTCCTGGGTCAACAACTCCGCCAGGCCTCCGGCCGGCTTCAAGCCCAGCATATACGCGGCCTGGCCCTGGGTGTCAGTGTCGATGAGCAGGACTTTGTACCCGGCCAGGGCGCACCCGGCCGCGGTATTGACCGCTGTTGTGGTCTTTCCTACTCCGCCTTTGCTCAGGCAGACGCCGATTCGCCGGACCGCTGCCGGTGTTTTTTGCAGCGACTCCCCGCCTTCAGCCTCGGATTTATCAAACCTGAAACTGTATCCGCAGGTCTTGCACTTGATCCGTACCGGACGATCCGGAACCCGCTTTTCATCGATGGTGTGTTTCTTGTGGCAGTTGGAACAGGTAATAATCATGCTTCAGCTCCTTTGCAAAACGGATCAAGAAAGAAGAGACAGTCACAACGAAATTGGAAATTTGAAATTTCGAAGTAGTCCTGGGACTTTTGGGTTGCGGGCGGAGCCAGCTTTGGCAAAGCCCTCATCCTTTGCTTTTGCCGTTTTCTTGGAGCTTCCGGGCCAGGAGGCTATTTTCTTTGTTCATCTCAAAATCCTTCAGAATAATCTCCAAAGCAATCTCCGTAATCCTCGACTTGGAAACATTCGATTTTTTGCTCTTCAACAGCAGCTTGCGGCATTCCGCCTTGGCCTGATCCAATGTCTGAAAATTCTCCGGTGAAAGGTAGGAACTGCTCCGCCTCTTCGTCTTTTTTTTCGCTCTGCCTTGCTTCTTTGCAACCGCTGTCGAGTGAGGACCGGCCAAGGTCTCGCCCAGAGTGGCGACAAGCTCCAACAATTCGTCGAGCTTCGGATCGTTCTCCTGCGCATCACCCTGAAAAAGATCATCCAGGATGTCCGATCGCTTTTTCTGCCTGTCCTTGGTCATGCAATTCGTCCCATTCCCGAGTGCAAAACATTCATTTTTGGAAAAACCGTTTGCGCAATGCCTTATGATATCCCCGCAGGGCTTCACGCTGTTCCAGACTCGAAAAGATAAGCTCCAGTCCCAAAGCGATCTGATCGAAATCGATCTGATTGACGTAGGCCGCTTTTCCCTTGAGCTGAAAAACATCGCCTTCGCAATGGAGGATCAGGGGATCTATGATCTGACCGGCTTGAAAGGAATCGTCCTTCAGAACAAGAACCTGGAGCCCGTTTTCGGAAATATTCAAGACCCGGAAGTCCCTGGACCCAATCGTCACCTTGACGCCTTCCTCCTCACCCACCGGCACCCGAAAACTGCTCCGCAGTATGGAGGCCTTTTCGCCCGGCTCCTGTGTTTCCAGGCCTTTCGCATCAATTTCCAGTTCCAGGTCGTCAAGGTCGATTTTCACGATGTCCTGTGATCCCATAGCCCCTCCCTCGCGGTTCATTGTCGCGTTCTATCTTCGTCCCCCCCGGTGGGGATGGCGCGGCCTGCAGAAAAACCACGATGAATATCAATTTTGTAACTAAAGATCTTTAAACAGACGCTTCAAATTCAAAAATGAAATTTACCGATCTTCTGATTACAGATTGCCTGAAATCCGAACCCGAGTCAAGCCCCGATCAGCTCTCCTGCTTCGGATCTGCTGAATTGTTCAGAGCTGAATTCTCTTCCTCGGGAAAACTTTTGGAATTCTGGAGTGTTGCCCTGCTGCTCCCGCAGGCACAACAAGCTGAACGCCCCCCGCGATAAGCCTGCCATTTTTTCAAACCCGTTCTGACCAGATAGAACCCGGCACAGACAAGAATCACGCCGATGATCACGATCTGCCACATACTGCCTCCTCTTTGCAATCACAGCGGGGCCGAACCTGACCGACAACACCTCCAGCATGCGGCGTTATACGAAAACTCATCCGCTTTGAATTTTCTTCCAGCCACAACTGCTTATCACAAGAATCATGGAGCCCCTTTCACTCATACTGAAGCTGCATCAGCAAACTTCAGCGCCCTTCCTTGTCTTTGAGGGCCTGTTTGAGTTTTTCCCCCAGACTGCCGAGCTGAGCCTCCTGGGGGGTGTATGCTTTCCAGTCATCCGACTGGGCCTCGGCAGGAGGGGCCAGGGACAGGCGTCGATTGTCCTGATCAATGCTCTCGATCATGACCTGCACGCTGTCGTCCGGATTGAGCTTGTCAAACCCGGCCTTGGGGTCCTCCCGGGCCGCACGTTCGATCTTGGAGATGGGCAAAAGACCGACCACCCCGGACTCCAGGCGGACAAACACCCCGAATGACTCCCGCTTCTCCACAACCCCCTGCACGAGCTGTCCTTTGCTGTAGCGCTCCGCCACATCAGTCCAGGGATCGCCTTCGGCATCGCGCATGCTCAGACTGATGCGTCTGGATTCCAGATCGATATCCTTGAGCACCACCGCCACCTGATCCCCGGGCGCCACCTCGTCTTCGGGCTTATGCACGCGCTTTTGGTAACTCATCTCGCTGATGTGCACCAGGCCTTCGATCCCGGGACTGATTTCCACAAAAACACCGAACCGGGCGGTCCGGGTCACCGTTCCGGTGATCACCTGCCCGGCTTCCAGTGTCGGTCCGACAGCATCCCAGGGGTCGGTTTGGGTCTGTTTGATGGAGAGTTCCATGCGTACCCGGCCTTTGCCCTGATCTTCCAGACTCAGAAACTTGACCGCAACACTGTCCCCCACTGCGACTTTTTCCTCGGGACGCACTGATCTGGACCAGTCCAGTTCAGACACATGGACCAAGCCTTCCAGACCCGGTCTGACTTCAACAAAGACCCCGTAGGGCACCACCCGGGTCACCGTGCCCTGCAGAACATCACCCGGCTGGACCTGCTGCTGAAAGGCTTCCAGGGATTCGGCCTGCTCCTGTTCCAGGAGATCTCGTCTGGAGACCACAATGTTCCGCCCATTTTCTTCAATCCTGGTCAGAAGGAACCGATGGGTTGCTCCCACCAGGGATTCCGGATCATCCACCGGACGGACGTCGATCTGGCTCAGAGGGCAGAAAGCGGTCTGGTTCATGACCCTGACCCGAAAACCGCCTTTGCAGGTCTCCTTGACCTTGCCTTCCACCGGAATCTTTTTCTGCAGGGCCTGCTCCAGTTGCTCCATTCCGGCTGCCTTGCCGCCCATGGACGGGGCCAGGCGGATCTCGTTCTGTTGTCTGGAAACCACGAACAGCTCGATGGTATCTCCCACTGCGTAAGGGAAGACCCCCTGCTTGTCCAAAAGCGCATGTTTTTCGGCAACCCCGTCGGTTTTGGTTCCGGTATTGAGATACACCAGATCGTCTCCCAGGGCGATGATCTCACCCCGGACCCGGTCGCCGACCTGCAGATCGGTCTCCAAGTCCATTTCGCCGGACTCAAAAAGCTCTGCAAAACTCTTGTCCATGTACTCTTCTGTCATCTCGCTAACCTCTCAAATTGCAATGTCTCTGTGCGAAGGCAGGTGTGAAAGAAATTTCTCAATCCAAAGTGAACCTGGAACCTTTGGGTTTCAGGCGGAGTCAGCTTTGGATACGTGTCATCTTCCTGAATCCAAGACTTCATGTGATACTGCACCGGCTTTTCCGCTGTCAAGAACAATGCCTGAACAGGCAGACTCAACCGGCTCCCTGTGGGCGAACCCTGAGGCTTGATCGTGTTTCTTCCTGCGGAATCATTGCATTTTTTCTTGACAGGACCAACACATTCTCCCTACAGTTGCTGTACAAACAAAAACCATGGAGAGAGATCATGAACGGTGCAGCCATCCTCGTTGAAATGCTCAAGCACTACCACGTCCGGGTTGTTTTTGGCGTCCCCGGCGACACGAGCATTCCCCTGTATGAGGCCCTCTATGATCAGCGCTCGCACATCAGGCATGTCCTGGCCCGTGACGAACGCTCAGCGGCTTTCATGGCCGATGTCTACGCCCGTTTGACCCACAAGCCCGGGGTCTGCGAATGCCCCAGCGGAGCGGGTCCCTTGTACGCCGTTCCAGGCGTGGCCGAGGCCAACGCCTCCTCGATCCCCGTCCTGTGCCTCACTTCGGACATCCCCATGCTCGGGGAAGGCAAACAGACCATCACCGAACTGGATACCCAGAACCTGTTTGCTTCCGTGACCAAATGGTCGAGCGTGCTCAAGGATGTGTCCAAGATCCCGGAAACCATCCGCAGGGCCTTTCGGATCGCCACCAGCGGACGACCGGGCGCCATTCACCTCGCCTTTCCCATGGAGGTCATGAAATCGGAAGTCCGCCATCCAGGCCCCCTGTACAGCGAACCCGACTGCCACGATTATCCGGCCTACCGCACCCGCGGCTCCCGCAAGGTTTTAGAGCAGCTCGCGGATACGCTCAGCCAGGCGCAGTGCCCCGCCTGCATCGCCGGTGGGGGCGTGAATCATTCCAGGGCGGAGGGAGCCTTATCCGCCGTGGCGGAATGGCTCTGTGCCCCGGTGCTCACTACGATTTCCGGACAGGGGGTCATGCCGGACGAACACCCGCTGGCCTTGGGCGTGGTCGGGGACAATGGCTATCATCCTCATGCCCATCAGGCTGTGCAGGAAGCAGACACCCTCTTGTATGTCGGCTGTAAAATGGGCTCGGTGTCCACCATCAGCTGGACCATGCCCGCTCCTGACGCAGAGCAAAAGATCCTCCAGATCGACCTCAACCCGGAGTTTCTGGGCAACAATTATCACAATCATCTCAGTGTGGCTGGAGACGCCAGATTGGTCCTGGAAGACCTTCTGGTCCTGCTCAAGGGACGGACGGCCCAACGCCAGCCCGCAGCCTGGCTTGAGACCCTGAACGCCACCAGAAAGGCATTCTGGACCGCTGCCAAATCCCGTCTGGAATCGAACACCACCCCCATCAAACCCCCGCGTCTGGTGGCCGCCCTGAACCCCTACCTGAACACGCAGAGCATTGTCATCGCCGATGCCGGGACCCCGACGCCGTATATCACCCGCTATCTTAAACTGGGCGGTAACGGGTCCCGCTTCATCATCCCCAGATCCTACGGTGGCCTGGGCTACGCCATTCCTGGAGTGGTGGGCGCCCATTGTGCCAGGCCGGAGGCCCGCCTGGTGGCCCTGTTCGGCGACGGCAGCCTGGGCATGTCCGCAGGAGAGCTGGAGACCCTGGCCAGACTGGCTATCCCCTGCGTGCTGATCCATTGCAATAACGCCTCATTCGGCTGGATCAAGGCCCTGCAGCACCTGCACAGCCAGGGGAAATATCTGTCCGTTGATTTCACTCCCGGCGATCCGTGCTCCGTGGCCAGGGGATTTGGGCTCCAAGCCCTCCAGGTCAAAACCCCAACAGAACTGGAGGCAGCCCTGGACGAAGCCTTTCGGGCAGAGGCGCCGGTGTTTGTGGATGTTCACACGGAACCGGAAGTGGACGATCTGCCTCCGGTCTACTCCTGGCACCATCAGCCCTGAAAAAAAGTCGCTGCGTGAAGCCCATGGGCCTTGATTTCAAGCCGGGTCAGGCATACACTCATCACAAAAACGAAAAAAGCATGCATCTTGTCCCTTTTACTTTAACGATCTGAAAATAAAAAGTATTTTCAGATAAAGGAGGAACCCATGAAAAGAAACGTATTCTCAGCAGGTTGTGCAGCAGTTGTCCTGGCCTTTTTCCTGTTGGGACTAACCGTCTCCAGCAGCGCCGAAGAATTGAAGCCCTCGACCATGACCTGGGTGGCCGGCGGGGTCGGAGGCGGCTGGTATGTCCAGGCCGGCGGCATTGCCAGACTGATCACGGAAAAGGAGCCCAAGATCATCCTCAAAGTCGTACCCGGAGGCGGCGTGGTCAACCCTGTGCGGGTGGCCAGCCAGAAGGATGACTTCGGCTGGGGCATCACCTTCGTGGACAAGATGGCCTACAAGGGATTGGCCCCGGTCTACAAACGGGCCTTTCCCGATGTCCGATCCATGGGCGGCATTTTCGGGATCTACCATATTCATTTTGTAGGCGCCGCTTCCACAGGAGTGCAGAGCGTTGCAGAAATGGCCGACAGGGTCAAAGCCGGAAAAGCGATCAAGGTCGCCGCGCCAATGAAGGGCACCTCGGATCTGCCCCTGATCAAAACCATCCTCGGGTTCTACGGCATCAGCCTCGAAGACATCGAGAAAAACGGCGGCAAAGTCTTTAATGCCGTCTATGCCGACATGGTCAACCTCTACAAGGACAAGCACGTGGATTTCGTCTTCACCCACCTGGCCCTGCCCGGAGCCGCAGTCACGGAAATGGCCGTATCCCGGGATACAACCATTCTGCCCGTTTCCGAGGCCTGCGTAACCCATCTCCACGAAGAGCTCGGCACCCTGGCCCTGGACTCCGGGCACGCCGTCATCCCGTCCGGCACCTATAAAGGCCAGACTGAAGATGCGACAGCCGTGGTCTCGGCCGGGGAGTTCATTGTGGGCAAACATGTCCCTGAAATCGTGGCCTACACCGTGATCAAGACTATTTGTGAAAACATCGATGAAGTGCACGCCATCAACGTGGCCAATACAAACTTCATCCCGGAAAACGGCTGGAAAAACGTGGCCGTGCCCCTGCATCCCGGGGCCAAGCGCTACTATAAGGAAGCCGGGTACATGGATTGAGCAGGGCAGATGTTTTGGCATGGGGCAGAGAGGTTTCAGGTGTCACGTTTCGGGTGTCAGCCCTGCCGCTGACAGGGCTAAATCATAATTTATTGAAATAAATAATACTATTTGATCATGCTCGTACGCAGAGGATGAATTCTCTCACTGCCAGTTTGTTCAATAAGGTCTTTTTGCCTGAAACCCGACACCTGAAACCTCAATTTGCTGATAATTCAAGATAACCAATAAATTAAAAATGATTTAGCTCGCTGGAAAGAGCTCTGAATTCTACATGACAGGAACTGAACCATGCGGGAGTTGAAAGGGTGGCAGGCCTGGGCCATTGGCGGATGCCTCGTTATCCTGGCCCTTTTTCATCTCTATACCGCCTCCTTCGGCATTATGCAGCCCAGGATCCAGCGGGGCATCCACCTGCTCTTTCTCCTGCCGGTGGCCTTTTTGCTCTTTCCGGCCACAAGACGCTCGCCGAAGCACCGTCCCTCGGTTCCTGATCTGTTCCTGGCCGGCCTGGCCCTGCTGCCCCCACTCTACGTGATCATTCACAACGACGCCCTGAGCATGCGCCTGGTCTTCATCGACCCGGTTCTCCCGCTGGAGATGCTCCTGGGCATTGTGAATATCCTCCTCCTGCTTGAGGGGGTCAGACGGGCCGTGGTCCCGGCCATGGCCATCCTGATCGCGGTTTTTTTTGCCTACCTGTACATCGCCCCCTATCTGCCGGGGGTCTTTTATTCGAAACCTCCGATCATCGCGGAGATCATCGAGATGCAGTACCTGGTCTCGAATGCCGGCATCTATGGCTCCATCACCGGGGTCTCCGCCACCTTCGTGGCCCTGTTCGTCATCTTCGGGGCCTTTATGGAAAATACCCGCACCGGGCAATTTTTCACGGACCTGGCCTGCCGCCTGGCCGGAAAAAGTTCCGGAGGTCCGGCCAAGATCGCGGTGATCAGCAGCGGGCTGTTCGGTTCCATCAGCGGTGTGGGAGCGGCCAATGTATACTCCACCGGGACCTTCACCATCCCGCTCATGAAAAGCCTGGGCTACCGCAAGCAATGCGCCGGAGCGGTGGAGGCCGCGGCCTCCACCGGCGGGATGCTCATGCCGCCCGTGATGGGGGCCGGGGCTTTTGTCATGGCTGAAATCACCGGCATTGGCTATGTCAAGATCATCATCGCGGCCATGCTCGGGTCCATCCTCTATTACGCCAGTCTGGTCTTCCGGGTGCATTTTACCTCACTCAAGGAAAACCTGCGGGGTGTCAGCGAGGACCAGCTGCTGTCCTACACCCAAATCATCAAGGATTCCTATCTCCTGATTCCCATGGTTGCTCTGGTCGTCCTCCTGCTCAAGGGGTTTTCTCCCTTTTATGCCGCCAACGCTGCCATCGGCATCACCTTTCTGGGAAGCTTCCTCAAAAAGGAAACCCGGATGCATCCGGCCAAACTCTGGGCCACGCTGAGATTGAGCGGACAGAACATGGTCATGATCGCCCTGGCCTGCGCCGGAGCGGGCATGGTGGTCAGCATCGTGACCAACACCGGTCTGGCCCTGGGGGTGGCTTCGGTCATCAACAACTGGTCCGGAGGGGTTCTGCTGCCGGCCCTGTTTTTGATCATGGTCACCTCCCTGTTCCTGGGCATGGGGCTGCCCTGCACCCCGGCCTACATCATCGCCGTGACCATCGGCGGCCCGGCCATGCTGGCCATGGGCTGCGCCCAGCTCCCCTCCCATCTTTTCGTGTTCTATTTCGCCATCCTGGCCGGCATCACCCCGCCGGTCTGTATCCCGGCCTACTGCGCCGCGTCCATTGCCGGTTCCAAGCCTCTGCAAACCGGCTTCGAAGCCTTCAAACTGGCCCTGGTCGGTTTTCTGATCCCCTATATCTTCATTTACAATCAAGCGCTGCTCATGCAGGGCTCGCTCATGGAGATCATAACCATCGTGGCGGTTCTCCTTCTGGCGGTGTTCTTCATGGCCGGAGCCATGAGCGGATATCTCCTGCACAGGATGCAGGCCGGCACCCGGGTTATCTGCCTGCTCTGTTCTTTTGCCCTGGCCTTTGTCTGTACTATGGAAGAATTCCTGCAATCGCCCTGGGTTCAGATCACCAGTCTGGCGCTCATCCTGCTGTTGCTTCTCAGGTGGATCTGGGGCAGGCTCGGATCTGCCGGGTCTTTGATGCGGGCAGAAAACAAATGAAGCGCCATCATGCACACAACCACATCTGATGTCCTGATCATCGGCGGCGGGGTCATTGGGACCTCCATCGCCTATTTTCTCTCCCTGCTGGGCATCCGGGTCATCCTCCTGGACAAGGGCGAGTTGGCCGGAGGGACGTCAGGGGCCTGCGACGGGCTCATTTTTCTGCAGTCCAAAAAACCCGGTCTGCATCTCCAACTGGCTCTGGCCAGTCAAGAGCTCTATGCAGAACTTGAAGAGGAGCTGCCCCGTCCCATCGGCTACCGGAACAAGGGAGGACTGGTGGTCATGGAACGCGAGTCTGAGATCGAGGCCATGCAGGCCTATGTTCACAAACAGCAGGAAAACGGCCTGGAGGTCAGGCTCCTGGACAGGCAACAGCTTTTGGAAATCGAGCCCTGTCTCTCCCCGAAGCTCTGCGGGGCCGCTTTTTCAGCACTGGATTCCCAGGTCGATCCCATCGCCCTGACCCAGGCCCTGGCTTTGGGCGCCCGGGAAAGAGGGGCACAGCTCTTTCCCCGGACCGAGGTCTTGAACATCGCCCGGACCCGAGCCGGGATGCATACCGTGCACACCCGATCGGAACGCTTTGAGGCCGAAATTCTGGTCAATGCCGCAGGCGTCTGGGCTCCGGAAATCGGCTCACTGCTCGGACTCGACCTGCCCATCACCCCCAGACGCGGACAGATCCTGGTCACGGAATCCCTGCCGCGCCTGCTTGGAAAGTCTCTGATTTCAGCCCGATATATGCATGCAAAATACCAGACGGCAGGCCAGGACGGCCCTCAGGGAGGCGGTGTCTCCATGGAGCAGACAGAAAACGGGAACCTGCTTCTGGGCTCTACCCGGGAATTTGCCGGAATGAACCCGAAAACCACCTTGTCCGGCCTGCAGACCGTCGCCAGGGCCGCGGCCGGGATCATTCCCGCGCTTCGCGACGTCCAGATCATACGCTCCTTTGCCGGACTCAGGCCCTCCACACCGGATGGCTTTCCGATTCTCGGCCTGGTGCCGGAATGTCCTGGACTGATCCTGGCCGCCGGACATGAAGGGGACGGCATCGCCCTGGCCCCGATTACCGGCCGGTTGATTGCGGAATTGATCGTGGACGGCAGGCCGAGTCTCCCTCTGGAGGCCTTCAGCTATGAACGATTTCATACAGGGCATGCGTGATACCAGTAATATTTTAAAATAATTAGTAAAATTTGAAATGTTGTTAAAATTGGACATTCTTTTGGTTTCAGGCCTCCAGCTCGTAGAGCCTACGCCTCGGAGAGTTTCAGCCTCCGGCCCGGAGGGGCCTACGCCCCGGAGGGGTGTCGGGTGTCTGGAAAGGCAAAATCCGCAAACTCGTATGAAACTTCAGACGAATGGAGTCACAGTT
>CAZUMF010000132.1:0-12357 GCA_964621385.1 uncultured Desulfohalobiaceae bacterium
CTGGCCACCGGTGCGCACCCCTTGGCGGACACAGAGGGGTTTTTTCAGGTTCAGGCGGCCCAGGCCGTGAATGAAATCGGTCAGGCTGCGGCAGACTGCACGTCCCGGGCGATCATCCAGGGGGTGCTTTCGGCTGCCAGCCTGGGGGAGCTGGCGGCGTTCTGCGATCTGCCGGACAGGGGGTGAAGAGGCTTAGAGCATAGGGCATAGGGCCTGGGGTGAAGACAACCGCCGGCCGGCCCATAGGCGCTGCACCGGAGGGAGGACGAATTTTTTCGTTTTCAGAAAACTGCACATGAACCCAGTAATACGAATCCAGCGCTCTTCACCAAGAGCTACAATATGAAGTCAACTAAACTATATACATTTATTGTAAAATGTTCAGTGTAAACATCACAACTGGGGTACAACTTCTGTAGTCTGCCTATCCCGAACTTCAACCTACTGGAGGAACATCATGAAAAAAATGCTCATTTGTCTGATGCTGATCGGCTCAGTCCTGTCCGGTCCTGCGGCCATGGCGGAAACACCCCAAACAGGGGGTTCCCTGGTCGTCTGCCAGCCGGCTGAACCGCCGGGACTGGATCCCACGGCCAACACGGCCGCGGCCATTGACCGGGTGGTCTATTCCAACATTTACGAAGGCTTGATCAAGGTCAATGAAAACGGGGAATACGTCCCGGGGCTGGCCACAGGCTGGGACGTCTCCGAGGACGGGTTGACCTATACCTTTCACCTGCGAAAGGACGTCGTCTTTCACAATGGGGAGCCCTTCAACGCTGAAGTCGCGGTCTGGAATCTGAAGCGGGCCATGTCCGAGGAGAGCGTGAATCCCCACCCGGAATATTTTCAGGGCATCACAAGCATGGCCACACCGGACGATCAGACCCTGGTCCTGACCCTGTCCGGCGTGGACGCTTTGTTCATTCCCCATCTGGCGGAAGGCGATGCGGTCATGCTGCCCATGCAAGGCTATGAAGAGGCTAAATCCAGGCCTGTGGGCACCGGTCCGTTCCAGTTTTCCAAGTGGGTCCGGGGCGATCGGGTGGAAATGGTCAAGAATCCGGATTACTGGAATCCTGAACTGCCCTATCTGGATCAGGTCACCTTCAAGTTCATCGGTGATCCCAGCGCCCAGGTTGCGGCCCTCAAGGCCGGGGACATTGATGTCATCGGCTATGTCGCCGCGCCTGAATCCGCTATGGCCCTGGAGCAGGACCCCCGTTTCAAGGTTTATGCCGGGAGCACCACCGGCGAGGTGATCATGTCCACAAACAACAAGGCCGAACCCTTTGACAGCAAGCTGGTCCGCCAGGCCATGGCCCATGCCATCGATCGCCAGACCGTGGTGGATCTGGTCATGTTCGGCTACGGCACGCCCATCGGCTCGCACTGGTCCCCGGCCACCCCCTATTACAAGGACCTGACCGGCAAATTCCCCCATGATCCGGAAAAAGCCAAGGAACTGTTAGCAGAAGCCGGGTACCCGGACGGTTTTGAAGCGGTGATCAAGCTGCCGGCCATCTATTCCTACTCCAAGCGGGCCGGGGAAGTCATTGCCGACATGCTCGGCCAAGTGGGCATTGACCTGGAGATCGAGATTGTGGAGTGGGGGCAGTGGATCGAGCGGATTTTCAAGAAAAAGGAATATCAGCTGACCATGATCGGGCATGTGGAGCCCTGGGATATCGGGATTTATGCCAATCCGGACTATTATTTTCAGTATGACTCCGAGGAATTCAGGAAGGCCTATGACCAGGCCCTGGTCGCCCCGAGCGAGGAAGCCAAGGCCAAGTGGTTCGGCCGCTGTCAGGAAATCATCGCCGAGGATGCGGTCAACGGTTATCTGTTCTCCGCTCCCAGCCTGCCGGTCATGAAGGCTGAAGTCATGAACTGGTGGGAAAATTACCCGGCCGTGGCCCTGGACTGCACCCGGGTCTGGCTGAAAAAATGAGGTCGGAATCGCTATCGGAATCGGTATCGAAATAGTGATTGCAGTTCCTGCAGACAGTGGATACCGATTCCGATGTGTTGAGAACGTGAACATAAATACCAAACCACAAGCACGACAAGCCCCTGTCTGCTTTTACAGACCCCGGCCATGCTCCAGTACATCGTCAAGAAGCTGATCATTCTCCTGATTCTGCTGTTTCTGGTTTCCATAGCGGTCTTTGCCGTGTTGTTTTTGCTGCCCGGCGATCCGGCCCAGATCATGCTGGGGATCAATGCCACTCCGGAAACCCTGGCCAACCTCCGGGCCGAACTGGGGTTGGACCGGCCGTTTTACCTGCAGTACGGGCAGTGGATCAAAAATCTGTTCACCGGCGGCAACCGGTCCATCAACTACGATCTGCCGGTCTACGACCTCATTGTCAGCCGTTTGATGGTCACCGGCCCCATGGCCTTGATGGCCATGGTTTTTGCCGTGGCCGTTTCCATTCCCCTGGGCGTCTACGCCGCCAGACATCAAAACCGTCCGGGTGATTTTCTGGTCATGGGCTTCACCCAGCTCGGGCTGGCCACCCCGGAGTTCTGGCTGGGGATCCTGTTGATTCTGCTCATGTCCGTGAAGCTGGGGCTTTTTTCAGCCGGGGGCTTCCCGGGCTGGTCCACGGACTGGCTCGGCTCGATGAAGGCCCTCCTGCTTCCGGCCCTGGCCCTGGGCCTCATCCGGGCCTCCATTTTGACCCGCCTGACCCGTTCGTCCATGCTGGACGTTTTAGGGGAAGATTATGTGCGCACCGCCAGGGCCAAAGGCCTGAAAGAACGCGTGGTGATCTACAGCCATGGTTTGCGCAACGGCCTCATCCCGGTCTTGACCATTCTCGGACTGCAGCTTGGGCAACTTTTGGCCGGGGCGATCATCATCGAAAATGTCTACTACCTGCCGGGTCTGGGCAGACTCGTCTTCCAGGCCATCGGTCAGCGGGATCTGCCAGTGGTCCGGGATATCGTCCTGTTCCTGGCCGCCGCCGTGGTGGTGGTCAATTTCATCGTGGATCTGGTCAATGGGGCCATTGATCCCAGGGTGAGGGCGGAATGAGGGGACAGGGGGGAAGAGAGAGGTCGGAGGTCGGGAAGAGGTTGAAGAGGCAGAGGGCATGGAGCAGAGAGCATGGGGAAGAGAGAAGAGAGAGGTCAGTGATCAGAGGTCAGAGGTCGGGAAGAAGGGAAGAAAGAGGAGAGAGGTCAGAGATCAGAGGTCGGGAAGAGGGGAGAGGCAGAGGGCATGGAGCAGTGAGCATGGGGAAGAGGTTCGGATTTTTCAGGCTTGTATGAAATTTCAGACGAATGGAGTCACAGTTCCAAACATTGATCAAACCGGCAGTGAATGAATTCAGCATTAGTGTAGTGGTTCATTCTTTTATTTCTAATGATTTTGTATAGATAGATGTCAGCATTGCCGGAGGCAAAGCTGACATCTATCTAAGTTCCGTTTCTAATTTCGCAATTTTGATATTCGAATTTGTTTCGGATTTCGTGCTTCGAATTTCGAATTTTTTAGTTTTTCCGTCGGTACTCCAGTCACAGGTGAAGAGGCAGAGGGCATGGAGCAGAGAGCGTGGGGAAGAGGATTGAAATATCAGCTTTATAAAAGCGTGTCGAGACTTACGAGAGGCATACAGGGCGCATGAAATCCTTCCTCGCACATCAGCTTCCCAACTGTCCGAATATCTCAAAAATCCCTGTATGCCGAGCGTAAGTCTATGAGACGATTTTTCTCCAACATCAACTTCAGCATCGGGTTCGGGCTCTCCGGCGTGGTCCTGCTGCTGGCCCTGTTGAGCCTGTTCTGGACCCCGTATCATCCGGACAAGATGTATCCCCGGGAGCGGCTGCAGGGGCCAAGTCTGGAGCATGTCATGGGCACGGATCAGTACGGCCGGGACACCTTCTCCCGGGTCATGGCCGGTGCGGTGAATTCCATTGTCGTGGGGCTGGTGACGGTGAGCCTCGGTCTGAGCCTCGGGGTGGTCCTGGGCCTGGTTTCTGCCTATTTCGGAAAATTTGCGGACGAGGCCATCATGCGCTTTTCGGATTTTCTGTTCGCTTTTCCAGCAGTGCTCACGGCCATTTTGATCACCTCCATCCTGGGACCATCCATGATCAACGCCATGCTGGCCATCGGCATCTTTTACATCCCTATTTTTGCCCGATTGACCCGGGCCACGGCCATGAGCGTCTGGGAGCGGGAATATATAGTGGCTGCCAGGATCGGCGGGGTGGGGGAGCTGGCCATCACCTGGAGGCACGTTTTGCCGAATATTCTGTCTCCCTTGCTGATCCAGGCCACCATCCAGTTTGCCGTGGCCATCCTGGCCGAGGCCGGACTGAGCTATCTCGGCCTGGGGACCCAGCCTCCCCATGCCTCCTGGGGCCGCATGCTCAACGAGGCCCAGACCTTTATGTCCATCAATACCTGGATGGCCATCTTTCCGGGAGTGGCCATCGCCTGGGCTGTTCTGGGTTTCAACCTCCTGGGCGACGGCCTCCGGGACACCCTGGACCCGAGGATGGTCAAGATTCGCTGAAACGGGCTTTCATCCCCCGCTTTGAGAGACTGCCGTTCAAAAAATGATTTTGGGTATGGTCGTTGTAATGTAGTGTTTTTCTTATATGCAGCAATAGTATATCTTCAATCTTCATTCTTCAATCATTAAATCCCTCAACCTGCAACCCTATCGGAATACCGCCATGGAAGACGCCATCACAAAAGTCCTCGCCCACATCGATCGAGACGAGCTGGTCGCTCTGGCCGCTGATCTGGTCAAGATCAACTCGGTCTGGGATCCGGAAGTCGGGACGAATGAACAACAAGCTGCAGAGTTCGTCGCGGCCTGGGCCCGGGAAAAGGGCTTTGCCTGTCAAATGGAGGAAGTGGTTCCGGGCCGGTCCAATGTGATCATCACCTGGCAGGCCGGACTCGGGGAGAGAACCTTGATGTTTGAGGGGCATACCGATGTGGTCACTCCGGGCGATCCTTCCACCTGGAGCGTGGACCCCTTCGGGGCTGAGATCAGGGACGGGCGGATGTACGGCCGCGGCAGCTGCGATACCAAGGGCAATCTGGCGGCTATGCTCATCGCCATGGCCGCCTTGAAAAATGCCGGGGTTGCTTTATCCGGATCCCTTGTCGGGGGTGTGCTTTGCGATGAAGAGGATCAGATGCAGGGGGTGCTGCATTTCATAGAACAGGGTCATGCCGACCAAGTGACCGGAGCCGTGATCTGCGAACCCCAGGACGGCCTCATCTGCACCAGCCAGAAAGGCGCGGTCCGGGTTGAGTATTTCATCTCCGGCCGCATGAGTCACGGGGCCATGCCCCTGTCCGGGCTGAATACCGCACCCGCCGTGGCGGAACTCATTCGAGGGCTGCAGCGGCTGGAGCAGGAGGCCTGCGACCACTATGGCCGGGACCCCTATCTCGGCTGGCCCAGCTTCACCCCGACCGTGATCCAGGCCCCGGCCTCAGGCCCGCGCCAGTTGAATGTCATGCCGGGGGAGGCCCGGCTGCTGGTGGATGTCCGGACTATTCCCGGCCAGGATCACCAGCAGACCATCGCCGATTTGCAGGAGACGGCCCGGAAGGCGGAAGCCGATTGCCTGGAGGCATATACCCGGTCTGATGCCGGCCTGGGAATCGAACGGAGACGGGAGCTCGAGATTCAAACCAGCATCCTCACTGATCGGCCCTGCACCCGGACCCCGCAAGACCATCCCCTGGTTGTGGCCGCTGACCGGGCCAGCCGGGAGATCTCCGGGAAAGAGCCGGAGCGCGCCGGTGTTCCCGGGGCCACCAACGGCACGTTTCTCTGGGCCTTGAAAGACATCCCCATTGTCACCATGGGAGCCGGGGACCGCTATGTGCCCCACCAAAAGGATGAATGGGTCGATCTGGATCAGCTCGTGGAAACCGCTAGGATCTACGCCCTGATCGGACTGCACTATTTGAGCTGATTGATGAAGACCCTACTTGGAAATGCCGTATCCGTCCTCTGGGGCCAGGGCGTGTCCGTCCTGCAGGAAGCCTTCCAGATCTGCTGGAAACTCTTCCGGATCATGATTCCGGTCATGGTGGTGGTCAAAATTCTGGTGGAGCTGGGCTGGGTTTCCTATCTGGCCCTGCCCTTACGGCCGGCCATGCAATTGGTGGGGCTTCCGGCAGAGATGGGCCTGGTCTGGGCCACGGCCATGCTGGATTCCTATTACAGCAGTATTGTGGTGCTGCTCTCCCTGTCCGAGACCGTGCCCCTGAGTGTGGCCCAGATGACGGTTCTCGGCTCCATGATCCTCATCTGTCACGGGCTGCCGGTGGAGGTCAAAATCGCCCAGGCCTCCGGCAACCGCTTTGTGTTTCAGTTTCTGATCCGGCTGGTCTGCGCCTTCTGCCTGGGCTTTATCCTGCATCAGATCTACAGCGCCGGGCAGTGGCTCCAGGAGCCCAACACCATCTTCTGGCAGCAGGAAGGCGTCAAGGATCCTTCCCTGCTCGGCTGGGCCCTGGATCAGGTTCGCAATCTGCTGGCGATCTTCGGCATCATTCTCCTGCTCGTGACCCTGATGCGCCTTTTGAAATTTTTGCGGGTGATCGATCTGTTCAACTGGCTGCTGACCCCGCTGCTCAAGATTCTGAATATCGGCAAAGAGGCCGGAACCTTGACCATCATCGGCATGACCCTGGGATTGAGCTACGGGGGCGGGCTCATTATCCACGAGGCCAGGTCGGGACGGGCCGACCCCAGAGATGTCTTCGCCTCGGTGACCATGATGGGACTGGCCCACGGGCTCATTGAGGACACCATTGTCCTGGCCATGCTCGGGGCGCATCTCTCCGGAATCCTCCTGGCCCGGGTCCTGTTCGCTCTGATCGTCGTGGCCCTGCTCATGCGCCTTGTGCCCCGGCTTTCGCCCGGGATGGTGCACCGCTTTTTGTACACGCTTTCGTAACGTCTTCTTCTTCAATTTGCCTGAACTGGAATTTTATGTCATCCAGATCTTGAGAAAACACTGGTTGAATGAGATGAAAAAAGGATGAAGCATGGCCCTTGGCATTTTTACCAGACAGATCCGCCTGGAAAAAAAGATCGATGAGTTCCTGAACATGGTCAGCCAGTCGGGCATGCTCTTTGAGCAGGGCCTGCAGTTTTTTTTGGAAAAGGACAGCGATGCCTTTGACGACAAGCTGCAGGAGATGCTCAATTATGAGCACCGGGCCGACACCCTGCGGCGGGAGATCGAGCAGGAACTCTACGTCAAAACCCTGATTCCGGAATCCAGGGGCGATGTCCTGGCCATTCTGGAAAACCTGGACACCCTGCTGGACGATTTCAAAGAGCTGCTCTGGCAATTCGATATTGAAACTCCATCAATTCCTTTGGAATATCACCGGGAATTTCTCGCCCTGACCAACTGTGTGGTGCAATCTGTTGAGTATACGGTCCGCTCCTGCCGGTCCTTTTTCAAGGACCTGGCCTCGGTGGCTAATGATCTGCACAAGGTCTCTTATTGGGAGACCGAGTCGGACATCGTGGTCACCCGCCTGCAGCGCAGCTTTTTCCAGAGCACGGAGCTGGACCTCTGCCACAAGAATCAACTCAAGGACTTCGCCCTGGGCACGGCCAGGGTGGCGGACAAAGCCGAGGATGTCTCGGACAGGTTGAGCATCTATGTGATCAAACGTTCGCTTTGAGATTGAATATGGTTTTGAATATCGCCCACCGCGGGGCTCGCAGCCTGGCTCCGGAGAATACGCTTGCCGCAGCCAGAAAGGCCTACGAAGCCGGAGCGCATCTCTGGGAGACCGATGTCACGGTGACCAAAGACGAGGTCCTGGTCCTGTTTCATGATGACTATCCCGGCCGGACGACCAATGCGGCAGCCGTCTTTCCGGACCGGCCGAACCACAGGCTTCAGGATTATTTGTTTTCAGAGATCAGGCAGCTCAACGCGGCGTCCTTTTTTGAGACAACCGATCCATTCGGCACCATTGAGACCGGGGAGGTTAGACCTGCAGACCAGGAGGCATTCCAGGGTGAATCCATCCCGAGTCTTGCCGAAGCCCTGCAGTTGACCCAGGATCTGCAGTGGCAGATCAACCTGGAGCTCAAAGGCCTGCCGGAGTCCAAACAGGATTTTCCAATGGTGGAAAGCCTTCTGGATATTCTCTCCACGCAGCGCTTTGATCTGACGAACCTGGTGATCTCCTCATTTCACCATCAGTGGCTCAGGGATATCCATGCCCGGCAGCCGGAGATCACCCTGCAGGCCCTGATCGGGCATTCCGTAAAAGGGCCGCTGGACTGGGGGGGCTTTGAGTTTTCCATTTACAATGCCCGAAGCACTTTGATCACCTTTGATGCGCTGCAGGAGGCCAAAAAGCGCGGGGTTGCCGTGAACCTGTTCACGGTCAATGACGAGCAGGAGATGCAGCGCTTGATCCAGGCCGGGGCGAGCGGCCTGATCACGGATTACCCCCAGAGACTCGCCCGAATCATTGGACCGTCCTGAACCCATGCAGTCCATACGCAATTTTGTGCAACTCACGGAATTGATCGGCACTGCAGGCCAGCCCGCTCCTGAGCAGTTGGGGCTCATCAAGCAGGCAGGCTATGCAAGTGTGATCAATTTGGCCCTGCCGGATCATGCCGAGGCCATTCCTACGGAAGGGGCACTGGTTGCCGGACTGGGCCTGAACTATATCCATCTGCCGGTTCCTTTCCACCGCCCGCTGCCGGGACATGTCCTGCGATTCTGCAAACTGCTGCAGGCCCTGGAGGGGACCCCGGTCTTTGTGCACTGCATCATGAACTACCGGGTTTCAGCCTTCATGTTTCACTACCTGCACACCCTGTCCGGCTGGTCCGTGGAGGCCGCCCGTTCCCCCATGTTCGAACGATGGACCCCGGATCCTGTCTGGTCGGATCTGCTGGCCTGGTCGGCGGCGCAAATCGGACTGGAACTCAAGGATAATGACGAATCGAGTCACCGTTCCGGGCATTGATCAGAGCTCGTCATTGCGAGCGAAGCGAAGCAATCTCTCAGAAAAGCTTCTCGCCCGTCATTGCGGCGAGTGATGTCCCGCTCACTGGAGGCAAGCATGCACCCAGATTCCAATACAATACCCCGGATTGAACCGTGCATTGATTTTCAGGCCATAACCGGTCTTTTTCAGGCTGCGGCCGATGATAGCCGCTGGCAGCTCTTTGAGCACGAGGTCTACGAGCTGTTGCAGCAGTCCGGTGCGGAAACCCCGCCTCAAACCAGGCTGCTGTCCAGAGGGGACCGCCTCCGGGACGAGAGCCTGGAGGGGATGCCCGGTGACACCGTGGTGCTCAAGATCGTGTCCCCGACCATCATCCACAAAACCGAAGTGGGCGGGGTCAAGACGGTGCCCAAGGCTCCGGAGCGGGTGAAATCGGCCTGGCGGCGCATGCTGTACGAAGTCCCGGAACACTACGCCGCCAGGATCGAACAGATCCCGGCCCATGCCCCGCAAGACTACCAGGGTCTCAGGGGCCAGGCCTTGCGTGAGGCCATTGCCCGGGACATTCACGGTGTCTTGCTGGTGACCTATATGCCGCCGGACTCGGAAGCGTTCGGCAATGAGATGATTGTGGGCATTCGCAATACCCGGGAATTCGGCATGGTCATCACCGCCGGCTTAGGGGGCACGGACACCGAGCTCTATGCCCAGCGTTTCCGGAAAGGCCAGGCCATTGTGGCCGCGCCGTGTGCGCTCACGGATGGGGCCGGGTTTTTCGATCTCTTCAGGCAGACCATCAGTTATCGCAAACTGGCCGGACTGACCCGGGGCCAGCGCCGGATTGTAACCGATGAACAGCTCCAGGAGTGCTTTGCCTCATTCATTGCCATGGCCAATTTCTACTCGCCGGCCAATCCCCAGGCCCCCTTTGTGATCGAGGAGCTGGAGATCAACCCCTTTGCCTTCAGCGATTATCTCATGGTGCCCCTGGACGGCTTGTGCCGCTTTACCCTCGCCGAAGCCCCGCCCGCGACCCGTCCCTATGAAAAAATCGACTCCCTGCTGCATCCCGAGAGCATCGGCCTGATCGGCGTGTCCACCACCAGGATCAATTTCGGACGGATCATCCTGAACAACATCCTGGCCAACGGCTTCGAACCCAGCGGGCTGCGCATCATCCGTCCGGGGCTGGACAGCTTTGAGGGCATCCGCTGTGTGCCGGATTTCGCCTCTCTGGAGGGCAAGCTCGATCTGCTGGTGGTGGCCCTGGGATCCGAGCAGGTTCCGGAGATCGTGGATCAGGTGATTGCGGAAGATGCAGCAGAGGCGGTCATGCTCATCCCCGGGGGGCTTGGAGAGACAGAGGAGAGCTCGGAGCGGGCAAAGCAGGTCATGGGGGCCATGCAGAGGGCCCATGCCGGAGAGGGCGGCGGACCGGTCTTTCTGGGCGGCAATTGCCTGGGCGTGGTTTCTCATCCAGGCCGGTTTGATACCCTGTTCATTCCTGAGGTCAAACTCCCCAAGCAGCGCGGAAAGCACCGACGCAACACCGCCTTTGTCAGTCAGAGCGGGGCGTTCATGATCACCCGGCTCAGCAAGCGGCCGGAACTCGACCCGGCCTATATGATTTCCGTAGGCAACCAGAACGATCTGACCCTGGGCGATCTCCTGCACTACCTGAAGACCGTTCCGGCTATCGAGGTCATCGGCATCTATGCCGAAGGCTTCAAGGATCTGGACGGCCTGGCCTTCAGCCGGGCCCTGCAGCAGGCCGTGCTGGCCGGCAAGGATGTTATTTTTTACAAGGCGGGGCGGACTCCGGAGGGCAAAACAGCCACCTCCGGACACACGGCCTCCCTGGCCGGGGACTATATGGTCTGTGAGTCCTGCATTCGCCAGGCCGGGGGCATTGTGGCCGAGACCTTCAGCCAGTTCGAAGACCTCCTGATGCTTGCCCAGCGCCTGCATGCCAAACGCATTCGGGGCAACCGGCTGGCCGCCCTGAGCGGGGCCGGGTTTGAGGCCGTGGGCATGGCCGACAACATCCAGACTGAAGCCTATGCCCTGCAGCTGGCGGCATTCAGCCCGGAAACCGAGAAAAAAATGCAGGAAACACTGCAAGCCAAGGGGCTGGGTTCCCTGGTGGCGGTCAGGAACCCCCTGGACATCAATCCCGGGGCTGACGATGAGACCCACGTGCTGGCCGTGGATTGCCTCGGCAGGGATTCCGAAGTGGACGCGGTGGTGGTGGGACTGGATCCGCTGTCCCCGGCCATGCGCACCCTGGAGGCCTGCGAGACCGGGCGCTACACCTTTGACGATCCGGGCAGCATTGTCGCGGCCCTGCCCCGATGCGTGGCGGCGATGGATACGCCTGTGGTCGGGGTTGTGGACGCCGGCCGTCTCTATGATCCTCTGGTGGATGAGCTCATGGCCAAAGGCATGGCCGTGTTCCGCTCCTCAGACAGCGCTGTTCAGAGCCTGGCCCTGTACATTGCCGGGCGACTGCGGGCCGGGCAGCTGCGCTTTGCCTCTTGAGAAACTGCATCGCTTGAGCAATGCCTCAAAAGGATCAGGCCGCCGCCAACATAAAATCTACTCATTTCGTGCCTTTCCTGTTTTGTGACCCGGACATTGCAACCGGACAGGAAGAGTTGACAAAAAATTTCTATTTATTTATTTTATAAGAAATTATTCCGGACATGAAACCGGACATCAAATTTCTATGCCTGACCACACCAACACCCTCAATTTCTCCTTTTCTCCTGCCCTGCCGGCAAGATGTCTGGGGGAACTCAAAGACCTGGCCCAAGAGGTGGCCGTCACCTCTTCCGCCCTCGAAGGACACATTGCCGAGAGCACAGCCAGGGCTCTTGGCGATTGCCTGAGATATCTCAACAGCTACTACTCCAATCTTATAGAGGGCCATAAAACCTCGATACTGGAAATTGAAGACGCTCTGAACAAGAAATTTTCCCAGGAGGGTGAAAGGCGCTATGCCCAGGAGCTTTGTGCCGCTCATGTTCTGGCCGAAAAAAAACTGATGCAGGACATGCTCTCCGATCCACCAGTGAATGTCTGCAGTCTTGCTTTTGTCGGCAAGATCCACCGCATATTTTACCAAAACCTTCCTCAACAGCACCAGTACACCCACAGCCAGGGAGGGTTCACAAACTATCATGTGAATCCCGGTGAACTGCGCGATGACAACGTCTCACTTGACGACGGGCAAAGCGCGCACGGTCCGGATGTCGGCATTTTGCCGGAAAAGTACAGGGAGTTTGCAACAACATTCGATTCGAGGAACTTTCATGGGGATGAGCGGCTCATCGCTGCCGCCGCAAGCCATCACAGGCTCACCTGGCTCCATCCTT
>CAZUMF010000133.1:0-12311 GCA_964621385.1 uncultured Desulfohalobiaceae bacterium
GGACATTTTCTCGCACAAAAAAAGGGACGCTCTCAGAGTGTCCCTTTTTTTATTGAAGTTGATTTTTGCGGCACTTCAAGGCACATTCAGAACCATGCACCCGCAGTACAGCTACATCGAGCTCCAGGCGCTGCACGAAATCGCCAGAACACAAGCCGGTTCGGACTTTCTCAAGGATCAGCTCTCCACGGTCCTGGATATTCTGAGCCGGTACCTGGGGATGGAAAGGGGTATGATCTCCATTCTGGATCTGCACACCGGCAAGACCTGGATCGATATTGCCCGGGGTGTGGATGTGACATCAGGGGAGGTGGTCTATCAGCCCGGTGAAGGGATTACCGGGAAGGTGGCCCAGACCGGCCGCCCCATGGCCATCACCGATCTGGGGGATGACGCCCTGTTCCTGGACCGGACCGGGGCCCGGAAACAACTGGACCGGGATGAGTTGACTTTTCTCTGTGTTCCGGTCTTTTTCCATGACAATGTGGTGGGGGTGCTCTCAGCCGATAAGATGAGCCGTCAAGTCCAGGACCTGGACAAGGAACTGCAGCTTCTGGCTGCTGTGGCCGAATTGATCGGACCGGTGGTGCATTTCCGTTCTGTGGAAGACGAGAACCTGCGCCTGAAAAAACGGCTGGCGGAAGCCAAGCGTCCCAAGACCCAAATCATCGGCCGTTCCAAAGGCATGAACGAGGTCCTGCGCCTGGTCGATCAGGTGGCGGACACCAATTCCACGGTTTTTATCCATGGCGAGACCGGGACCGGCAAGGAAATGGTGGCCCAGACCGTGCATGACAACAGCAAACGGGCCGGCAATCGTCTGGTTCGGGTCAATTGCGCGGCCATGCCCGAGAGCTTGCTGGAAAGCGAGCTGTTCGGTCACGAAAAAGGAGCCTTTACCGGCGCAGTTTCCCGTCGGAAAGGCTGTTTTGAAGAGGCCCAGGGCGGCACGATTTTCCTGGACGAAGTGGGAGAGCTTTCCCCCCTGGCCCAGGCCAAGCTCTTGCGGGTCCTTCAGGAGAAAGAGTTTCAGCCATTGGGGTCATCCCGGGTGGTCAAGGTGGATGTCCGGATCATCACGGCCACGAATAAAGATCTGGAACACGAAGTCTCCATCGGGAATTTTCGGTCCGATTTGTATTTCCGATTGAACGTCTTTCCAGTGTTCATCCCGCCGCTTCGGGAACGGGGACCGGATATCCTGCTCCTGGCGGATTATTTTGTTTTGAAGTACGCCGAAGAACTGGGCAGAAACGTGAACCGGATAGCGACATCGGCCATTGATCTGCTCATGGCTTATCACTGGCCCGGCAATGTGCGTGAGCTGGAAAACTGCATTGAACGGGCCGTTCTCTTGACCAGAGGCAATACCATTGAGGCCCGCCATTTGCCCCCCTCGCTTCAGATGAAATCAAAGGACGCCGTGGTTCAGCCCAGGGGAAAACTCGAGGTCCTGGTGGGCAATTTTGAAAAAGACCTGATTGTAGACGCCCTCAAGGACACCAAGGGCAATCAGTCCCAGGCAGCCAGGCTGCTGGGGACCTCCAAACGGATCCTGCAGTATAAGGTCAAGAAATACGCCATTGATTTTAAGCGCTTCAAGACATCCTGAATTGTGCAGACACAATTCAGGATATGGCAGGCTCAGGATGGTCTTGTGCCGAGGTGAGGTGCCGGCAGTGTGATCTGCAGGCCGAGTTGAACGATGGAGAGCTGACTGGAGGGAGGCATGAAGATTGCGCTGGGGCAGATAAATCCGCTGATCGGGGCCTTTGCCCGAAACTGTCAAAAAATTTGCGCGTATATCCGGCGGGCTGAAGCACAGGGCTGTGATTTGATCGTTTTTCCGGAGCTGGCCCTGGTCGGCTATCCGCCGCTTGATTTTCTGGAGAAGCCTGATTTCTACCAGGCCAGTTTTCAGTATTGGGACACCATCGTCCAAACCAGTTCGTCCATTGGGGTCATCTGCGGGGTCGTCGCGGACAATGAGGGAAATTCCGGCAAACCGTATTATAATTCTGCGCTTTTTTGTCATCAAGGGCGCATTCAGGGGCTCGTGCACAAGAGGCTTTTGCCGACCTATGACGTCTTTGACGAACGGCGCTATTTCGAACCGGGCCAAAAAGCCGGCTGGTTCGATTTCAAGGACCGCAAGCTGGGCATCACCATCTGCGAGGATATCTGGACCCTGGAGCCCTTTCTGCCCAGGCGCTATTACAGCAGCAATCCGGTTCAGGACCTGGCCGTGGCCAACATCGATTGCTTGATCAATCTGTCTTCCTCTCCCTTTCATATCGGCAAGTCAGACATTCTGGAGCAGCTTTTGCATCATCATGTACAGCATACCGAGGCCGACTGCGTGTATGTCAACCAGGTCGGCGGCAATGATGAACTTTTATTTCAGGGACATAGTCTGGCCATGGACCGTCAGGGCCGGATTGTGGCCGCCGGAGCCGACTTTGCCGAGGATCTGGTGGTCTGGGATACGGCACAAGGTCAGCACGCAGCGCCCAAAGCCGTCCTGGAGAAGGATGAACTCGTTTTCAAGGGGCTCACCAGCGGACTGCGGGATTATGCGGAAAAATGCGGGTTCAAGCGGGCCGTTCTCGGGTTGAGCGGAGGGATCGATTCTGCGGTAACCGCCTGCCTGGCCGCCCAGGCCCTGGGTCCAGGCAATGTCCAGGGCGTGGCCATGCCCGGCCCCTACAATGCTCCGGAAAGTTTGGACGATGCCCGTGAATTGGCGTCCAGACTGGGCATCGAGTTTGAAACCGTCCCCATCGATGACTTGTTCCAGATGAGCAGGAGGAGCCTGCAGACTGTGTTTCAGGACCGGAGAGAGGATACCACCGAAGAGAATCTGCAGTCCAGACTGCGGGGGTTGATCCTGATGGCCTTCAGCAACAAATTCGGCAGCCTGCTGCTCAATACCGGGAATAAATCCGAGCTCGCCGTGGGCTACTGCACTCTGTACGGCGATATGAACGGCGGATTGTCGGTGCTTGGCGATGTCCCCAAACAAATGGTCTACCGTTTGGCAGCGTACATCAACGCGGCATTCAAAACGATTCCGGAGCGCATCATTACCAGGCCGCCTTCGGCCGAGCTCAGTCCCGGCCAGAAAGACGAAGACAGTCTTCCGGCCTATGATCAGCTGGACAGCATCCTGGCAGCCTATGTAGAAGAACAGATGCCGGCGGAAAAAATCATCAGTCTCGGCTGGGATCGTTCCGTTGTGGAATGGGTGGTGCGCCGGGTCACAGCCAATGAGTACAAGCGCCGCCAGGCCCCGCCGGTGCTCCGGGTCACCAGCAAGGCCTTTGGCATGGGCCGGATATTTCCCATTGCGCACGGCTACAATGAGATTGAAAATATAAAAAGAAGAATTGAGCCCACAGATCACACGGATTGACACGGATAATGAAAAAAGAAAATCTATCTTGCCGCGGCGGCTGTCTCGGCGAAGCTTCTTAGCGAAGACGGAAGCTTCAATGCGTAGACAGGCCGTGTTAATCCGTTTGATCCGTGGGCAACAATCTGTTTTCTTTCATTTTCAAAGTATCCACGGAAGACTACCTATCCTGCAGCAATAGTCAATATTCAATAGTCAATATTCAATCCAAAGAGGGTGCGATGCGAAAAATCGAAGCCATTATCAAGCCGTTCAAGCTCGATGACGTCAAGGACAGTTTATCCGAAATCGGGATCAACGGCATGAGTGTGACGGAAATACAAGGGTTCGGGAGACAGAAGGGACATACCGAGATCTATCGGGGAGCGGAATATGTCGTTGATCTGCTGCCCAAGATCAAAGTGGAGGTGGTCGTGGCCGAAGACCGGACCCAGGAAGTGGTGGAGGCCATCTGTACGGCAGCCAGGACAGGAAAAATCGGGGACGGGAAAATATTTGTCCTCCCAGTGGAAGAGAGCATCCGGATTCGCACCGGGGAGCGGGGAGAGCTGTCGCTGTGAAACGCCTCTTTCCAGAACTCGAGCAGTCCAGGGCCGCTTTCAGGTCGGAATGTGAACAGGACGTGCCCGGCATCATCAGGGCGCGCACCTATGCCGGGGATCTGCTCCGTCTGCTGCGTGGGCATCTCCAGCAGGCCTGCCAACTGGAAAGCAACTGGTTTCTGGCCGCGGCAGGCGGTTTCGGGCGAGGCGATTTGAGCTTTGCGTCAGACTTGGATCTGGTGTTTGTGCACCGTCAAAAACTGTCTGCTGATCTCAAAACCATCATTGAACGGCTGGTTCAGAGTTTATGGGATCAGGGCTTTGAGGTCGGGCATACGGTGGCCACGCCGGCTCAGCTGAAGCAATTGATGGAGACTGATTTTTCAGTGCGGACTGCGTATCTGGAAACCCGCTTCATCTGTGGGGATCGCACTCTCTATGATGCCTGGCGCCAAAAGGTGGGGCAGAGTCCGTCCCAGAAACAGCAACGAGCGTTTTTGGAAGCCCTGGAGGATTCCCGCAAGAGCCGGGTCGATCGCTACGCGGCGAGCATTTATATACTGGAGCCCCATATCAAGGAAGGGTTGGGCGGCTTGCGAGATCTGCACACCTTGCGCTGGATCGGGGTCCTGCTTCTGGGTTCCCCCGATTTGGAGAGGTTTGCCCGCCAGGGAAGATTGACCCCCCTGGAACACCACTGGCTGGAACAGGCCCAGGATTTTTTATGGCGGGTCCGGCTGCAGTTGCACGCCCTGCATGGCCGGCGGAAAGATCGCCTCTTGATGCAGGATCAGAAAGAGGTGGCATCGAATTTGAATTTTGTGGACGGCGGCCAGGGGGTGGCCGCGGTCGAGGTTTTTATGCGGCGGTATTATCGACAGACCGCACGTATTCGGCGGGTGACCGATTTTCTGCTGGACGGATTTCTCGAAGCCTCTTCCCCGGGCAGCAAAAAAAAGAGCCGCCAGAAAATATTGCCGGGTCCGTTTGTCCTGGACGGGGAGCATATTCATTTTCATGATCCTGAAATGGTGCGCTCCAATCCACGGCTCTTGATGCGCATTTTCTGGCAGGCGGCCCAGTCCGGGGCCCATTTCCACCATGAGTCAGGTCAGGTGATCCGCCAGAATCTGGATGTCTTCCAGAGCGACCTGCAGACGGATCCTGAGATGGCCGCATGCTTTTTTGATATCCTGCGCCACCCGGGCATGGCCTACCGGGTCTTGAAGGTCATGATGGAAACCGGGTTTTTAGAGGTTTATCTCCCGGAATTTTCAGATATCCGCTACAGGATGCAGTATGATGTGTATCATATCTATACCGTGGATGAACATCTGCTCAAGACGGTTCAGGAAATGCACCGCATCACTGCACAGGGGAGCGAGGAGGCAGACAGGCCGGAGGGGCCGGATACCAGGGCCCTTTTTCAGGACATTGCCCACCCGGAGGCCCTTTTTCTCGGGGCCTTGATCCATGATCTGGGCAAGGGACACGGCCACGGGCATGCGGCCAGGGGCGCTCGAATAGCGGTGAGCCTGGCAGCACGGCTGCACCTTACGGCTCAGGCGAGCGATCTCTTGAGCCGGCTGGTGGAGCATCACCTCCTCCTGGCGGAGACGGCCCTGAAACGGGATCTCTTCGATGAAAAGCCCATTGAGCGCTGCGCTTATCAGATCGGGGATCAGGAGCTTTTGTACATGCTCTATCTGTTGACGGTCTCCGACTCCAGGGCCACCGGAACGCAGGTCTGGAATTCCTGGCGGCGCTCCCTGATCAATGACCTCTTTTTCAAAGTGGAAAAAATGCTGACCCAAAAGCCTTGGGTGGACAAGGATGTGAACAGCCGACTAGCTGAATGCCGGGAGGTGCTGCGCACCATCCTCCAGGATGCAGCCGAGGTGGAAACAGTGCTGGCCTGGCTGGAAGGCCTGTCCTATCGCTATCTTCTGAGTCGGAATCCACAGGAGTTTTACCGGCATTATCAGCTTGAGAAAAGGCTGCGGCAGCAGGCACTCGGGCTCGATATCCGGCCCCACGACGGACAGATCTGGGAGGTGACCTTTGTCTGTTATGATCGTCCCCAGCTCTTTGATCTGTTGACCGGGGTCTTCTGGGCCTACGGCATCAATATCTTGTCTGCGGATATCTATACCCGGGATTATGGCGTGGCCGTGGATATCCTGCTGGTGGACCAGATTCCGGACCCGCTTCACCCGGAGGTCTTGTGGGAGAGGATTGAACAGGACCTGGCGGCGATCCTTCAGGGGGACAAGACCCTGGATTCGCTCCTGCGCAAGAGCCGCCCGGATCGAATCGGCTCCGGCAGACCCTTGGTGGCCAAAGCGGATAAAGTGGTGATTGATGAACAGGCATCGGATTTCTATACCGTGATCGAGGTCTATACCTGGGAACGGACCGGGGTGCTGCACACCATCTCCAAGGTCCTGCACGCATTCGATCTGTCCATTCAATTGGCCAAGATATCCACACCCGGAGCCCAGGTCGTGGATGTGTTTTATGTCACCGATGCCAATCAGGGAAAAATTCTCAATCCAGACCTGCATGCCCGGTTGGAGCAGGCCCTGCTCAAGGCCCTGAAAACCTGAGTAGGCACAGGAGGAGCGCATGAATCCATTGGTTGGCGTCGTGACCGGCGGTACGCGGGGAATTGGCCTCGGTCTGGCCGAATATCTTGTCCAGCAGGGGGCCCGGGTGGCCGTGACCTACCACACTGATGAGGATGCGGCCCGAAAGGCCAGGCAGGACCTTGAACAAACCGCCGGGGATGCATCGCAGCTCGTCTTTCTGAAGGGGGACGCAGGGGATCCTGAGGTAGTAAACCGCCAGCACCGGGAGATACACAGCAGGTTCGGTCCGGTGAATGTGCTGGTCAACAATGCCGGCATCATGCCGCAACAGGGATTTGAAGCCTTGACCCCGGAGGTTTGGGAGCAGACCATCCGGGTCAATTTGAACAGCGCCTTTTACTGGTGCCGGGAAGCGATCCCGGGGATGAAGACCCAGGGTTTCGGCCGGATTGTCAATATGGCCTCCCTGGCGGCCCGGGGCGGGGGGGTGGTCGGTCCTCATTATGCGGCCTCCAAGGCCGGGCTGCTGGGATTGACCCGATACGGGGCCAAGGAATTGGGTCCCTACGGCATCACGGTGAACGCCATCAATCCGGCCTTTATCCAGGATGCCGGCATTTTTGCCGGATGGTCGAATGAAGACAAGGCTGGACTGCAGTCCAAGACCGTGGTGCCGGAACTGGGTGCGGTCAAGGATGTGGTCCGGGCCTTTGCCTATCTCCTGGACTCGCCCTTTGTCACGGGGGTGGCCCTGGATGTGAACGGCGGGGCCTTCATGATCTGATATCCAGAGTTTACTCTGGATATGGTTCAAGAGAATCATTAGAGAAAAGCAGGGGACACGTATGAATCTCTATCGCATGTTGCAAAAACGGGAAGCCGAGAATCATCCTATCCGGGTCGGGGTGATCGGGGCGGGGAAGTTCGCCTCCATGTTTCTGGCCCAGGCCAGGCTGACCCCGGGCCTGCAGGTAGCAGGCGTGGCCGATCTGTCCCTGGAGCGGGCCCGGGCGGCCTGCCTGCGGACCGGGTGGCCGGAAGCCGGTCTTGGCGAGGCACAGAATGCCTCGGACATCAATGCAAGGGCTCGGGAAGGCCGAGTGGCCCTGTGCGAAAATGCAATCGCCCTGATCGAAAGTGAACTCGATATCATTCTCGAGGTCACGGGTGTGCCCGAGGCCGGAGTTGAACACGCCTGCCGCGCATTCGACCAGGAAAAAGACGTGGTTCTGGTCAATGTCGAGGCGGATGTCCTGGCGGGGCCGGTCCTGAAACACAAGGCGGAAGATAAACAGCGGATTCTGTCCATGGCCTACGGGGACCAGCCGGCCCTGATCGCCGAACAGGTGGACTGGGCCAGGACAATCGGACTGGAAGTAGTCTGCGCCGGGAAAGGCACCCGCTATCAACCGGCCTATCATTACTCCACCCCCGACACCGTCTGGGGCCATTACGGCTTTACGGCTGAACAGGTTGCCGGCGGGGATTTCAATGCCCAGATGTTCAATTCCTTTCTGGACGGGACCAAGTCGGCCATTGAGATGGCCGCGGTCTGCAACGGCACCGGCCTTGTGCCGCAGTCAGAGGGCCTGCAGTTTCCGGCCGTAGGGGCGCATCAACTGGCCGAGGTCCTCAAACCGGCCTCTGAGGGCGGGGTTTTAACCTGCGATCAGACCGTGGAAGTCCTGGCTTCGGAAACCCGGGACGGAAAGCCTGTGCCCAATGACCTGCGCTGGGGGGTTTATGTGGTCTTTCGGGCGCCCACAGAATACGCCCGGCGCTGCTTTGGGGAATACGGGCTGGTCACGGACGCCTCTGGCTGGTATGCCGCCTTGTATCGTCCTTCGCATCTTATCGGGCTGGAACTGGGCATCAGCGTGGCCAGTGTGGGCTTGCGCCGGGAACCCACAGGCTCCACTGTTTCCTTTCAAGCTGACTGTGTGGCTGCAGCCAAGCAGGATCTGCAGGCAGGGGCGTCATTGGACGGGGAAGGGGGCTTTACGGTGTATGGACAATTGATGCGGGCCGCGGAGAGTGTTTCTCAGAACTGCCTGCCCATGGGGCTCACCGGGAAGGCCAAGCTGCTCAAGCCGGTGCTGAAAGATCAGGTCCTGACCTACGCGGATGTAGACCTCGATGCATCGAGTCCGGCCTATCGACTGCGACGGGAAATGGAGGCGGATAGAGGATTGAATAGTGAATAGTGAAGATTGAACAGTGCTGCATACAAGAAAATCAAGCAGTGTCCATGTCATAACCAAAATCATTCTCGTGAAGGCTCTATCAGCATAGAAGGTTTTCTTATTTTTTTCCCTTGACAAAGCTTTTTTTTCCCGAGTATGCATGTATCCATGCAGCAACAACTCGGACAACTCCCCCTTTGCTCTGTTTTCAATTATTATTATTTCTGGTTTTTTATGGGGAAGTCTGTGGTCCGAGTGACAGGTGTGCACGTCTAACCGTACGACCAGAAGCAAGTCACCATGAGGGCCGCAGGCACGAAGCCGGCGGCCCTTTTTTTTTGGATATGATTTCTGTATTTGAGGCCGGCATGGGCTCACATACGAGTCAAAAGGAGGGACACATGAATATCGGCAAGTCAATCCGGCTGGAGCGCATCATCAGCCGCACAACGCATCGGACCATTATTGTACCCCTGGATCACGGGGTGACCATCGGACCGGTCTATGGACTGGTGGACCTGAAACATACGGTGGATCAAGTGGCGGAAGGGGGGGCTGACGCCGTGCTTATGCACAAAGGACTGGTCCGTTGCGGTCATCGCGAGGGCGGCCGGGATGTGGGCCTGATCGTGCATCTGTCCGCCGGCACGATCCATTCACCATCTCCAAACACCAAGACCCTGGTGGGTACGGTTGAAGAGGCCGTCAGGGTCGGGGCGGATGCGGTCTCCATTCATGTCAATCTGGGGGATGAAACCGAAAGCCGAATGCTGCACGATTTTGGGAAAGTCAGTGATGCGGCCAATTCCTGGGGGTTGCCCCTCCTGGCCATGGTCTATGGCCGGGGGCCGAAGATCAAAGATCCTTTCGATCCCGATATCGTGGCTCATTGTGCCAGGGCTGGAGTGGAGCTGGGAGCCGATGTGGTCAAGGTGAATTACAGTGGCGACCCGGACAGTTTTGCCCGGGCCGTGGATTCCAGCTGCATACCCGTGGTCATTGCCGGCGGTCCCAAGCTCCATGAGCGCAGGGATCTCATCCGGATGGTGCATGATTCGCTTGAGGCGGGAGCCGCCGGGCTGTCCGTGGGCCGCAATGTCTTTCAGGATGAAAACTCCGGTTTACTCGTCAAAGCCCTGCATGGCGTGGTGCATGAAGACTGGAGCGTGGATCAGGCCATGGAACTGCTGCAGGGCTGAGAGTGTCCCATACCATTTCAGAACTCTTCAGCAAAAGCTAGAATACGAAGACTGCATTCATGGAGGGAAAGCAATGGGTCTGGATATCTACGTCAAATCCGTCCCCTATGCAAAACAACTCGTGACCCTGGCCCTGGAGTCAGGCGTGGACGGGGTGTTCGTGGACGCGGAGCATCAGCAAGCCGTTGAACAGCTCGGTCGGACCCGGGTGCTCACCCCCCAGGATGTGAGCCTGGTGAGCCTTCAGGAAAAACAGGACGAAGACCGGGCGGCCGATGTCCTGAAAAGGGGCGGCATGCTCATTTTGGAGCAGGGTTGGGAGATCATTCCGGTGGAAAATCTCCTGGCTCTGGAGAGCGGAGTGCTCGGCCTTGAAGTCGCTTCTCAGGAAGAGGCCCGGCTGGCCGGGACCATCCTGGAACGGGGCGTTGATTTTGTGGTGGTTCTGGAGGCGGCAACAGAGGCCGTCAAGGATATGGTCCGGGAGTTGAAATTCTCGCAAGGGACAGAACCTGTGGAATCAGCAGAGATAGTCGGCATTGAGCGGGTGGGTCTGGGGCACCGGGTCTGTGTGGATACCTGCTCCCTGCTGGAGCGAGGCCAGGGGCTGCTGGTGGGCAATGCCTCGGAATTCATGTTCCTGGTACATGCGGAAACCGAGGCCAATCCCTATGTGGCCGCCCGTCCATTCCGCATCAACGCCGGTCCGGTGCACGCCTATGTCCTGAAGAAGGCGGACCGAACAAGTTATTTAGAGGAACTCCGGGCCGGGGACGAGCTCCTTGTTGTCGACAGCCAGGGCCGGACCTCACTGGTCACGGTGGGCAGGGTCAAGATCGAGGTCCGGCCCTTGGTGAAAATCACTGCCCGCAAGGCTGAGGCCGAAGGATGCCTTTTCCTGCAGAACGCGGAGACCATCCGCCTGGTCAAGCCGGACGGGACCCCGGTCAGCGTGGTGGCCCTCCAGGTGGGAGACGAAATCCTCTGCAGGACGGATCGGGCAGGCCGTCATTTTGGAATGCGGATTGCGGAATCCATTACGGAACGGTGAGAACACAGTGAGAATTTTCGATTGCCGATTGCCGACTTTCGATTTGAAACCCCGAAGCGCGGTCTAGGGAAAGGGGTCCTGTATGGAACCGAGCATGCCGTCACAGCAAGTACATTCAGATGGTGAAATCATCAAGGATCTTCGGGAGGCCATCAATCGCCTGGATGAACAGATTCTGGAAGCGCTCAACAAGCGCGCCGGACTCAGCCTCAGTATCGGCCGGCTGAAGTCGGGCAGTCGGGAAGAAGTCTTCAAGCCCTTCCGGGAAAAGGATGTATTACAACGCCTGCAGAGCGGGAATCAGGGTCCCTTGCCCAATGAGCATCTCCAGGCCATTTACCGGGAGATCCTGTCTTCCTCCCGGGCCCTGCAGCGTCCGCAGCGGGTGGTCTATCTCGGTCCTGAAGGCACCTTCTCCTATTTTGCCGGACTGCATGCCCTGGGGCGGGCCGCTGATTTCCTGGCCAGGGAGCGCCTGGAAGACGTGTTTCGATCCGTGCGCAACCGGGAGGCGGAACTGGGGATCATCCCTCTGGAAAACTCCCTGCAGGGAACCGTGGGACAGAGTCTGGATCTGTTTCAGAACCATGAGGTCTTTATTCAAGCGGAAATCTTCTGCCGCATCAGTCATTCGCTTCTTGCTGTGAATGGGTCTTTCCAGGATATTGCTGTGGTCCACTCCCATCCTCAGGCCCTGCAGCAATGCACCAGCTGGCTGGCGGGCCATCTGCCCCAGGCCAGGATCATCCCGGCTCACAGCACGGCCGCTGCAGCCGAGCGCATCAAGAACATCCCGGGCGAGGCCGCCATCGCCCATGCCGACCTGGCCCCGGCCTTGGGTCTCAATGTCCTGGCTTCGGGGATCGAGGATCTTCCGGAAAACTGGACCCGCTTCTTGATCATCGGGCCGGAAACGCCGCCGCCCGGCAACCGGGACAAGACCTCGCTGCTGTTCACCCTGCCGGACAGACCAGGCTCGCTTTCGCGTGTTCTGGAGCTTCTGGCCAGGGAACAGGTGAATATGAAAAAGCTGGAATCCCGTCCGTACAGGGGCAGCAGGTGGGAGTACGTATTTTTTGCGGATGTGGAATGTGATCTCAGCCGCCAGGAATACCGCGGCCTGCTGCAGGCGTTGCAGGAGAGCTGCCACAGCCTGCGTGTTCTGGGCAGTTATCCCAACGGCCCGTCCATTCAGAAGACGGCTGGGGAAGAGTGAGGCCGGGAAGAAGCAGAGGCCGGACGTCAGAAGTCGGATATCGGACGTCGGAAGTCGGACGTCGGGAAGAAACAGAAGTCGGACGTCGGAGGTCGGAGGTCGGGAAGATGCAGAAGTCGG
>CAZUMF010000134.1:0-12252 GCA_964621385.1 uncultured Desulfohalobiaceae bacterium
GGATGATTAACAAGGCCAAGTACAAATCCTATGAGGAAGAATCTGAAGCCGCCCTGGAGGTCTTAAACGGCAAGGCCGACGCCATGGTCTATGATCTCCCCTTTTGCGTCCAGTTCATGGCCAAGCAGGGCAAAGGCAAGATGGTCTTTCTGGATGAGGCCTTCACCTATGAACCCCTGGCCTGGGCTATCCGGAAAGGTGATCCCGACTTTCTCAACTGGCTGAATAATTTTTTGAAACAGCTGAAGAACGACGGCCGTTATGACAAGTTCTATGAAAAATGGATCACCGGCACCGAGTGGATCCATGAAGTGGATTGATCATCCCTTTGTGGCTCCATCAAAACCGGATTGTGTCTCAGTGACCTGAGGCAACGCGCAAACAAGCCGGCCATTCCCTGAAGAATGCGCCGGCTTGTTTGCACTTGAGGGATTGAGCACAGGAAACTGGAAATTTGACATTGGATGGGGAGCTTCGATTATGAAAACAGCAGTCGGCCAGCCCCTGAAAAAAGGCGCGGCCTATTACCGGCAGATCGGCTATTTTTTTCTGGGGGTCATCATTTTGATCTCTTTGTTCATTTGGGCCACCCAGAAAATCGATTATATGTGGCGCTGGTACAAGATGCCCCAGTATTTCTTTCAGGAAAAAACCATCGAGGTCAATGCCAGGATACCCGGGACCGTGGAGAGCATCACGGAAAAGGACGGCGATCTTGTTGTAGTCCTGACAGGAGACGACGGTTCCGAGACCTATACCATCCCGGAAGGTGAGGCCATGGTCTATGAGGGGGACATGATCTTCCCCGGAGACACCGTGGGGACCTACACCAAGTGGGGGGTAGGGCTTCTGACCAAGGGGTTGTGGCTGACGCTCCAGATCAGCCTCTATTCCAGCATATTGGGCATTATTATCGGATTGATCGGCGGGATCGCCAGGATCTCCACAAATCCGGCCTTCCGCTGGTCCGCCATGACCTATGTGGAGATCATCAGGGGGTCCCCCCTCCTGGTTCAGATATTTATCTGGTATTTTGTCCTGGCCACGATCATCAACGAACTCCTGATCACCTACGGCTTTCATGAAATTTCAGCCATGTGGTATGGTGTCGCGGCTTTGGCCTGCTTTGCCGGGGCCTATGTCACGGAGATCGTCCGCTCCGGGATCGAGTCCATCCACAGAGGCCAGATTGAGGCCTCCCGCTCCCTGGGCATGACTTCGGCCCAGTGCATGATCCACATTGTCCTGCCCCAGGCCATTCGCCGCATCCTGCCGCCTTTGGCCGGCCAGTTCATCACCCTGGTCAAAGACTCCTCTCTGCTGGGCATCATCGCCATCAGGGAATTGACCAAGGCCACCCGGGAGGGCATTGCCTCCAGTCTGCAACCGTATGAACTCTGGTTTATCTGCGCGATTTTATACCTGGTCTTAACCTTTACCCTCTCCATGTTTGTGCAGTATCTGGAAAGGAGGATGGGACACCCGTGATTATTCAAACTGAAAACGTCTACAAGACCTTTTACGGCGCTGAAGATATCCATGCCCTGGTGGATGTGTCCACAGAGATCGAGCGGGGAGAAGTGGTGGTGGTCATCGGACCCTCCGGTTCTGGAAAATCCACGTTTCTGCGCTGTCTGAATCAGCTCGAAGTGGCGACCAGCGGGCATATCTTCATCGACGGCACGGACATCATGCATCCCAAGACCAATATCAACAAGGTCCGGGCCGAGGTGGGCATGGTCTTTCAGGCCTTCAACCTCTTTCCCCACAAAACCGTCCTGGAGAATGTGACCCTGGCCCAGACCGTGGTCAGAAAACGTTCCAAAAAGGATGCTCTGGATAAGGCGGAGGCCCTGCTCAAAAAGGTCGGGATCGGCAACAAGGCCAGTGTCTACCCGGACCAGCTCTCCGGGGGACAGCAGCAGCGGGTGGCCATAGCCAGGGCCCTGGCCATGGACCCCAAGATCATGCTCTTTGATGAACCGACTTCAGCCCTGGATCCGGAGATGATCGGCGAGGTCCTGGATGTGATGAAGACCCTGGCCAAGGAAGGCATGACCATGGTGGTGGTCACCCATGAAATGGGCTTTGCTCGGGAAGTGGCCAACCGGGTGATCTTCATGGATGAAGGGGCGATTGTGGAAGTGGGCACCCCGGAGCATTTTTTCCAGAACCCGACCCACGATCGGACCAAGCTTTTCCTCAGCCAAATCCTTTAATACAGATCCCCGAGGAGTTCGATAAACCTTGCAGTCGATCGATTGTCCGGCCTTGGTGGGAGATGCGTACAGGGATCTGTATCTATTTTTTGCGGAAACGTACTCTATTTCTGGGCGGGGACTTCAGGGGTATGTGGATCTGGGCACGTTCACACCCAAACACGAGAGCAAGCCTTGGCATCCATGATAGTCAATTCGCGAATAAAAAAGGCGCCTTGGCGCCTTTTTTATTCGGAGACCATGCGATCCACGACAATGGCGATGATCACGATTCCTAAGCCGGCCTCGAATCCCAGACCGGGATCGATCCAGGACAGGGATCTGAGCACGGTCTGTCCCAGGCCTTTGGCCCCGATCATGGCCGCCACCACAATCATGGACAAGGACATCATGATGGTCTGGTTCACCCCCATTTTCAGGGAGGGCATGGCCGCGGGCAGTTCGATCTTGAGGAGCATCTGCCACCAGTTGGCCCCAAAGGCGTACCCCGCCTCCAGAAGTTCTTCAGGGATTTCCTTGAATCCCAGATAGGTCAATCTGACCGCCGGCGGGGCCGCAAAGATAAAGGTGGCCACCACGGCCGGGACCCGGCCCAGGCCAAAGAACATCATGGCCGGGATCAGATAGACAAAGGGGGGAATGGTCTGCATGAAATCCAGGATGGGGCGGACAATGATGTAGACCACCGTGTTATGGGCTGCGAGGATGCCCACCGGAATCCCCACGAGGAGCGCCAGGAAGGCCGCGGTCAAAACCAGGGCCAGGGTGAGCATGGTCTCTTCCCAGAGACCCAGGTTGAGCATGAGCAGAAAGGCCAGAGCCGTGATCAACCCGTATTTCCAGTTTCGAATCCAGGTCATGAGTGCACCGACCACCAGCATGAACACCAGGGCAGGGATGTGCATGAATACCGTGCTCAAGTTGTTGGCGATGAACAGGATGATTTTGGAGATCACGTTCATAACCGGTGCAAAATTCTCCGTGAAAAAATCGATTCCCTTTTCCACCAAATCGCCGAGCGGGATCTTTGTTTCCAGGACCGTTGTCACCTGGGTGTAGATTTCGGCAAGACGCCCCACGGTCAACCTCCAGGGTTTTCAAAAAAGCGATCATTGGGTTCCCGGCCGGAAGGGATGCAGCCTTCTCCCGGCCGGGGACGCATCAGGCTTTGGCTTCCGGTTTGAAATCAGATTTTTCTCCGAGAACAATCTGATTTAGAAGGCGGCCTTGACCGCTGCAAAGCCGTCTGCGCCGTCCAGGGTGCTCACCCCGTCCAGCCAGGCTTCCACCTTGTTCAGATTGGCCTTGATCCAGTCGCGGGCCACGTCTTCAGGCGGATTCTCTTCATAGGTATAGCCCAGAATCCATTCGCTCTGCCACTCGGGCTTGATCACAAACTGTTTCAAAAACCGAGCCAGGTTTGGTGAGTCTTGTTCCAGTCCGGCCCTGGTGGAGGTATCCACATGGGAGGCATCGGGATCGCCCCAGATCCGTTTTGGATCATCCGGATAGGCAAGGTCCCAGGTGATGTTCATCCAGTGAGGCTCCCAGCCAAGGAAGACGATCCAGTCCTTGTTCTTGGCGGCTTTTTTGACCTGGGACAGCATGCCGGCCGTGCTGCTGGGAATCATGTCCCAGTCACCGAGGCCGTAAGTGTCGTTGGCAATGGCGTCGATGATGACCTTGTTTCCGTCGTTGCCGGGTTCGATGCCGTACACCTCCGGAGTTCCGTCCCCGTTGAGATCAAACTTGTCCCGGAACTCCGGCTTGTCTAAATCGGCCAGTGAGGTAACGCCGGCATCATAGACATATTGGAGGACGGCGTTGCTGTATTTGGTTTCATCGAGATTGGTGGCCAGGAGGGCAATGGATTCTTCCTCCAGATAGGGATTCACGTAATTATTCATCGTGGGAAGCCAGGTGCCGAGAAAGACGTCCAGCTGATCCATGGACAGGGCTTTGAAAATGGCCGGAACCTGGAGTTGCGTGATTTCGGTTTCATACCCCAGGGCTTCGAGCACCTGAGCCGCGACTTGGGATTTCACCGTGACCCCCGGCCAGTTGACCGAGCCGAATTTGACACTGTCCTGCTCTGCCAGGGCGCTGCCGGCAAAGAGTCCTGAGCATACCAGAAAACAGCTCATGATGAGTGTGGTCATGATTTTTTGCATTGTAAACCTCCTTTGGAATTGAATGATGGTGCTGATCTCAAGACATTGAACCCTTTCACAAAAATATATCCAAAAATGCGCTTGGGCATTTTTGAATTCAAATCATTTCAGCCAGTTCTTTCAACAGGTTGCTTCTGGGGATGATTCCGGCCAGTCGGTTTTTTCTGTCCAGAACCACCAAGGGGATATTGGTCCGGGCCGACTTGGCCACCAGTTCATCCACCCCGGTGTGGTGATCCACGGTGATGACATCCTTGCTCATGAGATCGAGCAGTTCGACTGCTTCGCCGTGCTGGTCGATACCGGTGCGCAGGGTGTCCCGGTACAGAACCCCCATGGGTTTTTCCTGATCATCGATGACCAGCAGTCCAAGATAATCCTGGTCCCGCATTTTTTGCAACAGCCGGGCCGGGTCATCGTCAAGGGAGCAGACCCATTCTTCGGGATCGGAGACAAGATGCCTGGCGGTTTCCCGCTTGGTCCTGGATATGGCGCTGACAAACTCGGCGACATAGTCGTCGGCCGGGCGCATGACGATGTCTTCCGGCGTCCCGATCTGGACAATCTTTCCGTCCTTCATGACCGCGATGCGGTCCCCGAGCTTGAGGCCCTCGTCCAGGTCGTGGGTGATAAAAACAATGGTCTTGTCGACAATGCGCACCAGTTTGAGGAATTCGTCCTGCATCTGCTTGCGAATCAGGGGATCCAAGGCACTGAAGGCTTCATCCATGAGCAGGATTTCCGGGTCGCCGGCCAGAGCCCTGGCCAGACCCACCCGTTGCTGCATGCCCCCGGAGAGTTGTTTGCAGTATTTGTCCTCCCATCCGGATAAACCGACCAATTGAATGGCATCTCTGGCCTTCTGCAGACGCTCGGATTTGGGAATTTTTCGTATTTCCAGGCCAAGGGTGACGTTTTGCAGGACGGTCCTGGAAGGGACCAGGGCGAAATTCTGAAAGACCATGCCCATTTTTTCACGGCACAAGGATCGAAGGTCCTTGCTTTTCATCCGGGTCACATCATTCCCCTGGATGATGACCCTGCCGCTGGTGGGCTGGATCAATCGATTGAGACAGCGGACAATGGTCGATTTGCCGCTGCCTGAAAGTCCCATGATCACAAAGACTTCACCCTTCTGGATTTGGAAATTGGCCCTGTGCACCCCGACGGTCAAGCCGTATTGTTCCAGAATCTGCTCTTTGCTCAGGTGCGCAGTGTCCAGGGTTTCAAACAGCGAATCCAGATCTTTGGGCGTTTCGCCGAATATTTTCCAGAGGTTTTCACAGACAATGGTCGGGTCGTGGTCGTTGGTCTGGTGAGCGTCCATGGAGTGCGTCGTATTCCGGGGCGTTTGCCCTCAAACGAAATTTGGTTTAAGGTCCCGGAAGGCTGTATATACCAGCAGTTGGCATACACTGTGGTTTGTATCTGTACTGTCATGAAATCGTATAAAACTGATCAGTATTTGACCATAGACCAAGTTGCGGGAATCGTCAACGTGTTTTTTTCAGTGATGAATAGCTGATACATTCGAGAGTGTTGCAAGGAAGAGGCCTGTTACGTCTCTGAGAGAGTTCGCTTCAGAAACCAACGGAAAAGGGAAGAAAACCATGATCAAAGAGGCCATTGTCCGGATTGCACAGAGGGGGGAACTCAATGAAGAAGAGATGCGGGGGCTTGTGCGTGAGATCCTCCAAGGCCAGGCGACAGCGGCTCAACTGGGCGCATTGGTAACGGCCCTGCGCATGAGAGGGGAGTCCGTCGCTGAAATCGTCGGGGCGGCCAAGGAGGTCCGGACCGAATCCCTGAAGATCGATCTCCTGGGCTCCGGGGTGAACATCGACCGCGGTGAGATCAATATCGAAGACGAGACCCTGATGAATACCTGCACATTGGGGGAAGACTGCACCAAGACCTTTAACGTCTCCACGGCCACGGCCCTGGTGGTGGCCGGAGCCGGTCTGGAGGTGGTCAAGCACGGCTATCGAACGGACTCCAGTTTTTGCGGGAGCGCCGATGTTCTGGAGGCCTTGGGCGTCAATCTGGATATTTCCCGGTCCGACGCCCAACGCTGCGTGAATGAAACAGGGATCTGTTTTCTCTACGCTCCCCTGTTTCACATGGGGATGAGCCATGTGGCCGGGCCCAGACGGGAAATCGGGATTCGCACCATTTTCAACCTCATCAGTCCCCTGGTCAATCCCGCAGGAAGCGAGTATCAAGTGCTCGGTGTGTACCACCCTGATCTCACGGAAAAGATGGCCGCTGTCCTGCAGCAGTTAGGTCGAAAAAGCGCCTATGTTTTCTGCGGCGAGACCACCCTGGACGAAATCAGCATCTGCGGACGAACCAGGATAACCCGCCTCCTGAACGGGTCCATTGAAACCGAGGAGCTCTCCCCTGAAGATTTTGGTCTCCAGGCAGGAACACTGCAGGATATCGCCGGGGGCAACGCCGTGGAAAACGCCAGGATCATTCGGTCGATCCTGCAGGGGGAAAAAGGACCGAGGCGGGACATGGTGGCAGTGAACGCCGCAGCCGCTTTTGTCATCACCGGGATGGAGGCCGCCTTTCCTGAAGCCATCAAGCGGGCTGAAGCCGTTATCGATTCCGGGGACGCCGGCAGGAAGCTTGAAAAGGTGATTGATTTTACCCGGCAGTGCGCTCCGTTTGTGCGCAAGGAGCTCTAAAAATTTTTTCCGGAGAAAAAATTTTTCATGCTAGAGATTTCTGATCAAAAAGCGGATGAGATCAGGTAAGACGCGGAATGCGGAGTCCTTTTCCAGGCGCTCGGTCATCTTGTGGGCGTCGCGGCCTTGGGGACCGATGTTGATCACTGGAGCATCCAGGGCCTGAATGGCCTTCAGAGGGATATCGTAGATTGTGCCCCAGCCTGGGATATTGCGGGCCACACGTTCCAGTTCGTCGTTGGCAAAATCACAGCCGGCATAACTCAGATCGCAGATTCCTCCGAAATAGACCGCTTTTTTGAGCACTGTGCCGTGGGCCTGGTCGGCGTAGTCCTGAAGTCGGGCAACGGCTTGCTGCAGGCTACGCTCCTTGGGGGAATCCCCCAGACTGGTCCGGGGAGGCAAAAAAGGAGGGAGCAGCCCGGTAATCACGATGGGGGCGTCATCCTGTCTGAACTCCAGGAGCTTTTCCACCAGGAGAAACCCTCGTTCCCGAACATCCGCTGTTTCGGGCAGATTCTCGGCCGCCTCTGCCATGCTCCGGTCCAGATCGCCGGCAAATCCTGCTTGAATTTCGGCATACAGGTCTTCATAGCGCAGAACCCGGACCTGGATCTGGGACTTGGGCCCCCGATACCCCATGGTCTGCAGCTCCCGATAGGACACATCCAGCCTGGCCTGGGTCCTGACCACCGCTTCCTCGGCCAGGGCAGTCATTTCCTTGAGGATGGCACTTGGCTTCTTGGCCAGGGAGAAATAGTTGAAATAGGTGGCCACCCTATCCGGCAGGGTTACGGAGTACTCCCGCTGGCGCAGTTCAAAACCCAGGCTTAGGGGCGGGGCGGTGACCTCGCCATGATCGGTATCTGACAGGTCTGGATTGGCCTCGATGAGCCGCTGCACATTGGCGGCCAGGAGGGAGGCGCTCAAGCCCTGAAAATAATTGCCGGCATGGGACCCCAGTCCGAGGATGTAGAAAAAAGGGAGCAGCTTGCCTGTCGTGCCCAGGAAAACCATCTGTTCTGATGTCCCGGGACTGCCGGCATCCGAAGGTTCCGTGTCGATGACGCAGGCGATGTCCAGATCCAGCTCATGACAGCCCTGATGGAGGTATTCCACGCCCTGACGCATGCCTGCGTTGTTGTTCTCCTCGTCTCCCACGGCCAGCAGGGCGATATTCACCCCGTACAGGTCCGTCTGCCGGGAAAATTCTTCAAGAATATCCAACTCCAGGGCCAGTCCGAGCTTCATATCCATCACGCCGCGGCCGAAAAGGTACCCCCCGCTTTCCAGGTCCTGCCGGGCGGCCTCCGGCAAATCCAGAGACGAAAGTTTTTCTGCCAATTTCGGAGGATCAAAGGCCAGGTCTTTCAGGGGGCCGTAGTTGTGGACAGCCACGACATCGAAATGGGCGATGAACAGAATGGTTTTTCGGGTGGGCCGCCCGGCCTTGATCAGCGCAAAAACCGCCTCCAGAGGATACGGAATATCCGCCGGCTTCTTCGTGATCAGCTGCAGATGGGAAGGATGGCTTTGGAAATAGGGCCATTGCTGCAGTTTGGCATGGATGTGGCGGGCAATGAGGACTTCTTCCCTCGTCCCGGTAATACTGGGGACAGCCACCAGTTCCAGCAGCTCATTTTCGAGTTTTGTGCCTCGGGTGTCAGTGTGGGGGGTGTGCATAGACTGCCTTCTGCAGGAGTTCGGTGTATCCCGGGTCAATCCAGCAGCGAGGCCGCTTCTTGATCCAAAAGCCAGATCAAGGTCCCTTTTTCCGGAAGAATGCGTCCGGCCGGCAAATCCTGCAATCGGTCCTGGACCACCCATTTCACGGTTTGGGCTTTCTCAGCGCCGGAGACAAGGAAAACCCGTTGCTTGGCCTTGTTCAAAAGGGGCAGGGTCATGGTCAAACGGTTCACATCCGGATCACCGCCTTTGACCGGAATGATGAGGCGTCTTTTTTCATTGACGCCTCTGTGCCCGGGAAACAGGGAGGCGGTGTGGCCGTCTCGACCCAGACCGAGATACACGAGATCAAAGACAGGAAACTGTCCTTTTTTAATCGAAAAAAAATCGGTAATGGTTTTTTGGTAAAAACGCGCCCCCTGCTCGGGGGTCAGTAAAGCGGGCATGGGGTGGATCTGGTCCGGAGGCAAGGGGATCTGTGTCAAAAAGTCCTTTTGCGCCGTCCCATAATTGCTCGCCGGATCATCCGGCCCGACACAGCGTTCATCGACCCAGAAAAGGTGGGTGCGCTCCCAGGGAATGTCCTGAACATACGGCTCTCTGGCCAGGCATTTGTGCATGGCCCGCGGCGTGGACCCACCGGAAATGGCCATGATGAATCTGCGTTTTTTTTGGACGGCATCCTGGGCAACCGTTCTGCAGATTTCAGCACCGGCGGCGGCCAACTGCTCCCGGCTTTTTTTGATCATCACCTTCATACCTCTACACATACCAGGCGATTTGCCATAAGTCAAACCAGGCGGGAAAAATTGCTGGTTTTGAGCTTTTTCTCCTCCTGTCATGCGCTGATGCACAGGCCCTTCAATTGGTACGAACCGGGGTACTGCTGTCTGCATTCGTTTTGAGCAGCCGTATTTTTCTTGACTTCCGGATCAAGACATACTGTACTCAGGTGCTTGATCATTTTATTCCCGGGTGCTTCATGATACCAAAACCTCTACGCAGCAGGCGCCGGACTTTACAGGCCTCACCATGGATCCTCATTGGATCGGCGGGCATCCTGTTGATCGTTGTGGTGGTGCTGGCCGCACAGAATTACAGCCGTGAAAAAACGTATATGTCCCGCATTCTGAGCGAGAAGGGGGCGGTCTTGATCAAGGCCGTCGAGGCCGGTGCCCGAACCGGCATGATGGGCCTGATGTGGGGGGAGCGGCAGGTGCAGCGACTCATCGAAGAGACCGCCCGGCTGCCCGATGTTGTGTATATGTGCCTTCTCGACCGTCAGGGCCGTGTTCTGGCCGGCAGCCCGAGCAAAACGGTCAGTTCCAGGCTCTCTCCAGGCTTCCTGGAAGATCTTTCCCCGTCCGAAACCGTGGCTTGGCGATTTCACGAGAAGGGGGAACCCCCCAGGGCATTTGAAGTCTATAAGTATTTCAAGCCGATGCGGGGACGCGATGGTCGGATGCCGGAGCACATGCGCCGGAGGAAGCCCAGGAGCGGTATGATGCTGGGCTCGGGCCGGGATTGGATCAACTCCTCGAGCGCGGACCAGGAGCGGATTATCGTTGTGGGTTTGGATCCTAAACCCTTTGAAGAAGGCCGGCGGGAGGATATCCGCAACACCTTGGTTATTTCCGGTGTATTGGTTTTGTTGGGCGTCGCCGGATTTATTTCCATGTACTGGTTGCAGGGCTATCGTGCCGCCGCCAGATCCCTGCAGGACACCAGCGCTTTTGCCGACCAGGTGGTGACGAGCCTGCCGGTGGGCCTGGTCGCCACGGATAAAGACGGGAAAATCGCCTTTTCCAACAATGCTGTCGAGCGCATCACCGGGCTCGATTTTTCCCGGGCCAAGGGTCAAGAGCTGGACAGTATGCTGCCGCGCCGGTTTTTGGGATTGAAGGATTCCTTGGACCGGGGCGAATCGATTGTGGAAAAGGAGATGGAGTGTCGATTTGCCGGGGACGATACTGTTCCCGTGAGTGTCAGCGCCTCCAACATTATGAACGAAGAAGGTCAGTTTGTCGGGCAGGTGGTCATTCTCCGCGATCTTGGGGAGGTTCGCCGCCTCCAGGATGAAGTCAGGCGCAAGGAAAGGCTGGCGGCCATTGGCAGCCTGGCCGCGGGTGTGGCCCATGAAATCCGCAATCCCTTGAGTTCCATCAAGGGCATTGCAACCTATTATAAAGGCAAATTCGCAGAGCATAGCGAGGATCGGGATATGGCCGGGGTCATGATTGAGGAGGTGGATCGCTTGAGCCGGGCCATCAGCGAACTCCTGGAATTCGCCCGGCCGGCGAAGCTGAATCTGAAGCCGACGAATATGCACGAACTCCTGGAGCATTCGATCCGATTGGTGCAGCAGGAAGCCACAGCAAAACAGGTCGAAATTGAAGTGCTTCTCAGCGAGAATTTTCCGGAGCTGCTTGTCGATCCGGATCGGCTGACCCAGTGTTTTTTGAACCTCTACCTCAATGCCCTGCAGGCCATGGAATCCGGGGGGAGGTTGACGATTGCCGGCTCGGTCAAGGACAGGGAATGGGCTGTGATTGAGATACAGGACAATGGACCGGGGATCAACCCGGAAAACCTCACCAAGATATTTGATCCCTATTTTACCACCAAACCCAACGGGGCCGGTCTGGGACTGGCCATCGTGCACAAGATCATCGAAGCCCACCAGGGAGAGATCACGGTACGCAGCACTCCCGGGGAAGGGACCGTTTTTTCCTTGGGCTTCAACTTTCAAGCAGCATTATGAATACTCCACTGCACATCTTGATTGTGGATGACGACCTCAATCACTTAAAAACCCTGCAAACCATCGTCATGAGTTGGGGCTATCGCGTCTCCGTGGCTGATGACGGCGCCAAGGCGGTTGAAGAGGTCAAAGAGCGGCCCTTCGCCCTGATTTTGATGGATGTCCGGATGGCCGGCATGAGCGGTCTCGAGGCGCTGCGGCTCATCAAGCACTACAATCCGGCCATCCCTGTTTTGATCATGACGGCCTATTCATCGGTTGATTCAGCGGTTGAGGCTTTGAAAACAGGGGCCTATGACTATTTGACCAAACCGCTGGACTTCGAAGCGCTCAAGCTCAGCCTGGACCAGGCCCTGGAACAAAGCGGCCTGAAGAAGAACACGGATGCAGTGCCCTCCAAGACGAATTCCGGGGATGCCTTTGATGCAATTATCGGCCGGAGCCGGCCCATGCGGGAACTGTTCGATCTGATGGCCATGATTGCGCCTTCCGAGGCGACGGTGTTGATTGTCGGGGAAAGCGGAACCGGGAAGGAATTGATTGCCAAAGCCGTTCATCAGCACAGCCGGAGGAAGGACCGCCCTTTTGTGGTGGTCAATTGCGCGGCCCTGAGTGAAACCCTTTTGGAATCAGAGCTTTTCGGCCACGAGAAAGGAGCCTTCACCGGGGCGGACAAACGCCGGGAAGGGCGTTTTAAGCTCGCGGACACCGGAACTGTCTTTCTT
>CAZUMF010000135.1:0-319 GCA_964621385.1 uncultured Desulfohalobiaceae bacterium
TCTTTTTGTGCCCGCCCCCCCCCCCCCGCCCCCCCGCCCCCTCCCCCTCCGCCCCCCGGCCGGGGGGAGGGCGGCGGCCTACTAAAAAAAATCCCCGGGGGATGCAGTGCATCGCCCGGGGATTTACCATCTCCACTACGGAATCAAAACGCTTTCGGCAGGTCTTCTGGCTTGTGGATCATGCGAATCGATTCCAGGGAGATTCACTCCCTGGACCTTCACCGCGCCTTCCCACCCGACACCCAATTTTCTGGGTCGTTTTCCTAACACCAAATTGGGTGCCCGGCAGTGGCCTCATGCGGTGCTCGTCCCCACTGAC
>CAZUMF010000135.1:329-1252 GCA_964621385.1 uncultured Desulfohalobiaceae bacterium
TCCCCCGCTGCCCTATTTTTTTTTTTTTTTTTCCAAAAAAAAAAGTTTTTTTCCGGACAGTGGCCTGATGCGGTGCTCGTCCCCACTCACAGCGGCGGGACCGCGCCGGTTTCACACCGGCTTCCCTTTTCATCCCGGTTTCGGGACACCGAAGCGTTGCTGGTTCAAAGAGCAGACTTGGCTGTATCCAAAAAAACGTGCATCGTCAAGACCGCTTTGGTTCAGGTCTCCGACCGGAAACCCTTCAGGGAGAGACTTGATCTCTTCCGGCCTGGGGATTAGGATTGTTTGTCACCAGGACGCTGTTCTTGTTGTGATTTCTTTGTCTTCGTTTTTTGGAATATGGATAATGGTCTGATGCCGAAAAAAGGGATTCTCTATTATGTCATGGGGCCGTCCGGAGCTGGAAAAGATACGCTCCTGGATGCTGTCCGCCGGGAAAAGCCCGAAGGGGTCATTTTCAGCCACCGCTATATCACCCGTTCCAGGGATACGGAACGGGAAGCCCATGTTCCCCTCAGTACTGAAGAGTTTGCCCTGCGTCGGGACCTTGGTCTGTTCGCCCTGGCCTGGGAGGCGCACGGCACCTGGTACGGCATCGGTCTGGAGATCGACTGCTGGCTGGACAAAGGGCTTTCAGTGGTGGTCAATGGCTCCCGGGCCGCTCTGGAGCAGGCCCGGGAGCGCTATCCCGAGCTTGAGGCCGTCTATGTCCGGGCTGATCCAGAGCTGTTGCGACGGCGTCTGCTCCAGAGAGGGTTTGAGACCCGGGAACAGATCGAAAACCGGCTCGCCCGGAACAGTGACTATCCCCCATCCAAGTCCCGTCTGACCATTATCGACAATAGCGGCTCCCTCAAGCAGTCTTTGCAGCGCATGCTGGAACTGCTTGAAGAAGTGCCTAAAGTTATTAAGTGATCTAA
>CAZUMF010000135.1:1352-12236 GCA_964621385.1 uncultured Desulfohalobiaceae bacterium
AGTGAACTAAAGTTGGCAGAGGGAAGAAGTGCCTAAAGTTGATAAGTGAACTAAAGTGAACTAAAGTTGGCAGAGGGAAGAAGTGCCTAAAGTTGATAAGTGAACTAAATGAAGAAGTGCCTAAAGTTTGTAAGTGAACTAAAGTGCCTAAAGTTGGTAGAGGAAAGAAGTGCCTAAATGAAGAAGTGCCTAAAAGTTGATAAGTGAACTAAAGTGCCTAAAGTTGGCAGAGGGAGAAGTGCCTAAAGTTGATAAGTGAACTAAAGTGAACTAAAGTTGGCAGAGAAAAGAAGTGACTAAAGTTGATAAGTGAACTAAAGTGACTAAATTTGGCAAGAAAAAGACTACAGCGACCGCTCTTATAACTCTTCCAACTTTAGTCACTTACAAAATTTAGCTCACTTTAGGCACTTCTTCCTCTCACTTTAGGCACTTATCAACTTTAGCTCACTTTAGGCACTTCTTCATTTAGGCACTTCTTCTTCGTTGGAGACGCAGACATGGACAACAGGGAATTTGCCGGAGTGCTTGAAAAAAGAACACTGGCTTTTGCTATACAGATCATCAGGCTTTCGAGCCTCTTGCCGAATACCCCGGAAGGAAGGGTTGTACGCAATCAAATTACGAAATCCGGCACTTCTGTGGGCGCGAACTATCGCGAGGCCAACCGTTCCAGAAGTCGGGCTGACTTTTCCAGCAGGATCAAAATCTGTGAAAGTGAATCCAGTGAAACCCAGTACTGGCTGGAGATCATCAATGCGCTTGGCTTGATTCCTCAGGAGCAGATCAAACCAGTGTATCAGGAATGCTGTGAGTTGCTGGCCGTCTTTTCATCAATTGGAAGAGGGGGAAGAAGTGATTGAATGAAGAAGTGCCTAAAGTTTGTAAGTGAACTAAATGAAGAAGTGCCTAAAGTTGATAAGTGAACTAAAGTGCCTAAATGAAGAAGTGCCTAAAGTTGATAAGTGAGCTAAAGTGCCTAAATGAAGAAAATGACGGAAGTTGATTGCGGCAGCTCTTCCAACTTTAGTCACTTACAAACTTTAGCTCACTTTAGGCACTTCTTCTTCCCCTCCATCCAGCACTTCCCGGACTTTTTGGGCGAGTCCCGCCACGGTGAACGGTTTCTGGATATACAGGGTGTCCTTTTCCAGCACGCCATGGTGGCCAATGACGTCCTCGGTGTATCCAGACATATACAAAACCTTGATCCCGGGAAAGCGTTGTGAGGCCTGCTCATAGAGCTCCTTTCCGTTCATATCCGGCATGATGACATCGGTGAGGAGCAGGGAGACACTCCTTTCGTGCTGTTCTAAGATGGAAAGGGCCTGGGCCCCGCTTTCCGCGCACAGGACTGTGTAGCCCTGGAGTTCCAGGATGGTCAGGACGAGTTGCAGCACTTGGTGGTTGTCCTCGGCGACCACAATGGTTTCCGTGCCTTTGAGGAGTCTGGGGGCCGACGGGGCGGTCCCTTTTTCCTGAGGATCTTCGCAGATCGGGAAGGAGATCGTGAAGGCCGTCCCCTGGTTCAGTTCGCTGTTCACCCGGATATGGCCGCCGTGCTGTTTGATGATCCCGTAGACCGTGGACAAGCCCAGGCCGGTCCCTTTTCCGGTTTCTTTGGTGGTGAAAAAAGGGTCGTAGATCTTATCCAGTATATCCTGGGACATGCCCTCGCCGGTGTCGCTGATCTCCAGCATGGCATATCGGCCGGGATTGATGTCCGAATGCCTGGGGGCATAGCTCGGGTTGAAGGTCACGGACCGGGTTTGGATACTCAAGGTACCCCCGGCGGGCATGGCGTCCTGGGCATTGACCGCCAGGTTCATGACCACCTGTTCCAACTGGCCGACATCGGCCTGCACCGTGCCGAGGTCTTCAGCCAGGCTGATGGTGAGCTCGATATCTTCCCGAATGGTTCTTCTGAGGAGTTTTTCAAACAAGACCAGGATGCTGTTTAAATTGACGGGCTTGAACTCCAGGGTCTGTTTCCGGCTGAAGGCCAGGAGCTGGCTCACCAGATCCCTGGCCCGGAGTCCGGCCTGCAGGATATGTTCAAGCTGCTTTCTGGAATCATCGTCCAGTTTGGGGCTGCGCTGCAAGATTTCCCCATAGCCCAGGATCGGAGACAGGAGGTTGTTCAGATCATGAGCCACCCCGCCGGCGAGCTGGCCGATGGCCTCCATCTTCTGGGCCTGGCTCAGCTGTGATTCCAGCTGCTTTCGCGCCTTTTCCGCCAGAATCCTTTCCGTGACGTCCCGGCCGATGCCGCTGATATAGGGTTTTCCATTGTCCGGATACACCAGCTCGCTCTTGTATTCAATGTAGATTTTGGTGCCGTCTTTCCGGAAATAACTGGAAACGCCTTCATAGCGGCCCTGTTGCTTGAGCGTGTCCAGGTATTCGCTCTCAAAGAGTTCCTGATAGCGTTCCGGCATGAAGTCTGCGGCCGTCTTGCCGATAAATTCGTGCGGGGCATAGCCGAACAATTGATTGAGGGCCGGATTGACGGAAAGAAACCGCCCCTGGAGATCCTGGGTATAGACCAGGTCGCTGATGGAATTGAAGAGCTCCCGGAAATTCTGTTCCGACTTCCGCAGGGCCGCTTCAGCCTGTTTGCGGTCGGTGGCGTCGATGATAAACCCTTCGATAGCCCGGGGTGCTATTGCCTCCTCCGATACGGCCATCCCGCGTTCCCAGACCCAGCGCAGTTCTCCGTCTTTGGTCAGGATGCGGTACTCAATTTCAAACGGTCGCTGTTCCGCCAGGGCCTGCTGGACGTTTTCCCAGACCGCCTGCTGGTCCTCAGGATGGATGCAGTCGCCGTATGGCTGGTCTCCACTGATGAGTTCAGAGGGCTCGTATCCGGTCAGGGCAGTGACCCCTTTACTGACAAATTCCATGGGCCAGTCCGGCTCGTTGCGGCAGCGATAGGCCATTCCCGGCAGGTTCCCCAGAAGAATCCGCAGCTTCCGCTCATTTTCCGCCAGGGCCTGCTCGGCGGATTTCCGCTTGCTGATGTCTTCGACCAATCCGGTTCCGCCGATGATGCTCCCGTCATCGCCGATGATCCCGCGAAAGATGATGCGCACCGGGGTGGACTTGTCCGCGGTGATGGATTGGTAGGTGTCATTGTAAAAACCAAACCCCTGGGTCAAGGAGCGCTGCACTTCCCTGAGGATCTTTGCATCCTTGATATGCTGCCGCATATTCAGGCCCACCAGGGTTTCATAGCTTGATCCAATGATCTCCACGAATTTGTCATTGCAATCCGTGATGATGGTCTCCTGGTCATAGTGGAAGATCCCCAATGGTGAGTATTGGAAAATATTGCGGTATTTTTTTTCGTTTTCCTGTAGTTCCTGAATCTTTTCCACGGAGATGGACTCTGCGTTATGTCCTTGATCCATAGACGGTCCTTCCTTGCACCTGGTGGTTTGACGCTGAATCGGCAGGACGGTTCCTGATCGATCAAGCCCTCCATTTCCATACAGCGATGACGATTGCAATATCCTTTTGGATACAGAAATCCCGGTCAAAGATCAAATCCAATTCAGTTGACTTGAAATCTCTTTTCAGAATAGCTACCATAGAAAGCTGCAGATCAGAGAACAGGGCAGCCGACATATAATTATTTGACAAATCAACAAGCAGGTGAGCATGAATTCCAGGAATGTGCAGATGTCCACACATACTCAGGAAAAAGCCCCGGGGATCGACAAGGCGATCTCCGGCATCCGGGGGTTGGACGAGATCACCCGGGGCGGTCTGCCCAGAGGCCGGACCGTCCTGGTCAGCGGCGGTCCCGGATGCGGCAAGACCTTGCTCGGCATGGAATTTCTGTATCGCGGGGCTACGGAACTCGGCGAACCCGGTGTCTTTGTCAGCTTTGAAGAGAAACCCGAAGAACTGATCAGCAATGTGCGCTCCTTTGGATGGAACATCCAGGATCTGATTGAATCCAAACAGCTGTTCATGGAGCACATTCAGGTGGAAAGCGAAGAGATCCTGGAAACCGGGGCCTATGATCTCGACGGCCTCTTTATCCGGCTCCTGAGCGCGGTGCAGCAGGTCGGCGCCAGACGGATCGTCCTGGATACCGTGGAGTCCCTTTTTTCCTCCCTGCCCAATGAGTCTGTGCTGCGCTCAGAACTCAGACGTCTTTTTCACTGGCTCAAAGACAAGGGCCTGACCGCCGTGATCACCGGCGAGCGCGGGGAGAATACCCTGACCCGCTACGGACTCGAGGAGTACGTGTCCGACTGCGTGATCGAGTTGAGCCACAGAACGGAGAAAGAAGTCTCTACACGCAGACTGCAGATCCTGAAATATCGAGGCTCAAGCCACGGAACCAACAAATATCCCTTTCTCATTGACGAGAACGGATTTTCCATTATTCCTATCACTTCGGTGGGACTGGAGCACGAGACAAGCGAGGAACGAGTCAGCACGGGCATCCCGGGCCTGGACGTCATGCTCGGCGATCAAGGCTATTATCGGGGGTCGAGCATTCTGGTCCACGGCATGGCCGGCACCGGAAAAACCTCCATGGCGGTCCATTTCGCCCAGGCCGCCTGCAAGCGCGGGGAGCGCTGCCTCTATGTCGCTTTTGAGGAATCCAGCGGACAGATCATCCGGAACATGCGCTCCATCGGTTTTGATCTGCAATCGCATCTGGACAGCGGAACACTCAGGTTGAAGGCCGAACGGCCCACCCAGTACGGGCTCGAGTCGCATCTCGTGGAGCTGTTCAATGAAATCAAAACCTTCAAACCCCAGGCTGTGATCCTGGATCCCATTTCCAGCCTGGCCCACATCGGCCATGCTGCTCAGGTGCGATCGCTTTTGACCCGCTTCATGGATTTTCTCAAAATGCAGGGCATCACCTGCCTGTGCACCAGTTTGATGGCTCAGATGGGGGATGAAGGTTCTCAATGGCCGGTGATCGGGATTTCATCGATTATCGACACTCTGATCCAGCTGCGGAACATCGAGGACCAGGGCGAGTGCAGGCGGGCCATGTTCATTGTCAAATCCAGAGGGATGAAGCACTCCAACCAGGTCCGCGAGTTTTTGATCACGGAAAAAGGCATTGATTTGAAGGACTTATCCGTCAGCTTTGCCTCTGGCAAAGCTGACGGAGAGTAGTTTGATAGTGATTCGACCATGCAGGAGTGCACAGGCCTCCCGCAAAAGGGACCGGATGCGGGTCTCATCCTGAGACCCGACCCACAGCCAGCAGGAGCAAGAGCATGAACCAGACAGATATGAATCCCCGGACGGAGGCAGTCGGGGAGCCGGTCCCGGAGACCTGGCACCTGCGTCTCTATGTCGCCGGTCAGACGCCCAAGGCATTGGAGGCCTTTACCAACCTCAAGCGGATCTGCGAGACGCATCTCAAGGGGCGGTTTTCCATTGAAGTCATCGACCTGGTCGAGCATCCGGAAATGGCCCGGGAGCATCAGATTGTGGCCCTGCCCACCCTGGTGCGGCAGCTCCCGCCGCCGATCCGCAAGATTATCGGGACACTGGCCAACGAGGAACGGGTGCTTCTCGGGCTGGATATTCAAAACGCCCCCAAGGGATAAGCAGGTCAATCTGTATGCAGAGTCAAAAAACGCCACAGGACGCTTCAGAACATGGTGAACAAGCTCGCGAAGACGGGACCTATGTCTTGCAGCTCTTCATCGCCGGCATGAATCCCAAATCCATGAATGCCGTGCGCTCGATCAATGCCTTCTGCGAAAAACATCTGCCCGGGCGCTATGAAATCGAAGTGGTCGACATCTATCAACATCCGGAAAAGGCCCGGGAAGAGAACCTGGTGGTGGCTCCCACTCTGATCAAGCAGTTGCCGCCCCCTTTGATGAAGTTCATCGGCGATCTTTCCAGTGAGGATGTCCTCCTCAAGGGGATCGGCCTGAAGCCCAGATAAAGCTGAGGAATAATGCTATGAACCGGGCGACAAGCGAATTGCAAGCCGAGAACAGGCGTTTGCGCGCCCGCCTGCGTGAGGCGGAAGAGACCATTGACTCCCTGCGCCAGGGTGACGTGGACGCTATCGTTGTCTCCGGCCATACCGGGGAACAGATTTATACCTTGTCCGGTGCGGACAGGGGCTATCGATGCCTGGTGGAGGAAATGAACGAGGCGGCCCTGACCCTGACCGCGGACGGGACCGTGCTGTACTGCAACAGCAGTTTCTGCCGCCTCTTGGAGACGGAACACGACCGGATCATCGGTCAATCCATCTTTGAGTGGCTTGCCGCGGATCAGCTTCAGGAGTTCAAATATCTTTTTGAAGAAGGCAAGCACTCGAAGATTCGGGCGGAAACCATTTTTCAGGCTATGAGCGGCCGGAAGGTCCCCAGCCATGTTTCCATGAATCCCCTGAGCCTGGACTCCACGAGCGTGGTCTCCATGCTCGTCACCGATCTCACTGAACAGAAACTCAGCGAAGCGATCATGGCCGAAGGCCGGCTTGCCAGGAGCATCCTCGAACATGTGGCCGAAGCCATTGTGGTCTGCAATCTGGATGACGTCATTATTCGCGCCAGCCGGGCGGCTGCGGAGATTTGCAATTGCCGCCTGCTGAATCAGTCCTTCCAGGGAGTCCTGCGCCTGGAGCTCCCGCCTTCCGGAGAGGGAGCAGGCACTCGTTTTTTTGATTCAGGTCGGCTCTTCAAGGAGAGCCCCTTTCATTCGGAGGCGACCCTGCAGCGGGCCGACGGCCGGGTTTTTGATGTGCAGCTTTCCGCGAGCTGGCTGTGCAATGAAAAGGATGAGAAGGTGGGCTGGGTCGGGGTATTGACCGACATCACGGAGCATAAGCAGAATGAGCGCAGGCGCGAGCAGCTCCTTCGGGAAATGAGCCATCGGGAGGCGCTTCTGAAGGCGATCATTGAGAATGCGCCCGGGGGCATCATGGTCTGCGACGAACAGGCCAGGGTCAGCATGGCCAATCCGGCAGCGGAAGCCCTTTACCACCGGCCGGTTTCCGAGGGAAAGCAGGACGGGCATCGCAGCGGGTTTTCCATTTACCATCCTGACGGCACTCCGTGTGAACCATCCGAAATTCCCCTGACCCGTTCGGCGTTGCACGGTGAAGTGTGCCGGTTCGAGGAGTTTCTCGCCAAAGGGCCGGACGGCCGGTTCTCCTGGGTCATCGCCAACAGCGCGCCCATTTCCGGGGCAGATGGAGCGCCCCAGGGGGCGGTGGCTGTGTTTCAGGACATCACACCCACGAAGGATCTTGAAAAGGCCTTGCGCCGGGCCAAGGAGCAGGCCGAGACGGCCAGTCAGGCCAAGAGTGAATTTCTGGCCAATATGAGTCACGAGATCCGGACTCCTTTGAACGGGGTCAAGGGCATGATCCAGCTGGCCCGCATGAAGACCCGGGAGTCGAAGATCGTGGAATATCTTGACTATGCCGGGGAGTCTGCAGAGCATTTGCAGGGGCTCATCAACGATATCCTGGATCTGTCCAAAATTGAAGCCGGAAAATTCGAGCTCAACAAGCAGACATTGTCCCTGCGCGCTCTTGTGGATTCCTGTGTTGAGCCGCTTTCCCTCAAGTCGCAATCCAAAGGCATTAGCCTGGAGTACAGCATTGCAGAATCCATTCCGGAGGCCCTTTTCGGCGATGCCGGCTATCTGCGGCAGGTGCTCACCAATTTGCTGAGCAATGCCGTCAAGTTTACGGATGCCGGCGGGGTGGAGCTCCTGGTGGAGCCGGTCTCGGATCCCCGGGCGAATGCCCTGGACATTCTGTTTCAGGTCCGCGACAGCGGCATCGGCATCCCCGAGCACAAACATGAAGCCATTTTTACCAATTTTGAACAGGTCAGGACATCATCCCATGCCCAGTACGGAGGGACCGGCCTGGGCCTGGCCATTTCCAAGCGCCTGGTGGAGCTCATGGGCGGGAGCATCCGGGTGGAGAGCCGGGAAGGGGAGGGCAGCACCTTTACCTTTAGCGTGCCCCTGGAATCTGCTGATGCTCCTGCCCAAGAAGCGCAACCCGCTGCTGACGAGCAGCCAGAGGGACGATCCCTGCGGATTCTGGTGGCCGAGGACAGCAGGATGAACCAGATCTACATCCTCGACCTGCTGGAGACTCTGGGGCATGCGCCCGTCTTGGCTGAAAACGGCGGGGAAGCGCTTGAAAAACTCGCTGAGGAACCCTTTGATGTGGTGATCATGGATATCCGCATGCCGGAAATGAACGGGGACGAAGCCACGCAGATCATTCGCAACCGGACTCCGGAGGGCATCGATCCCGATATCCCGATTATCGCCTTGACTGCCCATGCCCTGCAGGATGAAGTCGATCTGTACCAGCAGGATGGGTTCAACGCCTATTTGACCAAACCAGTGGATATGGACAAATTGACCGAAGCCCTGGCCCAGGTCTGAGTACGAACCGGCTGATTCCACTCGGCCGGGAAGAGGTCCCCAGCATGCCCCAGAAGCCAAGCTATGCAGAACTCGAACACACGGTCCGGGAACTTCAGGCCGAAATCGCCGATTACCGGGCTTCTGCAGCCAATCTGCAGGAAATCGAGGATCGCTACCGCACCCTTTTCGAGCAGAATCAGAATCCCATTGCCGTGATTGACACAAAAGGCCGGTATCTGGACGCCAATCCGGCCTTTCTCGATTTTGTGGAGAAGACCCGGGACGAGCTCCTCCGGATGCGGACCTTTGATTTTGCCAAGCCGGAAAATCTGGACGTCGAGGAGCGCGTGCACCGGGGGATCTGGGAAACCGGCGGCGTTGTGGAAACCGAGTACTTTATTCACGGCCGGACCAAGGTCCTGGAGCTCTCCATAACCCCGGTGACCTATCAGGGCCGTCCCGCCGTGGTCGGGGTGGGCAAGGACATCACCGAGCGAAAGCGCACCGATGCGGAACTGCGCTTCCAGTCCCAGGTCCTCAATCAGATCCAGGACCGGATCACGGCCACGGATCTGGAGGGGCGCATCGTGTATGTGAACGATGCAGAACTCAAGAGCCTGAAGCGGAGCCGGGAGGAGCTTGTAGGGCAGCCGGTGAGCATCTACGGCGAAGATCCGAGCCAGGGCGCCACTCAGCGGGACATCATCGATCAGACCCGCCGCCTGGGGGAATGGCGGGGGGAGGTGGTCAACTACGACTCGGACGGGACGCCCATTGTCCTGGACTGCCGCACCAGATTGATCCGCGACCAGGCGGACAAGCCTGTGAGCATGGTGGGCATCTCCACGGACATAACGGCCCGCAAGCAGGCGGAGAAGGATCTGCAGGAAAGCGAGGCCCGCTATCGCTCCCTAGTGGAAAACACCCTGGAAGGCTATTTTGTCTGCGAATTTCCTTCCGGACGGTTTCTGTTTCTGAACCGGAGAATCTGCGACATCTTCGGCTATTCCATGGAGGAAGGCCTGCAAAGTACTTTCTGGGAGGCGATCGATTCCGCATCCCACCAGCTGATACGCGAACGGCTTGAAGACCGTCTCCAGGCGCAGGCTCCGAGCCTGGCCGCCAATATGTACACCGCCGTGCGAAAGAATGGCACGCGGTTTCTGGCTGAAGTTTCCACCTCCCTGGTCACCTACCGGGGGGAAACCGTCCTGCAGGGCCTGCTACGGGATGTCACGGAAAAGGAGCAGCTGCAGCAGCGCCTCAGGCAGGCCCAGAAAATGGAAGCCGTTGGCCGCCTGGCCGGGGGAGTGGCCCATGATTTCAACAACATGCTCGGGGTGATTCTCGGTCATACCGAACTGGGCCTGGAGCAGATCGAGGCCTCCCATCCCCTGTACACGGACCTGAAAGAGATCAACACCGCGGCCCAGCGTTCAGCCGATCTCACCCGCCAGCTGCTGGCCTTTGCCCGCAGACAGACAGCCAGCCCGCAGATTCTGGATTTAAACGCAACCATTGACGGCATGCTGAAGATGCTCAGGCGGCTCATCGGCGAGGACATCGAATTGATCTGGATGCCGGGGGTCGATCTCTTGCCGGTCAAGATCGATCCGGCCCAGATCGATCAGATTCTGGTCAATCTCTGCGTCAATGCCCGGGACGCCATTGCCGGGGTGGGCTCGATCAGCATCGAGACCCAGAATATCCGCCTGGATGAAGAGTATTGCGCGAAAAATGCCGGCTTTGTCCCTGGAGACTATGTCATGCTCGCGGTGAGCGACACCGGACCCGGCATGGACGAGGAGACCCTGGAAAATCTTTTCGAACCGTTTTTCACCACCAAAGAGGTGGGGGAGGGAACCGGACTGGGGCTGGCCACGGTCTACGGGATCGTGAAGCAGAACAACGGCTTCATCAATGTCTACAGCGAGCCCGGACAGGGGACCACCTTCAAGATCTATTTCCGGAAAACCGAGGAAGAGGCGCCGCAGGTGCAGGACAGTGCAGCAGGGAGCGTGGCCGGGGGCTCGGAGACGGTCCTGGTGGTGGAGGATGAAGGCTCCATTCTGCGCTTGATCCGAAGTCTGCTGGAGCGCTTCGGCTACTCGGTGCTCTGCGCCGGCACACCCTCCGAGGCCCTGGCTCTGGTCCAGGAACAGGAGGGGCGCATCGATCTGTTGCTCACGGACGTGGTCATGCCCGAAATGGACGGCAAGGAGCTCACCGAGCGCCTGCAAACCGTGCTGCCGGATCTCAAGGTCTTGTTCATGTCCGGCTATACCGCCAATGTCATCATGCACCGGGGCATCCTGGAAAGCGATGTCCATTTCCTCCAGAAGCCCTTTACCGTGCAGTCTCTGGCCGGCAAGGTCCGGGAGATTCTGGACGAGGGGCGTTCGTGAAGCGTCTGCTTGACCTGCCAGGGGCAGGGCTGATAAGAGACTTTTCTGAAACATTGCTTCGCCACGCTCGGAATGACGAGGC
>CAZUMF010000136.1:0-12197 GCA_964621385.1 uncultured Desulfohalobiaceae bacterium
GCTTGATCCCTCCAGACCGTGGGATTTCATGCACACCCCTCAGACGTAGAAATCGCCTTCAAAGGCATTGACCTGACCCATGACGTCGAATTGCTCACTGCCGGCCTGCTCAAACAGGACGCCCTTGCCCAGCATGAACACGCTGACCTCGTCGCCTTTCTTCACTCCCACATTGGCCAGGCGCATGGCATTGTAGATGGTTTCCCCGTCATTGGTGCAGATAATCATCAAAACATTCATACCGATCTCCTTGTGAGTTTGTCTGCCAGAAAGCTTTCCATTTTTTCTTTGTTTGTGGCCACATCCAGAGGAACCCATTCTTCGGCAAAGAGCACATTGGTTGAACTTTTGAAAGTGTAGCCCTTGGCTGCTTCCGAATCAAGGGTATGTATGTGGACGTTTAATGCCCCGTCAAATTTTATCTTCATGTCTTCGGCTACGCCTATAGCCTTTTTGCATGAGACTCAAGCAGGGTTGCCGCTGTGAAAGACCCATAAATCTGACATACTTTCTCGCTCCTTTGTCGGTATTGGTTGGATTATTGTCCGGGAACAGCTTTCGCAGTTTCTAAATTCAATCGGTTTCTTTTTCTATTCTGGTAATATTTGCTGAAAATCAAGGCAAAAAGAATCGATGCCAATATGATACTGGCATAGTTCACAACGGCCAGTATCGTTGAAGAATAATAAAGCCCGTATACATTAGCTCCCAAAACTTGAGAGCCGACAAAGGCTCAGACCATCGACCACTGTGGAAAGGCAAAATCGACTCTCCGAAAAACTTTCAGCAAATATTCGCTGAGCAGATAGACGCAAAACAGAGCCCATATAACTGAAATTATATAGGAAATTACAAGTATACCAAACAAAAATACTTCCATGTTAAACAAGAGACGAGTTTGAAGATACAGAGCGACTCTGTAAAAGCTGAACCCATATAAACAGGATATCGGTACTAAGATGAAAAATGCAGGGAGTACATTTTCACCGGGCAAACCATCCGCTTTCATATGCAGATGAAATAGGTATGAGAGTTTGACGATCAACAGAAAAATACCGAAAGTTAAAGTGAATGACGAACCAATCGCTCCAATTGATGCGATTTGCACGCTTTCGGCCATCACGGCTAGGCCGGTTCCGATCAAACTCAGCAATCCAAAGGAAAATACGTCCAAAAGCCATACAAAATTCAATTTTTTCAAATCAATGGGTCGGCTCAGCCATGTTTTGAGCACCTTAAATTCAAGATAGAAAATTGTCAGGCAGAGAATTCCGAAAAAAATTATTCCGGGCAACATCATTGCTTGCAGATTCGATGACAATTGCGGAACAAAAAATTGACCGGGGGCGAGAAAAACTAAGGCCGCCATGGAAATGTTGGCGATAGGCACAAAAATACCAACACTGAGTGTCGGCGGTCCGGACATAAACTTTAAATATTCAGCTCTATTGGTGGTCAGCCATTGAATGAGTTGCTTGAGATAGCCAATGGTTAAACCGATACTTATAGTGGAAAAGACAAGCATGATAATGATCAAAGGCAAATAGAGGTTGATTTGCTGCGTCGTCAGTCCAGCTGATATGACATCAGACATTTTTACCATACTTTCCCCGTGGGGAATTGCGAATTCCAGAAAATTGAAAGCCATTAGCGCAATTCCCCCAGCAGCCAATGGGAGTTGAAATTTCAATGGTGTGAACTGCATGATGCCCCCCTAAATGGTTTGGTTATCTGCAACACCCCTGCGGGTCGATTCAGTACATGTCTTCTGTTCTTCCAGACATTTGACCGGAGGGCATTTCGCCGCCAGTTTCATGTAAGTTGACTTCATGGCGTACATGGTGGAGCTTTCCGGAAGCTTGAAAAGTGTTCTTCCCTCCGTGATCTCATGATATTTACGGTTCATCCTTAAGGGGGCTTTCTTTTTGCAGCTTGGTAAGCAAAAACCTTGCTCCTCGTTGTGACAATCCGAGTTTATCAGCCAATGTTTTATCGTCAAAAGGCCCCTGAGTTTTGAGAAGCGTCCATACCTCTGCCTCCAGTTCCTCCAGCCAATCCTCAAAAAGCACAAGTAAATCAGGGTCTGCGATCGCCAGAAGTTGTTCGGACTGGGCCACCTTGTCCACCAGGCTCTGGCACATCTGGGTTGGGTCGACACCTTCGCCCATGCACTCGGCCAGTCACAAATGCACCATGCTGGTAACCTTGTCTCCCTGGGATTGTTCAATCAAGTTCATCATAAACCGTTCACGGGACTCATTGTCCAGATCTGTCAAAAGGCGTCCAAGAATTTCTGTGATCTGGGACAAAGCCTTATCCAGAGGCATGCGGGAGATTGTTTCCAGGAGCGTATCCATAAGAGTGGATTTTCCTTTCGAGTTAAAAGTTGTTTTTCGCCGACAAAAGGGTATTGGCCATGGAGCTCAAATCAGAAATCATCTCAAGGATTCCGGGGTTTGAAAGTTGATAATAAATAAATGGGCCTTGACGCTGGGTTGTGACCAGCAGGGAATGCTTCAGCTCTTTTAAATGATGCGAGACCAGCGGCTGGGACAGATTCAGTGAATTTTTTCGATCGGGTGCCGGTGTCTGATGCCAACCCGAATGCTTTTTGATCCAGATCAAGGATTCTTCTGCTACCTGTCATAGAATGAAGCCTTCATACACACAGAAAACGCGGGGACATCGTAAGCGTCACGGTCCTGTCCATGGAAGTGCCCTGCTGTTCAGCGCTTTTGGGGATCGTGAAAAAAGCCGCAGGGCTCTCCGGGACTGCCGTGCCCATCAGGCAAGTGGTCCTGTCCACCCGGGGAAGGTGAAACAGGAGTTGGGTTGTGCCGCCTAAAGGTATTTTCTATTCTATGCCTCAAGGTTCAAGGTTGTATTTTTTCCGCAAGCGGTGTGATAGGCTGTTTATCAGTGCAAAGGCCTTCTCCACGGTGGCCGTCCCGTCCGGATTGACCAGGCAGCAGGTCGCCGGGGAGAGCAGGGACCTGGACAAGAGCCGCTCCCTGTCGATCCCCTTGCCCTCCAGAGTGCTCCAAAGTCCCTCCAGGCGCTCCGTCATGGAATCCAGGCTCTGCGCTTCAAATGGCTCGACATTGGTGGGCACCTGTCCCCAGACGATGACCCCGCCCCGTTCCAGAAATCGCTTGATGGACGGGGCATAGGAGACGAAGCGCTCCCCGTTGGAAAAGACGTCTAAGGAGAGGATGTCCAGGTCCAGGTTGAGCAGGAAATCCCAGTCCGGGTTGCCGCAGAGGTGGATTCCCCGCGGCCGCTCGATCATGGCGAAAAAGGCCTCCAGGTCCTGTTTGGCCTTGAAGCCGTCATAGCCGGACAGGGCGCTGAACACGAACTGCAGTCCGGGCTCGTCCACGAACATGAAGGCATTGTCATTTTTGGCCTGCAAGCGGCTGAGCTGGACATTGATGCGCTTGGCCATGAATTCGAGCAGAAAGGACCGGACCGTGTCATCAAACAGGATGGGCCGGTCATCCTGGTCCAGGATATTGAACCCGAAGCTCACCGGACCTTCGAGCTGTCCGCGGATGGCCGGACGTTCCGAAAGATCAAGCTTGAGAAAGGCGTGGTAGACCGCGGAGTAGGCCGGGCTGATGTCGAAATAGTCCGGCTGGTCAAACCTGGCCAGGGTCTCGCCGAGCTCTTCCATGAAGCGGTTCATGGAAAAGCGCAGGGTCCGGTTCTGGACATCCAGGAGTATGCCCGGAAAGTGTTCAGCGGCCTGGACGTACATGTCCTCATAATAATTCATGAGCGGCAGCTGGGGCCAGAAGGGGATGTCCAGACTCAGGGCCGTCTGCAAGGCGCGGTCCGCGTCCGTGTGAGGCATGACCGCCATGGCCGTGGTCAAGAGATTTCCAGGGATAGGCATAGAAGATTGACTATTGAATATTGAAGATTGAATATTGCTGAATAGAAGAAAAAAATAAATGAGTTACAATGGCTCTGTCCAAAATCATTAATCGATGGCCTCAGCTCGGCACTTTTCATAGCAGGTCAGACACTGGATGCACTTTTCCTTGTCGATCGCTGCCGCCTCTTTTTTCTGCCATGAAATACTTTTGGCCGGGCAGTACCGATAACACTGACCGCAGCTGGAGCATTTGTCAGGATCGACCTCAAAATGGAGCAGGGCCGGACATTTTTTGGCCGGACATCGCTTGTCCTTGATGTGGGCCTCGAACTCCTCCCGGAAGGCTCGCAGGGCGGACAAAACCGGCGTGGGGGCGGATTGGCCCAGACCGCAGAGCGATGCGTCGGTAATGTAGGCCGACAGGGACTCCAGTCGGTCCAGGTCCGCCTCTTCGCCCCGGCCCTCTTTGATCCGGGCCAGGATGTCCAGGAGCCGCTTGGTGCCCTCCCGGCAGGGCGGACACTTGCCGCAGGACTCGTCCTGGATGAAGTCCATGAAATAGTGGGCCATGTCCACCATGCAGGTGGACTCGTCCATGACGATCATCCCGCCTGAGCCCATGATGGCGTTGGCCTGGGAAATGGCTTCGAAGTCCACGGGCAGGTCCAGGTAGGCCTCAGGGATGCACCCGCCCGAAGGCCCGCCGAGCTGCACGGCCTTGAACGTCTTCTTGTTCGGAATCCCGCCGCCGATGTCGAAGACGATGCTCCGCAGGGTCGTGCCCATGGGCACCTCCACCAGGCCGATGTTTTTCACGTCCCCGGACAGGGCGAAGACCTTGGTGCCCTTGCTTTTCTCAGTGCCCACGCCGGCGTACCAGGCACCGCCGTTGACCATGATCCGGGGGATGTTGGCAAAGGTCTCCACATTGTTGAGCACCGTAGGCCGGTTGAAGAGCCCCTTGTCCGTGGACCGCGGCGGCTTGGGCCTGGGCATGCCCCGCTTGCCTTCGATGGAGTGCTGCAGGGCCGTGCCTTCACCGCAGACAAAGGCACCGGCCCCCTGGTAGATCTGAAGGTGGAAGTCAAACCCGCTGCCCAGGATGTTCTCCCCGAGCAGACCGTACTCTATGGCCTGGTCAATGGCAATGGACAGCCGCCTGATGGCCAGGGGGTACTCGGTGCGGCAATAGATGATGCCCTGATGGGAGCCGATGGCCCTGGCCGCAATGATCATCCCTTCCAGGACGGAGTGGGGGTCGCCCTCCAGGATGGAGCGATCCATGAAGGCCCCGGGGTCGCCTTCATCCGCATTGCAGATCACGTACTTGATGTCCGATTGGGCTTCGGCTCCGGCCTTCCACTTGATGTGGGCCGGAAAGCCGGCCCCGCCCCGGCCTCTGATGGCCGAGGCCTTGACCTCTTCGATGATCTCCTCTGGCTCCATCTCCAGGATAGCCTTGGCAGCGCCCTGATAGCCGTCCACAGCGATGTACTCCTCGATGGACTCGGGGTCGATCCGACCCCGATTGCGCAGGGTCCAGAAGAGCTGAGGTCCGAAAAAGGCCGTCTGCCGCTCCTCAGGGACCTGGTCCAGCTTCCGGGGAGTATACTCCTTGGTGCGCAAGGGCTTCTGCTGGTCCATAAGACCCTGCACCAGGTCGGGGACGTCCCTGACCTGAACTTCCTGATAGATTGCGCCCGTGGGTTCCACCAGCAGGCTCGGGGCCAGGCTGCAGTACCCCGGGCAGTGCTCCTCGCCCACCTCGATGACCTCGATCTGGTCCTGGACCCCCTGTTTGCTGACTTCGGCCGTCAAGGCCTGGTAGACCTCGTCACTGCCCTTGGCTTGGCAGCCCCCGCCATTGAAGACTTTGACTCGCACAGGTTTACTCCTCTTGGATTCTGGCCAGGGCAAGCTCAGTCTGCACCTCCCCGTTGAGGACGTGCCTCCTGAAGACCTGGCGCATGGTGTCTTCGTCCATGTGCTGATAGACGATGGTCGGCTCCCCTTTGCGCTCCACGGTCACGTTGGGTTCGCTGCTGCACATCCCGGCGCACCCGCAGGAGACGACCTTGACGGACACTTTGTCCTGCCTCGAGGCCTCCTCTTTGAGCACGTCCATGACCTTCTGGGCCCCGGCAGCCAGCCCGCAGGTGCCCATATGGACCATGACCCGGGCGTCGAAGGTCTCGGAAGTCTGGGCCGACATCTCCCTGGCCGCGCGCTCCTTGATCGTGTGCAGATCCTCTCTGCATGTGCACTTGGTCATAATTCAGAGCTCTTTACGGTACGTGTAAATTTGAAGGATTTTTTGGACAACTATCTGCTTATTGTAAATTCGAAGCACGAAACCCGAAATTCGAATTTCGATATTTGTCCAATTTTATCAACATTTCAAATACTTTTAATTATTTTATGTTCTTAAGGTTCAAAGCCGTAATGTCGGTACAAAGTCTATAATTTGTCTCCTTTCCGATTCGCTGTGGCTATTCATACCCATCCAGCAGGTTCCTGACCTTGTCCGCAGACACGCAACCGTGGGTATCGTTGTCCACAAGCATGACCGGAGCAAAACCGCAGGCCCCGACACACCGGACCGATTCCAGGGAAAAGCGCCTCTCCTGGTCTATGCCTCCTTCCGGAACCTTGTACTCGTGTTCGATACGCTTGATGACCTCGTTGACCCCTTTGACAAAGCAGGCCGTCCCTTTGCAGATCTTGATCGTGTGGCGTCCTTTGGGCGCGAAGGAAAACAGGGCGTAAAAAGAGGCGATCCCGAAGACCTCGCTCCTGGAGACGTTCAACCCCAGTCCGATATAGTCCAGCAGGGACATGGGCAAATACCCGACCTGCTCCTGACACTCCCGCAGCACGGGAATGACCGCGCCCGGGCTGCCCTTGTACCGGGCGATGATCCGGTCGATCTCCTGCCACATGGCTTCAGTGATGTCTTCGTGCTCGGGCCGGAAATACTGCTGGGACATGAGTGCGCTCCTGAAAGTCCTAATGATGAATCAAAGAAAAGACATGTTTCCATTTTCGTATCTGTTTCTTTCATTCATTCTTCTTTCTTCATTTAAAATTCAATGTTCGACGTTCGATGTTGGACGTTCAAATTCTCCAGTCTTTACTTGTGATATTGGCAAAGCAAGTTTCTTCACTGATCAAACTGGCAACCGCATATTACAATAATATCAAATAATTAGGCGTCAACTTTGCCGGAGGCAAGGCCGGCACCTCTCATTCAATCCTTTCCAATTGCACTGCACAGGCCTTGAACTCCGGGATTCCGGACACCGGATCGGTCCGGGGGTTGGTCAGGACATTGGCCGCAGCCTCGGCATAGTGAAAGGGAATGAACACGGTCCCGGACACAGCAGTCCGGGAAATCCAAACCCGGCCCTGGATAAAGCCCCGCCTGGAACTCACCCTGACCTCGTCCCCGTCCTCGAGGTCGTAGCTGCCGGCGTCCTCAGGGGCGATCTCCACCAGACGCTCCCTGGACAGAGCGTTGAGTCCCTTGGATTTCCTGGTCATGGTCCCGGTGTGATACTGGTACAGGACCCGGCCGGTGGTCAGCCACAGGGGATAGTCTTCATCTGAGACCTCCGCCGGCGGCGAGGACTGGATGGGCTGAAACCGGCCCAGGCCGCAGGCGAACTCGTCGCAGTGCAGAATGGGGGTTCCAGGGTGCTGCAGGTCCCAGCACGGCCAGTGCAGCCCCTCCTCCTCCAGGCGGCAGTACTCGATCCCCCCGTACTGGGGGGCCAGGGAGGCGGCCTCGGCCATGATGTCCGAGCTGTCAGGGTATGACCAGGACGCCCCGAACCGCTCTGCCAGTCTGATCACGATCTCGCTGTCCGGCAGGCTCGACCCCAAAGGCTCCAGGGCCTTCCTGACCCGCTGGACCCTGCGCTCGGTATTGGTGAAGGTCCCTTCCTTTTCCGCAAAGGTGCAGGCCGGGAGGACCACGTCGGCGTACCGGGCGGTCTCGGTCAAAAAGATGTCCTGGACAGCCAGGAAATCGAGCCCCTCCAGGGCCTGTCTGGCGTGGGTGCTGTCCGCATCCGACAGGACCGGGTTTTCCCCCACAATATACATGGCCCGCAGGTCCCCCTGCAGGGCCCTGGGGATCATCTCGGTCAGCGTGAGCCCCTGCGTCTCGGGCAGGGAGTCCACCCCCCAGGCCCTGGCCATCCTGTCCCGGGCAGCCGGGTCATTCACTTCCTGGTAGCCGGGGTAGACATCGGGCAGGGCGCCCATGTCGCAGGCCCCCTGGACATTGTTCTGGCCCCGCAGGGGGTTGACCCCTCCGCCTTCGCGCCCGATATGGCCGCAGAGCATGGCCAGGTTGGCCAGGGACTTGACGGTGTCCGTGCCGCAGACGTGCTGGGTGATGCCCATGGCGTAGAGGATGCCGGCCGCCCCGGCCCCGGCGTAGAGCCTGGCCGCAGCCCTCAGGTCCTCGGGCTCGATGCCGGTGAGGGCCTGCACGGCTTCAGGGGTGTATCCGGAGACCGCGTGCTTGAGCTCATCAAACCCCAGGGTGCGCCGGGCCACGAAATCCTGATCAAAGAGCCCCTCCTCGATGATGACCTGTATCATGGCGTTGATCCAGGCAATGTCCGTGCCCAGGTTCTGGCGCAGCCAGACATGGGCGAAGTCCTGCAGGGGAATCCGCCTGGGATCCACCAGGATGAGCCTGGCCCCGCGTTGGGTGACGGCCCGCTTGATGCGGGTGGACAGGACCGGGTGGCTCTCGGTGGTGTTGGACCCGGTGACCAGAATGACCTCGGCCTTTTCAATGTCCGCGATGGAATTGGTCATGGCCCCGCTGCCAAAGACCTGGCCCAGCCCGGAGACGGTGGAGGAGTGGCAGAGCCGGGCGCAGTGGTCGATGTTGTTGGTCCCCAGGACCGCCCGGGTGAACTTCTGGACCAGGTAGTTCTCCTCGTTGGTGGCCCTGGCCGAGCTCAGCACCCCGATAGAGTCCGGACCGTGCCTGTTAATGGCCGTCTTGAACCCCGAGGCGCACACCTGAAGGGCCTCATCCCAGGAGGCCTGGCGCAACCTGCCGCTCTCCCTGATCAGGGGTGTCTTCAGCCGCTCCGGAGAAGCGACGAATTCGAACCCGAACCTGCCTTTGACGCAGAGGCTGCCCTCATTGGGCAGGGCGTGCTCCACGCCGGTCACCCGATGGATCTCGTTGTCCCTGACGTGGAGAACCATCTGGCAGCCCACCCCGCAGTAGGGACAGGTGGTCCTGACCTGCTCGGTCTGCCAGGGCCTGGGCCTGAAACGGGCGTCCCTGGGTACCAGCGTTCCGGTGGGGCAGGCCTGGACGCACTCCCCGCAGAACACGCAGTCCGATTCCTTGAGGGGACGATCGCCGGCAGCCACGATTTTGCCGGCCTTGCCGCGATAGCCGATGCTGATGGCCCTGTTGACCTGCACTTCCTGGCAGGCCCGTACACAGCGGCCGCAGAGGATGCATTTGGAAAAATCCCGGATGATGAAGGGGTTGACTGCCTCCAGGTCATAGGGCTGGACCTGCCTGGGATAGGAGGTGCCGGCAACCTGGTAGCGAAAGGCCAGGTCTTGAAGGGTGCACTCCCCGTTGGCCGGGCAGAGCAGACAGTCGTGATTCCCGGAGGCCAGCAGGAGCTTCAGGGTGTTCTTGCGCGAGGACACGACCCGCTTGGATTCCGTCTGCAGGGCCATATTCCTGCGGGCCGGGGTGGAACAGGCCGTGATAAGCTTGCCGGCTGACTCGTCCTCCACCACGCACAGCCTGCATGCCCCGGAAGCGGGCAACCCTTCCATGTGGCAGATGGTGGGGATGAAGACCCTGTTTCGCCGGGCCACGTCCAGGATGGTCTCCTCCTCCTGGAAGACCAGGCTCTGTGAATTCATGGTCAAGGTCTGCTGCTCTGGCATGCGTGCTCCTCAGGTTCTGAACCCGCCAGTTGTCGTGGACCGCCTGTGCCTTGTCTGCTCATATCGGCGGCGCAATGGTCACTATTACCCTGAGGTCTGTGCCGGCTCTGATGCCGTGGGGTTCGGCAATGTCCGAGATCAGGACGTCGCCTGTCCGGGCCGGCAGGGTCGCCCCGTCCGCCGCAAGGAATTCGCCTTCGCCTTCCAGCACGGTGATGGAGAGCTGGCCCTCGATATCGTGGGAATGGATCGGCAATTCCTGGCCTGATTTGAAATTGAAGTTGAGGATCTTGAAGTACGGGGAATCATGAACCAGGTACTTGCTCAGCCCGAGATCCTTGAAGCCGTTTTCCTCATACAGGTTGATCTTTTTCATGCGCGTGCCTCCTTTGGTTTTGCAGTTTCGATAGACGTCGGCAGTTGCTCGTATTCAACTTCCGGACCCGGTTTCAGGGCAAAGACTTGCACCGGCTCTTCTATGTTTTTCACCTCTTTCCGGCCTTTGGACACCGTTGGCCAGGAACCGCGAATCAATGCTTCCGTACTGGGGCCGATCAAGATTTCGCCGCCGCCGGCCAGATCCGCCAGACGGGACGCCAGGTTGGTCACCGCGCCGGTGGCGGTAAAGGTCATCCTGGTCTCGGTCGTTCCTTTGAACCGGCTCATGCCCAGAAGGACCGTCCCGGAATTAAGCCCCATATTCACCGTGACCGCAGGCATTTCTTTTTTTTGGTGCAGGTTGTAGTCCCGGCTCTTTTCCTTGATATCCAGAGCAGCCTTGACTGCATTCACCGCATTGGCCCGGGCGCTTCCATCCTGGAAGATGATCATCAGGCCGTCTCCGGCGGTCTCGTTGATCTCTCCCCCGGAACGGTAGATGGGGTCGATGAGCGAGGAGAAGAAATCCTCGATGAGGCGATTGGCTTCTATTTCGGAATTATCGGCAAAAAGCCGGGTGGAGCTCTCCAGGTCGAGAAACAGGACGGTCACTTCCTTTTCAATTTTTTCCTTATCGAGTAGCTCCGGGTTGTTCTCCACAATCTGCCGGACCGATTTGGGCACAAAGGGTGAAAGATGGGAGAGCATGCTGCTGATGCGGATCTTTTCCTGGGTGCTTTCCCATTGCTTTCGGCCGCGCAGGATATTCATTCCGGCCAGTTCGGATATGTCCCGCATGAGATAAAAATCCTTTTTGGAGAATCGGCTCCCTGGTGCGGCCACCACATTGATCACGGCCACGATATCCTCGCCTACAAAAACAGGGATGGCGGCCTCCGGGCCGGTATGGACCACGGTCCCGTCCTGACGGGTGATGGGTTCGCTCTTGGAAATCAAGGAGCCTTTCTGCCGGCGGATGGCTTTTTGCACGGCGGTCCGGTTCCGCTTGCACTGCAGGCAGTTGACCGGCCGGTCGTGCAGGGCGCATTGCAAAGGTTTTGTGTATTTCGGAGCCTCGGCATCCAAAAGGAGCACACAAATCTCAAAGGCCGAGGGAATGAGCTTCTTTTCTTCATCCCTGATGGTCTCCAGGATCTCGTTGACCTCCATGAGCGTGGAAAGCGTAAAGCTCATTCTGCGAAAGGCCTCGAATCGTTCTTTATAATACTGCTTCATCGGTCAGATCCAGAATTCAGGATAGTATCGTTTTTTGGGGATGTTGTTCACCACCAGGGCCACGACGAGCATGATGAGCGCCCCGGTTCCTGCCGGGACAAGGGCATAGAAATAACCCAGGTTATGGATCTGATCGCTTCCGATCACCGCAATCAAGGCCGTGGCTCCGCCTGGCGGGTGGAGTGTCTTGGTCAGGTGCATGATGGCAATGGCCGTGGCCACGGCCAGGGCAGAGGCCAGCCACAGCTGGCCGCCCAAGAGTTTGAAACAAGCCACGCCGATCAGGGCGGAGATCACGTGCCCGCCGAGGAGATTTCTGGGTTGGGCCAGGGGGCTTTTGATGGCTCCATAGATGAGCACGGCCGATGCCCCGAAAGAGCCGATGATCATAACCAGATCAGTTTCAGCCAGGACATGGTAATGGATCAGGGCCACGGCGGCAATACCCAGGAAGGAGCCGACCCAGGAGAGCAGAACCTCTGCCGGGCTGACTCGGGGCGGACTGCTGGTGGTCCCGCGCATCTTGCGCCAATAGTTCATGCCTGCTGCCCCCCGTGTCTTTCGCCTGCAGGCACAAGTCTGAAGACCTCAAGCAGATCATCCCGGGAAATAATGCCTGCCAAGCGTCCCTTATCGACCACCGGGATGCGGTTGATGTGCTTTGACTGCATCATGTCGAAGATGTCCAGAGCCGGTGTATCAGAGCTCACGGTCATCGCCGGGCTGGTCATGATATCTTTGGCTGTTCGGCCTCTGATCTGGAGGG
>CAZUMF010000137.1:0-12120 GCA_964621385.1 uncultured Desulfohalobiaceae bacterium
TGTATTTCCTGGAGACCTGCCTGGATCAAATCCGGTTCATGGATCGCATCCTGAGTCTAAACCGAATAGAGGCCAGATTGGACAGCTACATGCGGGATCGGGACAAGGACAGAGGGGCGCAGAATCCGCTCGATCCCAGGGCAGGAAAACTGCTGAAAGCCCTTTTTCTTGAAGGCGAAATCAAAAGAGGCAAAGCAAGATATGTGATGGGTATGGAAGAAAAATCCGAGCGTCAAGCCAGACGGATCGTGAGCCAACTTGCAAGCGAAGGACTGATCCAATCCGAGAGCCACAGGGCACCCTTGCGCATCGCTTTTCCAACTCATGTTCTTCGCGTGTATTTTCCGGATCTGTTTGATCCGTCCGTGCTTGGGGAGTCGTGACAGCCAGGCCGAGAAAGCTGAATGAAGAAGTGAGGAAAAAATCGGATACAAATTTGCTCGAGAGTCGTAAGTTTTCCCTTTTAGCCACGTATATTTCTACTTAACACGCGACTGGATTCTCGCTACAGACCTCCATATGTCTCAGAAACCATAAGGAGGTCAAAATGCTTGAATATGTTTTCAATACGTTGCTCTTTCGTCAATGCTTCTCACGAACCAGACCTAGGCTCATATTTTGTATGATTGTTTTGGGCTTCATCGGATCAGGCGTTATGGTTGGTGTCACCTCATTTTGTCGATTTTGGGGGACTGGTGATCTCATGTGTCACAAGTTCCGTCACTTTTTTCGCTCGAAAGCTTGGTTCCTTTCAAACTTGATTTCTCATTGGGCTGCTTTCGTTCTCAAACAAGGCGAAACTGTTCTCGTTCAGGGACGAGCCGTTTTATTGGGTGATCACACTCATGTCCCTAAAGATGGACGGCGAATGCCTGGGGTCGTATCTCTTCATCAACAATCCGAGACTCAAAGTAAACCATCGTATTTTCGAGGGCATTGTGTGGGCGCTCTTGGGCTTGTCGTTGGCACCATGGCCCTTCCTTTTTGCCTTCCCCTTGATTTGGCCATCCATCTTGGCTTGCTCCACCGCGGACAAAGATCGGCAGATAGTCCAGAAACAATGGGCACCCGTATTGTGCAAATGACCATTGATTTTGCTTATAAAAACAATGTCCTCAGTGTGCTTGTCTTAGATGCATTTTTTCCAAGCAAGGTCATTTTTAAGCTGGCGGCAGCCTTGTGGTCTCTTGATTTCAAGCAACCATTCGTGACTTTGATTGTCAGAGCAAAAAAAACTGCGTTGCCTATTTTCAAGCTGAAGAAAAACCAGATACAGGTCCGGGGAGACCTCCAAAATATGGGAAAAAGGTCAAGCTCATGGAGCTTTTTGACGATCCTCAAGGCTTTTGGGAGGTCACTTGCAACATCTACGGCAAAACAGAGACAATCCTGCTTTCATATTTCGATCTACTCTGGAAACCAACTGGGGGTTTGATACGTTTTGTATTAGCCCGAACCAGCCGGGGGCCGATTGTCTTAATGTGCAGCGATCTCACCCAGGATCCGGTTGCTGCGATTGAGTTGTATTGCCTCAGAATCCGTATCGAAGTCATGTTCGACGTGCTCAAAAATCTCATTGGAGCTTTCTATTACCATTTTTGGTCGAAAAAAATGCCGAGACATTCACGCAAACCAAAGAAAAACAAAGATTTAAAGCCAGTTCCTGATTGTAACTTACACACTGTTCAGCTCTGTTGGGAGGCCTGTGAACGTTTTGTCATGCCGGGGGCTATCTCTTTGGGCATCCTTCAACTCATAGCCCTGAAATTTCCGATGATTTAAACTTTGAACTTTTTAAAAGTGAATGGAGACGTTTGTCCATTTTCACTGAAACTTATCGAAAAACTTTTCGCTGTTGAGCTCAGTAACAGTTTGAAGAAAGGCCCCATATCCGGAATGTGGTCTTCCACGTTCCGGATGATTTGAGGGGGTTTGAGATCCGGAATTTTCAAAGCCAAATTCCGGATATACTTTGCACTCAAAAGGCCTGGACGGCAGTTGAGTGGGGATTCCTGTTCTGAACTCAATTTTTATTTCTCAGTACTTTTTCTGGCCGCCAACGATTGATCTCCGAGTGATCAGCAAGCGATTCAGATACCGGCGAGGCTGTAAAAAGGCTCCTGTCCGGCGAACTCCGCATCCCTGATGCCGAAAAAATGGTGGAGGAAGTGAATTAATGAAGTTCACCGAAGCGTGGCAAAACCTTTTTTATCCTAATTTGTCCAGTTTTTCATAAAAAAAACTGGACAAATGTGCATGTGTTAAGTAGGGTATTTTGTTATGAAAGACACTGAACACATAAGGAATATGATTGACCGTTTTGCAAAAGGATACGTTTTTACCTATGCTGATTTTACCGAGAAGGTGAAAAGCGAGGAGGCGTTGGCAAAGGCCCTGAACCGGCTGGCCGCTTCCGGCAAGATCGTCAAACTTGCCAAGGGTAAATTTTATAAACCGGAACCGTCACCCTTTGGAGAGTTGCCACCTGACAGGTATCAGGTGGTGAAAGACCTTCTGGAACGTGACGGCAAAGTGGAGGGGTATCTTACCGGACTCAGTATCTACAACTCTCTTGGTCTCACCACCCAGGTTGGCAGTATTATCCAGATTGGCAGAAACGAGCCTCGTGCATCTTTTAGGCGGGGGCGATACACCATATCTTTTATGAAACAGAAAAACAGTATAACCAAAGAGAATATCCCTCTTCTCCAGATTCTCGACAGCCTGCGTTTTATAAAAAAAATTCCCAATTCTTCCATCGGCGACAACTGCAAATCCTTACAGAAACTTATCTCGAAGCTCCCGGAAAAAGATCAGGAAAAAATGGTAAAACTGGCCATGAAGTACCCGCCCGCAACCCGTGCACTACTGGGTGCAATACTCTGTGACATTAACAGAGATGAGATTACAGAGAAATTGAGAAAATCACTCAATCCCTTGACTTCATACACAATCCCCGGAGTGCCGGACGCCCTTTTTTCTGCGAACAGGTGGCGTATCAAATGAGACTGCATGAGGACAAGACGCTTTTTCGCCAGGCAGTGACTGCCACGGCGGGGTTGTTGGATATCCCTGAAATATTTATCGAAAAGGATTATTGGGTCACCTATGCATTGCATGGCATCTTTCACGATCCGATTGGTGGAGAGGCGGTTTTTAAAGGTGGGACAGCGCTTTCTAAATGTTTTGGGCTGATTGACCGGTTTTCAGAAGACATTGACCTGGTGGTCAAACGACAAGAGGGAGAAACGGAAAACCAGCTTAAAAGAAAAATTAAGCAGATCGGTCAAGGCGTCACACCCAAGCTTCCGGAGATTGAGATTGAGGGGCTGACCCGAAAAATGGGGATGAACCGAAAAACGGCGCACAGTTATCCCCAAATGTTTGACGGCAGGTTCGGACAGGTCAGGAATGTGATCGTGATTGAGGCGACCTGGTATGGCTGCTACGAACCGTTCACTACCCAGTTGTTGTCTTCATATATTTACGACATGATGGTGGAGAAAGGGCAACAGAAGATGATTGAGGAATTTAGCCTGCAGCCCTTTCAGGTTAGTGTGCTTCATGTGAACCGGACCTTGTGCGAGAAGATTATGAGTCTGGTGCGCTTTTGTTACACGGAAAATCCAATGGACGATCTGAGGATGAAAATCCGCCATGTCTATGATCTCCATAAAATGCTGGAGAATCAAGAACTCAGCAGTTTCTTCGATTTTGATGAGTTCGCAGACGTTATCATCAAGGTTGCTCGGGATGATGTGGAAAGTTTTAGGAATAATAATGAATGGCTTACGCATCATCCGGCTGATTCTCTCTTGTTTCGGGATGTTGAAAGTTGCTGGAGTGGCTTGAAAGCAGCATACACTGGGGAGTTCAGGGGGCTGGTTTATGGAGAATTACCAGAGGAGCAGCAGGTTGTTGAAACACTCACCCGCATTCAAGAGAGATTGCGGAAGATTGAATGGAATATCGAGGTGAATTAATGAAATTCAACGAGGCAAAGCTGGAGCAGGCCATTATCGACCTTTTGGTCGAGAAAGGCTATCCCCATGTCCTGGGTGAGACTATTGTCCGGGAACCGGGCGAGGTTTTGATCAAAGAAAACCTGCGGGCCTTCCTGGCCGATCAGTATGCCGATGACAATATCACCGCTGGTGAAATTAACTCCATCATGTGGTCTTCCACGTTCCGGATGATTTGAGGAGGTTTGAGATGAGCTCGTCCTGTCTTTGCATCTCAGTTTGCCGTCACTCAGTTTAATCTTGACAAACTATACCGTAATCCGGTATAGTTGCTATGAATTTAATTGAATTCAATATGGCTATTCGTAATTTTAACAACAAGGGAAGCGAGGACATACACTATGGGCGGGCTACCAAGGAAGCCTTGCGCATCCTTCCCGAGGAGTTACACCGTAAGGCCCAGATCAAACTCGCACGGCTGGGCGCTGCCACATCTTTACAGGATTTACAGGAAATCCGGGGCAACCGTTTTGAAAAACTGAAAGGAAAAAGAAAAGGACAGTATAGTATTAGAATAAATGATCAATACCGAATCTGTTTCAAATGGGATAAAGAAAATGCAGTAGATGTCGAAGTGGCCGACTACCACTAAATCGTTAAGGAGCCATAAAATGGATGAAAGACATTATCCTCCAGTACATCCTGGCGAAGTACTTCAGGATGAACTTCAAGAAATAGGTCTCAGCCAATCCGCGCTTGCAAAACATATTGGAGTTTTTCCGAAAACGATTAATGAAATATGCCGTGGCAAGAGAGGCATTAGTGCGGAAATGTCAATGAAGCTTTCAAAAGCTTTAGGGGGTAGTCCTCAATTTTGGTTAAATTTACAAAACAATTGGGAAATCAGTCAGTTGGATGAGAATATTTTCAAAGGCATTGAACACGTTGCCGCATGACAGAAATATAACTTCTGGTCCAGGTCGGATGTCATTGATCAAGCTAATGGCGCCACTGTGTGATCACCTTAATGGCGCCAGCTCAGGATCACTCTAATGACTCCACTTCATGATCACCCTATGGAGCCACTTGGTGATTTCAGGGATCAGTCAGCGGCCATTTGCAGGTTTCGAACTTCCTATACACCTTGTATCTTCTGGAAAGTTAATCTTTTTAAGGAGGTACGATAATGCCAAAAGGGTAAAATACCGGTACAAAAGTAGGAGGTTAAAGTATGGCAAAAATAATGGAAAAGAAAGAAGCCCACAAGATCATTGATCGCATGCCTCCAGAGGCGACTTGGGATGATCTGATGCAGGAAATATATGTACGTGAGGCAATTGAACGGGGGTTGGCGGATAGCAAAGCGGGCCGTACGAAAGATGTCAAAGAAATCCGCGCTAAATATGGCTTGCCGGAATGAAAATTCACTGGACAGACACCGCCGAGAAGCATCTATATGCTATATACGCTCATATTGCGTTGGACTCTCCTTCATATGCCAAGCGTATGGTCGATCGCCTTACCCGCAGATCACAGCAGATCGCTGATTTCCCCCTATCCGGGCGTAGAGTTCCTGAATATGAGATGGATCAAATTCGAGAAGTCATAGAAGGCCCTTACCGGATTATTTACCATATTAAATCAGACCAAATAGATATTTTGGCAGTGATTCACGGGGCGATGAATATCCTTCGTTCGTAATATAATGTGACTTGCTCGACCGAGCGTCAACTTCGAGATCTTTAGAGACAGGATGTACATTGCGGCGAAAACCCATTCCCGCTTCCAATAAATGCCGGCTCACAGTCATGCCGGCTGATTCCAACCATTTTTTCACTCCTTTTGAAAAACCTCGTCTTAAAGCCTTAATCATGGGGAGTCCCGATGCAAATCGTTGCAAAGGGACTCCCCCTCCGGCCGGAGGATTGATCGACCCTGGCCGTTTATCGGCCGCATCAGCAGCAAAAGGAGGGAAGCAGAGGCCCAGCAAAAGGCCGACGAGGGTGTGCAGGAGGGGGCGCCTGGCTCCGGTTGAGCACTCAGCGGTAGGAAAAAGGGAAAAAACGAGCCGTTTGGGCATTCACCAGGTCCAGAACGGCTCGCCAGTTCGCAGCCTGGAGCAGATCAGCAAAATGGTCCCGGCACAGGGCCTGTTCGATGTTGACGACCCGGGCAGCATGGGTGCATTCCAGATCCACTGCTTGCTGCCCCCGCCTGGAGCTGAACCGGGACACATTGCCGGGGATCTTGACAAAACCATTGTAAAAAAAGTATTCTTGCGCATTAACATTGCGCATAAGGAGGCGCACATGACCATGGTCCTGTATAACACCGAGGCACCAAAAAAGGCGACAAATCTCAGCATCAATACCGATCTTCTGCTTAAGGCAAAGGAAAAGCGTATCAATCTTTCTCATACCCTGGAAAATCGTCGTATAGAAATGCTGGCAGAGGCACAATGCCAGGAATGGAAGAGAGAAAACCAAGAGGCCATCGAGACTTACAATCGCCGAATTCAGACAAATGACGTTTTCAGTGAAGGACTCAGGAGGTTTTGATGTCGCAGTTCGATGTGCATGAAAATACCAACCCAGAAACGAATCAAACAATTCCCTATCTGCTCGACGTTCAGGCAGACTTGCTCGAGACCCTGGCAACACGCGTCGTTGTACCTCTGATAACAGTCTCATCTGCGGGAAAGGCTATCTAGGCATCTCAATCCTGAATTCACTGTCAAGGAAACAGCAGTTGTCATGTCTACTGCTGAGTTAGCAGGTATTTCAGCCAGGTCTCTGGGCAAAAAAGTGGAAACACTCAAAGATCGACGCGAGGAAATTATTGCAGCCCTTGATTTTCTCTTTACCGGATTCTGACGTGTGAAGAAAGAGCAAGTGGAGGAGTGTTGGTATTGTGATAGGGCGTATCATCCAGAAGAAACTGGAGCATAGAAAAGGACCTGTAAGGTGGAGGTCAGGCCAGGTTTCGCTGAAAAGCTTCCGGCGTCGCCCTATAAAAAACCCTGAGAAATCGGCTTTTCTCAGGGTTTTTTGATCCTCTTCGAACAAGGATGGATTGATCTGTGGTGGAGACGAAGGGATTCGAACCCTCGGCCTCAGCCGTGCGAAGGCTGCGCTCTCCCAACTGAGCTACGTCCCCAATATATATGGAGGTTTTTAGGGTTCACCTCCGAGCTTACAACCAGCATCTGTTCCAATGGAACCGTTTTTGACTCCATTGTTTGACCGAACCCATATTGCTTGCCTTGGCAGGGAAAGTCAACCGTGTTCCAGTCCTGCTTTTCGATGGGGTTTTTCCAGCTTCAGTTCACGTTTTTTTATTACTGGTTCCAGAGCAAATCACAAATGCGTATAAACGGGGTTGAAGCTCTCACTATCAATTTTACTTGAGCAAGGGAGGCATGAGCGACTTTCTTTGTCCGGCAGTTGCTAACCGGCGTGAGTGGGTGCATGAGTGCCAGCAGGTCTTCAAACTCTTCAAAACTATCTATGGAGTTGACATTCACCTCGATTGTTATCAAAGTGATTTCCAGAATAGCATCAAAATGCTGAGATGACCTGACACAGGCAGGCTATCCAAGGAGCTGAGACGAAGGAGATAACCATGACCATGAAAGAAATCGAAGCCGAGATCAAGAAGCTCGATTTGAAGGACCGGTCGGCCCTCGCAAAATTGATAGTCGAGAGCCTCGACGAGCTCACTGAATCGGAAGTCGAAAAGCTATGGGCTGAGGAAGCTGAACGTCGCTTAGACGAGATGGAGCAAGGCCAGGTAACTGAAATATCTGCTGTTGATGTGATTCGTCGGGCAAGGGACCGTAGAAGATTTTGTGGCGGTTTCCCTGCTGCTTGATCTATGCTGTATATCCGGACCGTATTCGCATCGTAGCGTGTGCTCATCAAAAACGGCGACCTTTTTACTGGCGAAAGCGGCTATACGATTGAGAGGTTTCACCCAATAAGGGTATAAAGCGCTCAGAATCTATTCCCAGAACTTCGAGTGAGAGAAAAATCCTGCGAACGACACCCATCACTTGTTTCCCCATCATGGTAAGTCTTGGTCCTGATACAAAGCATGACGCATGGCAGGCACGTGATTTCCGGCTTCAGTCCTGTTGACAGCGGCGCGCGGCACCGGGTACAAGGCCCTGTGGAATGGCAGGCTGTTGAAGATCAAGAGACAAAGGCAGGGAGGCAGGATGTACGATTTGGCAGTCATCGGGGGCGGACCGGGCGGATATGTGGCCGCCATACGGGGGGCGCAGGCCGGATTGAAGACGGTCCTGGTGGAAAAGGAGGCCCTGGGCGGCACCTGTCTGAACAGGGGCTGCATCCCCACGAAATGTTTGATCCACGACGCCAAGCTCTATGCTGCGGCCAGTCGATCCCCGGTCCTAAGCGGCCGGGAGCAGCTGCACATGGATCTGTCTGCTGCCATGCAGCGCAAGCGCCAGGTGGTGGAGCGCCTGGTGGGCGGGGTGACCAACCTGCTCAAAACACACACGGTGGATGTTGTCCAGGGAACGGGCAGGCTGCTCGCTCCGAAGCGCATCCAGGTCGATGACGGACAGGGGGAGGCCTCCATCCTGGAAGCGGGCAACGTGATCCTGGCCACAGGCTCCAGACCGGCGGTCCCGGGATTCATACAGGTGGACGGGGCCTTTGTCCAGACCACGGACCAGGCTTTGGATGCCGCTGTTGTCCCTGAAGAGGTTCTCATTATCGGAGGCGGGGTCATCGGCATGGAGATGGCTGGGATCTACAGCCGCATTGGCGCCAGGGTGCACATCGTGGAGATGCTGCCGGATATTCTCCCGGGTGAGGACACCGATATCCGCAAAACCATGACCCGGGAATTGAAAAAGGCCAAAATCGGGCTCCAGCTCGGGGCAACCGTGCGGGCAATCCGTCCGGACACCCGGGAGGTGGTCTTCACCGATGCACAGGGCCGGGAGCGGATCATTCCCTGCGACCGGGTCATAGTGGCTACGGGCCGCTCCCCGGTCAGGACCGGGCTTGAAGACCTGGACCCCGGCCTTGATCTGGAGGAGCCCTTTGTCAAGGTGGACGGCTTTCAGCAGACCAGCCTGCCCGGGGTCTACGCCATCGGGGACCTGGTCGGGGGGATGATGTTGGCCCACAAGGCCTCGGCCGAGGCCGAGGTCGCGGTGGAGCATATCCTGGGCCGTCAGAAGCGGCTCAGGCAGGAGCAGATCCCCCGCTGCGTCTGGGGCCTGGCTGAGATCGGGGCGGTGGGACTGTCCGAGGAGGCGGCCCGGGAGGCCGGCTGGACGATCAAAACCGGCACCTTTGTGTTCACGGCCAGCGGGGCGGCCCAGGCCATGGACCATGCCCAGGGGCTGGTCAAGGTCGTGGCCGAGGCCGAAAGCGGCAAATTGTTAGGGGTGCACATCATCGGCCCCCAGGCCACGGACCTCATTGCTGAAGCTGTCACGGTCATGGCCATGGAAGGCACGGTGGAAGACCTGTACGCGGCGGTCAAACCCCATCCCACGGCGAGTGAAGCCGTGATGGAGGCGGCCATGGACGTCAATGGCCTGGCTGTGCATAAAGCCTGGCGATGACAGGCGGATGGGCCTCAGCGACCGCTTGCAGGCCGGAGGGTGGTTTCCAGGCTCTAGGGTGGCAGGCGTCCCTGGTTCTCCCGGGGTGCCGCATCAGTCAAAGTCGGCCAGCAGGCTTCCGATGTGCAGGCCGAACCCCAGATCGATCTGATTGAAATCCTGGCGGATGCGAAAGACCGCCTGTTGGAGCTGTTCAGACTTGATGCCGTTGCGCATGGCGGTGTAGGCTTCAATAAAGGCGGCCAGGCCGTCGCAGACTTTCAAGAGCTCCCCGTCCTTGGGATCAAAGGCGTCCGAGTTAAACTGCTCCTGCAGATCCCGGCGGGTGATCTCCAGGGGCATTTGGTCTTTGATCACGGACACAGCGAATTCCGAACTCAGACCGAGACCGAGAAAATACTGGAGGCGGTTGGATATGTCCGAATACCCGCCGTGCTCCAGGAGCTTGAACACACGCCGATCAACTTCCTGTTCTTCGTATTCCTTGATCAAATCCCCGATTTTCCGGACCGAGCGCTTGACCGGAGAGATGATGTCCCGGGTCAGGAGTTCCGGGAGATCGTGAAACAATCCGGCAAAATAATTGTTGGCCCGCTGCCGGGGACAGGCCCGGACCGCCATGCTGAAGAAATAGGCAAAGCAGGCCACGACAAACATGTGCCCCAGGACCGATGTCTCCGGTATCCTGGGCGTCTGGGACCATCGTTTTTGAAAGCGGAGCTGGCCGCATTGATGCACAAAGGATTTCAGGGGGGTCATCTCCTCGCCAATGAGTTCCTTGACCCCGTTGAGATCCTGATAGCCGGCCAATGAGCGCTTGAAATTCCCTTCGATCTCTTCCAGTTCCTCGTCCCAGGGATTGATGCCCTGAATCAGGGAGAATTCCCATTGACTGGCATAGAGATGGGCCGCGTCCAGGATGCGCCGCCCCGGGGAATCCGCCTCCGGCTGCCGGCAGGCGGCTGTGAAGCGATCCCAGAACGGGGTCCCCAAGGCCTGGAGCCGGGGTTCGAGCTGTTCCAGGACCCAGTCCGTGAGCTGGGTGTAATGGGAGGGGTTGGCCCGGATCTGATAAAAAATCGGGGGCTTGATATCAGTGATCACCAGGCGGTACAGGTATTCGAAAATGCCGCCTTCAATGACTTCCAGGGCCAGGGCGTCCTGTTCATCCGGGGTTTTGGCCCGGTCTCTGTTCAGAGAATACAGGACCCAGGCCGTGATCATTTTGTGGGCCTGTTTGTCGACTTCAAAGAATTCCACCGGCCGGAGCTTGTCGTTCCAGCGTTTCATGAACGAGCCTGAAAAAACAAGCTGGAGAAGGTTTTTTCTGATCATGGACATGGAGTGTGACCCTGAAAAAATGCTTGACAATTCATAAAAAATAGGATGAATTTCTATGTTCGGTACGGGAAAAATCCAGGTGCTTGACAGCGTGTCGGGATTCAGGATAGAGAATCCGATTGCAGGTGATACTGATCCAACATCGTTTGCATGCCCAAAAGCGCCTCAAAGGCTGATTCCAGTACCTGTGTTGGAAAAACGGGACGTTGGAGCAGTAAAGGAGCAGCTCATGAACAGCAACAAGACATATAGTTTACGGAAAGAAGATGCCGTGCGCAACTGGTATCTTGTTGACGCCAAAAACAAGATCCTGGGACGTCTGGCCACGGAGATCGCCAAACGGCTCCGCGGCAAGACCAAACCCGATTTTACGCCCCATGTGGATAACGGCGATTTTATCGTGGTCATCAATGCCGAGCAGGTGAGAACCACCGGAAACAAACTGGAAGACAAGAAATACTATCGGCATACCGGCTATCCTGGGGGCATCAAGGAAACATCGCTCAAAGAACTGTTGCAGAAAAAGCCGGAACAGATCCTGTATAAGTCGGTCAAGGGGATGCTTCCGAAGACCAGGCTCGGCCGGGCCCAGCTGAAGAAACTCAAGATCTACTCCGGCCCTGACCATCCCCATCAAGCGCAAACACCTGCAGTCTTAGACATTGAAACCGGAGAGCAGTCATGAGTCAGGAATTTTACTACGGAACCGGCAGAAGAAAGAATTCAGTGGCCCGCACCCGTCTGTATGCAGGCAGCGGAAACATAGAGATCAACGGCCGGGCCGTGCAGGACTATTTCCCCAGGGATACCCTGCGGATGATCATTGATCAGCCCCTGGACATCACCCACCTGCATTCCAAATTCGATATCAAGGTCAATGTCAGCGGCGGGGGAATTTCCGGACAGGCCCAGGCGGTCAGACACGGGATCAGCCGGGCCTTGCTCCAGTATGACGACGGGTTGCGCTCGAGCCTGAAGTCTGCCGGCCTGCTTACCAGGGATGCCCGGAAAATTGAACGGAAAAAATACGGCCAGCCCGGAGCGCGGAAAAAATTCCAGTACTCCAAGCGGTGATTGCCGGGAGCTGCTCCGGAAGCCGTTTCAAGGCGCATCTGTCTCTCAGATTCGCCCCTTCCGGCGTGTGATACCTTTTTTCAGCAAGCAGTATTGCAGCCAGGCTGCGTTTCTGCTTTTTTTGTGCTAGGGGTGTTGGGG
>CAZUMF010000138.1:0-12051 GCA_964621385.1 uncultured Desulfohalobiaceae bacterium
CAACACCTAGTCTGAGTTTGCCCATATTTTGTCTCGTTGTCAATTCAGTGCTGAAAAATACCCCCGAAAGTCCTCAGAGGCGTCGGCCGATTCCTCAGCGTCGACCGCGTTCTGCAGGACTACCGTGACACAAGCTGGTCAATGACCCGGCTTCGTCTAAAGTCTTCCTGCTCCGCTCAGAAGCAACGCCGTGACAAGCAAATGAAAAGATGCTGGAATACTGACATAGATGCATGACGCAGAGAAAAGCAGTCAAAAGGATGGACCGACCGAGTTCCAGGATCTGCTCGTCGTCTTCCACCAGGAGAGTTGTTTTATACCCTCAGACTGGTACACTACGAACCTTGTCCTATAGCTTTTTCCAGGGCCTGCTTCAAAGTTTTCATCTGAAACGGTTTAGCCAAAAAAACCTGGGGCTGCTCCACGTAGTCCCCGGTCAACACTTGAGCTTCGTCGTAGCCGCTGGCCAGGATCACCGGGATGTCCGGTCGTATCTGCCGCAATGCAGCCAAGGTCTCCCAGCCGTTCATCCGGGGCATGGAGAGATCCGTGAGCACAACACCGATACTGTCTTGCTGTTTCCGAAAGACGGAAACAGCCTCTGCCCCGTCCTTTGCCGTCAGCACCCCGTACCCGAGCCGCTCCAACATAATCTTGGCCATCTGGCGCACCATATCCTGGTCTTCCACCAGCAGCACACTCCCTCCTGCGCTACCCTGCACCTTAGACGATTGTTCTCTTTCAGGCTGTGTAATCGTGTCACCCGACAAAGGCCAATAGACCCGGAATGAGCTCCCCTTGCCCGGTTCACTGTCCACCACGATGCATCCCCCGTGGGCAGAGACAATGCCCAGGGCCACAGGCAACCCCAGCCCCCGGCCGGTGAACTTGTCTGTAAAAAACGGGTCGAAGATTCGTTCGATGGTTTTGAGCTCCATGCCCGGGCCGGTGTCTGTGACCCGCAGGCAGGCCTGTGCCCGGCCATGGCTTTCCCAGTCCATGGGGAACTGTTTTCCCTCAATTCTGTCCTCATGGACAGTCCCTACCGAAACAGTCACCTGGCCGGGATCCCCGGTCAGGGACTCCCAGGCATTGGTCACCAGGCAGGCCAGTACCTGACCGAACTGCTCCGGATCGGCCTCGATAACCGGGTTCGATTTTGGCAGGTGGATGTGCAACGTGATTCCTTCGGGCATCTCGGCTTTCAGCTTCGCCAGGGACTCCCGGCAGATGTGGGCAAGCTCAAGGGGGCGTGGCTTGCCCTGTGACTGGCCCAGATAGGTCAGCATGAGCCGGCTCATCTCGGCGGCGCGCCTGGCCGATTGTTCGGCCCGGGCCAGGTTCTCGACAACATCCGCATCCTGAGGCAAACTCTCCAGAGCCAGTTCCAGATTCCCGAGGGTCACCGCCAGCTTGTTGTTGAAGTGGTGGGCCACGGCCCCGGCCATGCGGGACAGACTCTCAGCCTTTTCGATCTGCTGTATCCTGCGTTCCAGGGCCAGACGCTCGTCCTCCAACTGTTTTTCCGCGGTGTAGTCTGATACGATTTCAATGGCGGCAGTGATCCGCCCTTTTTCATCATAATATGGATAAGCCCTGTTCAATCGCCAGACGATGTTTCCGTTCTTGTCGTATGATTGCATGATCGCCCGGTGGGTTCGGCCATCGGCCAGAGTCTTGACAACCGGACAGTCTTCGCAGACCGTGTCTCTTCCCTTATAAAAACGGTAACAGGGCTCTGAGAACATCTCAGGACGGTCTCCAAAGAGATCCCTGGCGGCTTGATTGCTCCACACGGTTTTCATCTCCGGTGAGACCACCAGGACAGTGTCCTGGACCGCTGACAGGATTTGGGAATGGAAGGCCACGGTTTGTTCGGCCTGCACCCGCTCAGTGACGTCCCGGCCCACAGAGAGAAATTCCAGCAGTGATCCCTGCTCGTCAAATATCGGCTTATCTGTCCACTCCTGCCAGCGGGGTTCTCCGTTCCGGGAAAGGACTTCGTGAATGGTGGTCTGCGGGCGAGGGTCCTCGGACAGCTCCCTCACAACCACCTGCACCTTGGCTTTTGCCTCTTCGGGAACGAGCGAGAGATATTTACTTCCGATCAACTCCTCCCGGGGTCTTCCGAAATAGCGGCAATAGGCGTCGTTGACAAAAATCAAGGTGGTGTCTGGCAGCCATTTGCAGACCAGCTCACTCTGGGATTCGACGACAGCTCGATATCGTTCTTCGCTTTTCCGGAGCTCCTCTTCAGCCTTTTTCCGGTCTCGGATGTCAACCAGCACCCCCTGCACACCTGCGACCTGGCCTGCCTCCAGTCTAGCCCGGGCCCGGGTCATTACCCAGAAAATCGAACCATCCTTGGCCACAAAGCGATACTCCGTGGCAACGGATTCACCGGCCAGGGCCTTGAGAAAGAAGGGCATTCTCGCCTTGACATCTTCAGGGTGAACGAAGTCGATAAAAGACCTGCCGATGATTTCCTCGGGTCGGTATCCGGCAATGAATTCCACATTGGGACTGACAAAGGTGACATTTCCCGCTCGATCAGTTGCATAAACCACATCATTCAAGTTTTCCAGGATAGACCGCATCTGTTGCCCGTGTTCCCGCAACTCCCGAGTCCTTTTCTCCAGGAGGTCCTCTACCCGCAGCAGGGAATGCTCCCGCCGCGTCCGGACGCAGAGTTCCAAAAGGTATTCAGGCTTGAATGGCTTGCGCAGATAGGCGGCCGCACCCCCTTTCATCCAGGTCAAAGCCAGATCCGGGTCGGGATCACTGGTCATCATGATGCAGGTACACTCCGGGTGGGCCTCCTGGATTCCGGGGAGTAATGAATCGCCTTTGCCGTCCGGCAAGTGGAAATCAATGACGACCAAGTCGTATGAAGAAGGTCGTGTATGGACTTCGAGGTCCGAGTGATGGGCTTCAGAAGAACAGGAAGCGTGCGACCCAGCGGCAAAGCAATGGATTTTTTCCCGGGCCTCCCGGCGATTCAAGGCGATATCCGCCAGATATCCCCGAGCTTCAAAGGCTTTTTTAAGCACATTGGCCAGGGTTCGACTGTCCTCGACAATCAGAACCTGCAGCTGCTCCTGTGGCCGATCTCCGGCCAGCAGCGCCCTGATCATATCAAGAAACCGCTGCCCGTCCACAGGCGAGGACAAAAAACCGTTTGCCCCAAGATCGGCCGTGATGCGGGAGGCCTCGTCTCCGGCGAAGGTGGCTGAAACCACCAGGATGGGCACCCGGTTGAAAGCGGCGTATTCGGCCGACCGCAGCAGACGGCAGAATCGCCAGCCGTCGATGCCGGGCATGTAGAGGTCGGTCACAATAAGGTCCGGCGGACCGAACTGAGCCATGGCCGTCAGGGCTTCCTCGGCCCCTGCAAAGGCCGAGACTGCAAACCCGCCCTTTTGTAACAGTCCGCTGAGAATATTCAGCTGGACCAGGTCGTCGTTGACCACCACGGCGGTTTTTGGTTGCTGCTTCATTTTCATCCCTTTTCACTACGAAATACACATAATTCACGAAAAATGAAAGGGGGAAGTGTCGAGGGTCAAGGGGAAAAGGTCGAGTGTTGTGGGGCAAGAGCCAAGGAAAGGCGTATGTTCTGCTCTCCCCTTGACACTCGACCCTTTCACCTTTTCCCCTTCACTCCGAGGCGCCGTGGATATCAACAATCTTGCTCTTCAGGTAAGGTTTGCTCTGATATTTGGTGATTTTCATGATCTTGCGGGTCAGCTCCCCAATGCGGTCGATACCGCTCTTGATGTTAATGAAAATGCAATCTTACACTGCTTGCCCTTTTCCCTTGCCACTTGCCACTTTGCCCTGCATAGCGTAGCAAACCCGGTTGCGGCCTTCGGCTTTCGCCCGATACAGAGCATTATCGGCTTCAGTCAGCATTAAATCTACCGATGTTCCTTGCTCTGCACTGGCAACCCCTATACTCACAGTAATGCCGACAACAGCCGATTTGGTGGTTACCTCCAGACCGGCTATCTGAGCCCGCAATCGCTCGTACAGGCCGGCTTCAGAAGATCCGGAAGAATGGGGCGCCACCACCAGGAACTCTTCTCCACCGTATCGGCCCAAGAGATCATGATCTCTGAGATTGTTATGGATGGTATGGACTAAACCACGCAACACGTCGTCTCCTACTTGATGGCCATATGTGTCATTGATGTCTTTGAAATGATCAATATCGCATAAACCAATGCTGAGATTTGAATTTCTGCGTTCGGCCCGCTTCAGTGCCTTACGCAACCCATCAAGGATGGCCCCTCGATTCAAGGCCCCGGTTAAAGAATCGTACGTGGCTTTATGGGCCAAAGCCTCCCTGGTTTCAAGCAATTCCGTCTGCAATTCCACCATTCGCTGCCCCACCCTGATCCTGGCCAGTAACTCATCGTTGTCGTAAGGTTTGGAGATATAATCACTGGCTCCGGCATCAAGCCCTGTGACAATATCAGATTTTTCACCCTTCGCAGTCAAAAGAATGAGGTAGGGAGGATTGAAAGTCAGATTTTCCCTGATAAGGCGGCACACTTGCAATCCATCCATACCTGGCATGACCCAATCAAGGATTGCCAGGTCGGGTGCATCTGCATCCTGCATGACCTGCCAGGCCCTGCTACCATCTTCAACCGCAACGGGTTCGTACCCCCATTTCTTTACTATCGCGGTCAGAATGGTCCTGGACGTGACGTCGTCTTCGGCGATCAAAATCTTCATAGAAAATCTCTTCAAGTACAAAGGGTCAAGGGTCGAGGGGGAAGCCTCTTTTGCTCTTCCCCTCCTTTCTTCTTAACACTCGACATTTCCCGCTTTTTCCTCACGTAACCGATTGATTGAACTGGTCAAGATTGCAATGATTTCACCGCACAAGGCCGCTCTATGTGCAATGATCTCCCCAGCGAGCCAGTGTTTCATTCGCCCGTAACGGCCCTGCGTCTCGCGGGCTGATCCACGTGCGATATCCAGGAATCGAACATATTCGCGCCTGCTCAACCGTCCATAACCCTCTTCTATGTTCGAACAAATTGAATCGGCGCTGCCTATCTGCTGAGAAATGAGCCGGTAACAGCGTACGTCCTTTTGAAGAAGGGCCATGTCATTCACCACCAAGTCAAAAAGCTCAAGAGACTTTTGATAGGCGCCAAACCCAGCCAGACCCTGTTTCATTACCCCCCCTTGTCCCATAATTAAGACTTCGTACCGGCGTTGCGATTTTGACACTTATCTATTTAAAATAATTGGCTTGGTTCCAAAATTGGACACTGAAGGAGTGTCAAGGGGCAAGTGTCAAGGGGGTAGAAGAAGAAAGAGGGCAACAAATTAAAGCTCTTATTCTGCTACTTGACCCTTGATACTCAACACTTCAAGCCAGGTGCATTCATTTGATGTCCAAAAAATCCTTTCAATTGTCACGTGCTGTAAAGAGCTCTGTAATTCTTTTTCCTCTTCCTCTCCCTTCCCTCCCTCGACCCTTTATCCTTTCCACTTTTCCACCCCTTCCATTGCCGCCTTCAGTTGTTCATACGCCTCTTCCAGTTTCGCCATCAAGGCCTGAAGTTGTTCCATCTCTCCTGCCTTTCCGGCCTTCTCCATCTCCAGGGCGACCTCGCCCAGAGCCTCGCCCCCGATGTTGGCGGCGGCTCCTTTTATCTTATGGGCCTGGGCTCCTGCTGGTTCGGCATTACCCTGTTCAACGAGCTCTCTGAGTGTGTCTATCTGCAAGGGGATGTCCTCTACAAAACCGGCAATGACATAGGCCGCGGTCTCCTCATCCCCCATCAAACGCTCCAGCAGGGTGTCTTTGTTGAATATGGTTGATGGTTGTTCGTTGTTGGTTGCTGGTTGCTCCGGGCTCGTTGCTGGTTCCTTGTTGCTGGTTGCTGGTTGCTCCGGGCTCGTTGCTGGTTCCTGGTTGCTGGTTGCTGGTTGCTCCGGGCTCGTTGCTGGTTCCTGGCTCCTGGCTTGCAAGTTTTCAGTGTCAAGTGTCAAGGGGGGAACCGTTGTTTCTCTTTCCTCTTGCCACTTGCCACTTGACCCTTTCCCCTTTTCTCCCCCTTCCCCCTTTCCAATCCATTTCTCCAACTTGTCAGCCAAGACCTTTGGGTCCACCGGCTTGGCTATGTAGTCGTCCATACCCGCTTCCAGGCACTCATTGCGATCAGCTGTCGTCGCATGAGCTGTAATGGCAATAATCGGAATCTGGGGGTTCACAATTCCAGGTTCACGGTTCACGGTTTCAGAGTAGCCAGATCCCTGAGGGCCGACACCTGACACCTGGGTCCATGTAAATTCAGCTTCTCGAGCTCCACATTCCGTGTTCCGCGTTCCGAGCTCCACGTTCCGCGTTCCGAGCTCCACGTTCCGCGTTCCGAGCTCGCCGTTCCGAATTTTTCTTGTGGCAGTGATCCCGTCCATCTCCGGCATCTGCACGTCCATGAGCACCAGATCGTAGGGAATCTGTTCCAGTGCCTTGATGACCTCCAGACCGTTGGCCACGGCATCGGCCTGCAACCCAAGCTTTTTGAGGATGCTCAGGGCCACCTGCTGATTGGTGATGTTGTCCTCGGCCAGGAGGATACGCAGACTATCACGCCTCACCTCCCGAACCGAGTGACGGGTTATAATGGATTTCCCGGTTTTTCCTCTTTCGTCGGACATAATACTGGTCAGACAGTCGTACAAATCAAATTGACGCACCGGCTTCGTGAGATAGGCGGCAAAACCGATCTCTTCGTAGCGACGCGCGTCACCCCGCTGGCCAAGGGAGGTCAACATGATGAGCTGGGTGTCCGCAAACAGGGAGTCCTCTTTGATGGCCCTGCCCATTTCTTCACCGTCCATGCCCGGCATCTGCATATCGATAATGGCGATTTTGTAGGAATCACTCGTCTTCGCGGCTTCGCGCAGCAAACGAAGGCCTGTTTCTGCATTGTGAGCACCCTGTGGCCTGGCCCCCCAAGCCTTCAACTGTACCTGCAGGATCTCCCGATTGGTAGCGTTGTCATCCACGATCAGGATAGGCGCTCCCTGCACCCCGACCGGCTGGTGCTGATCGATTTTCTGCTCGACCTGCTTCAAAAAGCGGGCCGTGAACCAGAACTCGGAGCCGGGCGTCTGGTTGTTGGTAGATGGTTGCTCGTTGTTGATGGCTGGTGTGGGAGAGATGACCCCGATCTCCCCAACCATCAACTCGACCAGTTGCTTGGAGATGGCCAGTCCCAGGCCGGTGCCGCCATACTGCCGGGTGGTGGAGGCATCCACCTGGGTGAAGCTCTCAAAGAGAATATTCTGCTTCTCCAGCGGAATACCGATGCCGGTATCGCGCACAGTGAAACAAAGAAGCACGGAATTCGAATCGCATGATTCTTTACCCGACATTTTCTCAATATCTGATCTCAGGCTGATATCTTTCGTCCTCTGTTCACGTCTCTGCCCGCCAGCATGCCAACATCCTGCGTCCTCTGACCATTGATCATCAACCACGTCAACCCGCACGGCAACCTCGCCTTTGTGTGTGAACTTTATGGCATTGCCCACCAGATTGACCAGGATCTGACGCAAACGGCCCGGATCACCCTGCAGAAAGGTCGGCACATCGGGTGCAGCCGCGCAGACAAACTCCAGGCCCTTTTCGTGGGCTTTGAGGGCCATCATTTCGGAGAAATCGTCGAGCAGAGAGCGCAAATCGAAATCCAGGGCCTCCATCTCCAGTTTGCCGGCCTCTATCTTGGAAAAATCGAGGATGTCGTTGATCAAACCCAGCAGCGACTCGCCGCTGCTGCGAATCGTCTCGGCAAAATGCCTCTGTTCGCTGGTGAGATCGGTATCCAGCAGCAAACCGGTCATGCCGATGACGCCGTTCATCGGGGTGCGGATTTCATGGCTCATATTGGCCAAAAACTCTGACTTGGCCTGATTGGCCATCTCGGCCTCAGCGGCCATGGTGTTGGCAAATGCGGACTGTTCTTCCAGGTGCTCGTTTGCGGATTCAAGCTCATCGCGGGCCTTTTGAGCGGCAACCTTGGCCGCTTCGGCATCTTCCATCATACTCAGCAGGATCTTTTGTTTTTCCTCAATACGTTTCTGCTGTTCGACTAGCTCCATGTTGAGCCTGCGGGTCTCTTCAAGAGAGGCTTCGAGTTCCATTTGCCGTTTTTGGTCTCTCCCGCGGAGCTCTTCCAGATCCTCCCGGACCACGGAGACCATTTTGGCCGGTTCGTACAAGGGGTTGTCCGGTGAAAGCTGGAAGACCTTGCCCGAGCTCCCGGTCTGTTCATTCCAGAGCAATTCGCTGCACATGGCCGCAAAGGCACGGATATCCTCCTGGTTGACCGTTATGGAAGTCTTTTGACTACTCCGGACCGGCCCGTCTGTCCGGTTCAGATCGGCAAAGGCCTGATCAACAGTGTCCACAAAAATAAAGGTCCGCTTGACGAAGACGGCGAAGAGATGCAGGGAGGCCTTGATCAATGGGGAGGCCCCGCAGATGTAGGTGACCGAAGGCCGAGAGTTGTGCTCCCGGTCGAGCCGCTTCAGGGTCTTGGCATACCATTTCCTGGCCCTGAGAGAAACCTTTTCCACTGCGGAATAATCAACGATCCTGATATAGACGCAGTTGGAAAGTAGACCGTCCTCAAACACCTGCTCCAATGGCGGCGCAACCTGTTGAACATCCGTAAATCGAACCGAACCGGCCGCTGAGGAATAGAAGAGCCTGCCCGGGATCACTCCGCTCTTGTAGCAAAATCCGATCCTCTGATCCTCAAACTGCCACTGCGGCCGAAACTCGAGTTGGTCAAAGCCGAGCCGGCCTTGATTTCTTTCATTTATCATTTGTTATTGCTCATTTGTCATTGGCTTGCCGCTGCTCAGCCTTTAGGCGAAGCCGGATCAAGGATCTGATCTGTTTTCTTGATTCTCGACCGTGAACCGTGAACCTCTTCAACCTCTTTAACATCTTCCGCCACGCTTTTGTACTTCAGAGGACGCCCCAGATCGGCCCGCAATCTGTTGACTTCCTCTTTCATCTCCAGGACCCGCGTCTCCCGTCCATGCATCAAACGATTCATCCTTTCGGTTTCAGCCAGGGTCTGCCGGAGCCTGCCTTCCTGTTCCTTGCGCAAGGTGATGTCCTCGATCAGACCATCGAAATACAGGATTTTACCGCTCTCTTCGCGGACGATCCTGGCGGTGACGGCGCCCCAGATGATTCGGCCGTCTTTGCGGCGAAGGCGCAGTTCCCTCCTGGTTACGGCCCCTTCGGTCAGAAGTGTTTTAGAAAAGGCGGCTCTCTCCTCTGAATCGGCGTAGAGGTCGGCCACTGAACACTGCAGAAAAGAGTCCACGCAGTCATAACCGAACATTTCTGCCATGGAAGGATTGGCCAGGGTGAATCTGCCCCTGGGCCCGGGGGTATTGCGATAGAGTCCCACCGGGAGTTGCTGGATCAAAGATTGGTAGCGCTCTTCACTCTCATGCAGGGCTCTTTGAATGCGGTTGATTTGTCTGCCCAAACCCCTGAATTCCGCGTAGTCAAAAACCCGGATATCCAACGGCCGCTCCTTCTGATACGAGGAGCTGAATTCGTCTTGAAAATGTTCGAACTGGGAAGTGAGCTTTGCCGAGAGCCTCCGGCCCAGCCAGACGCCGAGCAGGCTCAAGACGAGCATGGTCGCCAGCATCAGGCCCAGTCTGATGAGAAAAGCGGATTGGAGTTCATCTCTCCTGGCTGCTATGGCCGCATCGATATCATCCAGATAGATGCCACCCCCCACGGCCCAGCCCCATTCATCCACCCCGCGCACAAAAGAGATCTTTCCTACGGGCTCCTCCTGAGAAGGCTTGTCCCAGACATAGCTTACAAACCCTCCTTGCGATTGTCTGGCCGCAGCCTCGATTTCCTGGATCACCTTGACCCCGTTCTCATCCGTGATATCCCAGAGGTTCTTCCCGACGATCTCCGGATTGTTCGGGTTGAGCATCGGTACCCCGCCGTAGGCATTGATAAAGAGATAGCCTGTTCCCTGGGCAAAGGTGATCGACTCCAGACGATCAAGAACTGCTTGTTGAATACGCGCCGTGACTCGACTGGCCTCAATTTCCGCGCCAATAATCCAGCCCAGGGGCTCGAACTCCCGGACGTAAAAGAGCTTTGGACCCATGGAGTCCTCTCGTGACTCTGGCGAGGAATAGCGGACAAACCCCTCCCCATGCTTCTGGGCCACCCGAAGCAGTTTCAGGACCAGGGAGACGCTCTCATTCCCTCCGGCCCAACTGCTCAAGGGGTGGGAATCCTTTGTCTTGAGAGAATGGGCCGTAACCATACCGGCCTTGTTCAGGGCGAAGATAGACCCACCCAGATTCCAGGACAACGAGGACATGATCTGGTACAAGGCCCATTTCATTTCGACTTCTGGTTTATCCCGATACCTGGCCATGAGATCCCGGGCGATGTGCCAGACTTGATTCGCCCGATCTTTGACCCGATTGCGCTGTTGCTCCCAGATGGATTGCTGCTGGTACTCAATGAAATCAAGAGCCCGATTCACCTGACTACGGACCAGAATTTTGTGCTCCTTGAGCATGGTGCTACGATTCGTTCGAACCATTTCCCGGAACTGGATATAATCCTGAGTCACCCAGACTGAGGTGACCAGGATCACACTCATAAGAGGCAGGACTAGAGCCATCCGGGTTAGCTTCCGGGTGAAGCGCCTGGAGGTGTTTTTGTCATTGGTCATTTGACTCCTAACTCATCATTGTATATACTTATGCCATAATTCATATCATCTAATCCAGACCTCAGCGTCAGGTTTCGAGCCAAGCAAGCGACAGCAAAAAAGGAAACCACATGCAGACTTATATTGATTTCGACACTCTGAGCTATTCACAGCAATTGACAGAAGCCGGCTTTACGGCCGAACAGGCTGAAATCCAGGCCAAGACGTTAAAAAAAATTATTGAAAGCAACATAGCCACCAAACAGGATATCTTGAGGCTGGAAAATTCTACCAAGGAAGAAATCCTGAAGCTGGAAAATTCCACCAAGGAAGAAGTTCTGAGGCTGGAAAAGACCATGAAAGAAGATATCCTGCGGCTGGAAAAGACCACGAAAGAGGATATCCTGAGGCTGGAAAAGACCACGAAAGAAGATATCCTGAGCCTGGAAAAAGCTATTTCCGACACCAAGGGTGAAATCATCAAATGGGTGGCCGGGATGCTCGTTGCCCAAGCCGCTATTGTTGCCACCCTGATCAAACTTCTTTAACATCATCACCTCTTTTTCCATCTCTCCAGCTTCTGAAAGGTGTTCCACGACCTCGTTCAGCTCGACCAGGCTGACCTGCTTGGTGAAATAGTCTTCAAACCCGGCTTCCCGGCAATCATGGAGTTCAAACAAAGAGGTGTAGCCGGTCACGGCGATGCAGATGGCCATGGGACTGTGACTGCGGATTTCTTTGCAGAGTTCGACTCCATTCATGCCCGGCAGATTGAGATCCAGGATGAACAACTTGAACGAAGTCCTTTCTGTGACTTCCAGGGCCTCCTCTGCGCTCTTGCTCTTGTGGATCCAGATCGTGTTCCGGGTCAGATTGCATGTCAAAATTCCGACACAGAGAGCAGAAGTCGGCCCACCAAAAATTCTTTGGCTGCATGGCATTGAAAATATTGATTGAGGGCAGAGTCAAACGCGTAATATGTGTCATCTTCTGGTCTTGACTGCAATTTATGTGCCATAAATCGTGAATCGACCTGATAGGTTTCAGGAGAAGGGGTACAAGAGACTGAGGCATCTGAAGAACTGAAAGTACGCAAAAACTGGATGAACCTTATTTTCAGACTTCGTAACATGCTGAATTTGTGAAGGATTACTTTTGGATTGTGAATCGTGGCTCTCTGCCTTCCAGAAAAGCCCTGACCCCTTCCTGAAAATCAGGGTCGGCCCAGGCCGCGACCTGCATGGAGGTCTCCACCTCAAGTTGGGCCTGGAGGGTGTTTTCAGCGCTCAACTTCAACATGCGCTTGATC
>CAZUMF010000139.1:0-12039 GCA_964621385.1 uncultured Desulfohalobiaceae bacterium
AACCCGCAACCTGCTGATTACAAGTCAGCTGCTCTGCCAATTGAGCTACGCCAGCGAAGAAAAGAGATATACATCGTTTTCAGAGAAAACGCAAGTCAAAAAATATCAAAAAAAATCTGCTCCAATCCTCGATTGAAGCAGAGCACCGTGTTGGCATCGGTCCCGGAGACTCAGACAGCCAGGCCCACAGCCGCGGGACGCTTCTCAGATCCGGGCGTGTATTCGGGCTGCAGGCGCTCCCCGGTTTGAACCGGCTGCAAAAATTCATGCGCCCGCTCGCCCAAGCGCCGCACAAACGTATTATTCAAACTGTGTCCTGAACAGGAGACTTGAAAGCTGGCACACAGGGTATACGGCAATTGGGACAAATCGCCGATAAAATCGAGGAGCTTATGTCGGACGGGCTCATCGTCAAAGCGCAGCCCCTCCTGATTCACCACCCCGTATTCGTCTAAGACAACGGCATTTTCCAGGGATCCGCCCAGGGCCAACCCTTTTTTCTGCAGATCTTCCACCTGATGGAGAAAGCCGAAGGTTCTGGCTCTGGAGAGCTCCCGGACAAAGGCATCGTCCGCCCCGGTATACCGAAAGCGCTGCCGTCCAATAAGGGGATGCGGGAAATCAATCCGGTAATCCACCTGGAAGGAATCAGCCGGGGTGGCTTTAATCCAGGCCCCATTTTCCTGATAACTGAATTCTTTCTTTAAGGTCATCATTCGTTTTCTGGCCTGCTGATGGCGGATCCCGGCCTGACGCAGCAAAAATACAAAGGGTGCGGCACTGCCGTCCAAAATGGGCAGTTCATTTCCCTCGACCTCAATAATCAGGTTGTCCAGTCCAAGCCCATGAATCGCCGCCAGGACATGCTCTACAGTGGAAATTGTCACGCCGCCATAGCCAAGGGTCGTGCACAGATTGGTCCCCACGACCAGCTCAGGTGAATTTCGAATAAATCGGGTTCCCTGCTTGCCCTTCACGGCAAAAACAATTCCGGTCCCCGGAACCGCCGGATGAAAGCTCAAATGCACTTTCTTTCCGCTGTGAAGGCCAAGCCCGGCACAGGTCACGACCTTTTCCACTGTCTTTTGTTGCATAGCCAACCTCCGGGACTTCTCTTTGCAAAATATATGCCAGTACAGGCTTCGGTTTAAGAATCTGATTTATTGAACGATTTTGAAATCAAACTGCGCTGTGTTGTTTTTTTTATCCAACAGGATGTGTTGTTTCGCACACAGTTTTTTGCAAGGCCAAAACCCTGTCCCTGTGGCTGAGGTCCTGAAACACGCTCTGCTCTGTCCAGATCCGATTTCTGGAGGCCAAGAGACGTTGCAGCCGGGCGGGCTGGTCAAAACCCAGTTCCATGATCAGCCTGCCCCCTGCCTTCAGGACTCTTTGGGCCTGGTCCGCAAGAACTTGAGCTGCCTGCAGTCCGTTTGCCCCGCTGAAAAGCGCCAGGTCTGGCTCATAGTCTCTGACCTCCCGTTCCAGGTCCGGCCCTTCCTGCTCTGGAATATACGGCGGGTTGGCCAGCAGCAGGTCCAGAGAAGCAGTCGCAAGGGCCGAGGCCAGGTCACCGCAGACCAGCTGCAATCGATGCTCGAGTCCATGACGCCGGACATTCCGGGAGGCCACGGCCAAGGCGCCTTTGGAGCAATCCACGAGAATTCCCCGGGCCTCGGGACACACCAACGCCAGGATGATTCCGATGATACCGCTGCCTGTACACACATCCGCAAAGACCCAGGGGGAACGTATCGAGGACACATATCCGCGGACGACCTCAATGAGGCGCTCGGTTTCCGGCCTAGGGATGAGGACATCCTGTGAGACCCGAAAAACGTGACCATAAAATTCTTTTTCCTCCAGGATATAGGCCAGGGGTTCGTGGTTTGCCCGTCGTCGCAGGGAGGCTTCAGCCTTGTGGACATCACACGGCTCAAGCAAGCGCTGCTGCCTGAGGAGCAATTCGAGCCTGGTCAAACCCAGGGCTCTGGCGGTGAGCACCTCGGCGGACAGTCTCGGTGCATCCACTCCCTGGTGTTCCAGAAGGGAAGCCCAGTGCTTGAGGAATCGGCCAATGGTCTGCATGTCAGCTTTGCCAAAAAAAAGGGCAGCTCCAAAGAGTTGCCCTGTGCCGCGTTCCCGGGCCAGTCCCGGCTAGCCCTCCTGCATGGCCTGGGTCCGGAAATGTTGATCCAGGGGAACAATGATCTCTTCCAGACCGCCGGCCATAATCCCTTCCAGGTTATGGCTGCTGAAGGCGATGCGGTGATCGGTGATTCTGCTCTGGGGGAAATTGTAGGTCCTGATCCGTTCAGAGCGATCGCCGCTTCCCACTTGCGTGCGCCTGGCCTGATCCATCTCCTGCTTGGCCTCATCCTGCTTCATCTGCAGCAGTCTGGCGCGCAGCACTTTCAGGGCCTTGGCCTTGTTCTTCAGTTGGGATTTCTCGTCCTGACAGGTGATGACCAACCCCGTGGGCTCGTGGGTGATGCGCACGGCCGAGTCTGTTGTATTCACGCTTTGACCGCCGGGTCCGGACGATCTGAAGACATCGATGCGCAAGTCCTGTGCCTCGATGGAAACATCCACTTCGTCGGCTTCCGGCAGGATGGCCACTGTCACGGCAGAGGTGTGCACTCTGCCCTGCGATTCAGTGCTCGGAACCCGCTGGACGCGATGCACTCCTGACTCATATTTCAAGTGGCTGTAGACCCGCCCCCCGCTGATGGAGGCGATGACTTCCTTAAAGCCTCCGCTGCCGGTTTGATTGGTCTGCATCAGTTCCACACGCCAGCCGTTGCTTTCGGCATACCGGCTGTACATCCGCAAAAGGTCTGCAGCAAAAAGCGCAGCCTCTTCGCCTCCGGTTCCGGCCCGTATTTCAAGAATCACCGCCTTGGCATCAAGAGGGTCCTCCGGAAGCATCAATGCATTGAGGGCCTCTTCAAGGGCGAACTTTTGCTGCTCCAGACTGTGGATTTCCAGCTCGGCAAGCTCTTGAATGGCCGGATCAGGGTCTTTCGTGAGCTCCAGGTTGGATTCAAGGTCGGCAAGCACGGATTTATAATCCCGATATTTTCCAACCAGAGCGGCGAGATCCGAATGTTTCTTGGCCAGTCGGCTGTAGAGGGGCTGATCCTGATAGACCTCAGGATTGCCCAATTGCTGCTCTATATCGAGAAATTTTTCCTCGATTTCATCCAGTTTTCCAAAAAAACTCATTTCTGATATTGGGCGTATTTTTTCTTGAACCGATCAATCCGCCCGGCAGTATCCACAAATCGCTGCTTTCCAGTATAAAAGGGGTGGCAATTGGAGCATATCTCCACATCAATGTGTTCTCCGCGAGTGGACTGGGTCTCTACCTCAAACCCGCAGGAACATTTGATCACAGTTGCGTATTCTTTGGGATGAACATCTTTTTTCATGACAAAACCTCCATTGAGCCCGACCACGGGCATTGAATGAACTGCAACCGCTGACTTGTATATCAAAATCCTTCTGTTGGCAAGCAGGAGAATACGGCCTTGAGAATCCGGGCGCATTCTATGGATGGGAACTCAGCTGAAAGGCGAGTGTGATCAGGTTTTGTGAAAAATCAACATAATCAATGACCGTGTCACTGGGGACATGCACGATGGCCGGAGCAAAATTGATGATTCCCTTGACGCCGGCTTCGATTAAATGATTCGTGGCCCGCTGGGCCCGCTCCGGGGGGGTGGCGATCATGCCGATTTCGATTCCCAGGCCCTGTTTCATCTCTTTGAGCCGCCTGGTACAGAAAATTTCGTGCCCGGCCACGACTTCGCCGATTTTAAAGGGATCGCAGTCAAAGGCCGCCACAATGAGGAAGCCTTTTTGGGCCAATTGCTTATGCCGCAACAGAGCCCGGCCCAGATTCCCCACCCCGACCAAAGCACAGTTCCACTCCCGGTTGATGCCGAGATATTCCCGCATCGCGGTGAGCAGATCTTCAATATAATACCCGACCCCGCGAACCCCAAATTCACCGAAATAGGCCAGGTCTTTCCGGATCTGGGAGGAATTGACGTTGCAGGCTGCCGCCAGCCCTTCCGAGGACACCACCTGCAAATCATCCTGCAGCATCGCTTCCAAGGCCTGGACATACACAGCCATGCGCTGAATTGTCACTCGTGGCACGCGCTTGGTCTTCAAAGCGGCATCCTTTTCACATTCATGACCGATTTACTATCAGGAAGGAATCTTGGTGAGAAGTAGTCCTCAACCGGGAGACCGTCCAGCCTCCCGGTTGGTTTGAGCATCATGAATCGTTACATAAACGGGTTGGCAAACAAAAGGATGAGGTCCACGACCAGCGTATAAATGGCCAAGGACTCAATCATCGCCAACCCGATGAGCATGGTCACCGTGATTTTTCCACTCACATCAGGGTTGCGGGCGGTGCCTTCGCAGGCTCCCTTCAAGCCGAATCCCATGCCGATCCCGCAGCCCAGGGCCGCCAAGCCCATGCCGATGGCCGTGGCGATAGCAATCATGGACACCACTCCGGGATCCACAGCGCCTTCGGCGGCAAAAGCCGCTCCGGCCGCCAAAACAAGAGCCATTGTGTTCAAAACAATCATCAAACCCTTACGCATAAAAAGCCTCCTTCATGAGTTATACATTCAGGCCAAAGGGCCATTTCCCCATTATTATTGACTATTGATTTATTGAATAGTCAATCGTAAATCTTCACTCTTCAATTTTAGTGCGCTTCTTCATAGGCCATCTTCAGGTAAATCATGGACAGCATGAAAAAGATGAAGGCCTGAATGGTTTTAACCAGACCGTACAGAAAGTATATCGGCAGGGTGGCCACAATGGGCAGGAGCATGAAAAAGAGTATCAGGACGAGCTCTTCGCCGAAGATGTTTCCAAAGAGCCGGACCGTGAGGGACAGGGGTCTGGCCAGGTGACTGATGAATTCAATGGGCAGCATGAGCGGCGCAAGCAAAATCACAGGTCCGGTGAAATGTTTGATATATTTGGCCCCATGAGTCTTGAGCCCGATGAAATTGTAAAAAATAAAAACGATCACGGCCATGGCCGCGTTGGTGTTCAGATCCGCGGTGGGCGCATTGCAGCCCGGGACCAGACCCATGAAGTTGGCGAAGATGATGAAGAGAAACAGGGTCATCAGCAGGGGAAAGACCACGCCCCGGCCTTTTTCGCCCATGTTGGCGACAATGAAGTCTTCCATCCCGGTCACGATCAATTCAAAGAAATTCTGCACCTTCCCCGGCACCAGGGTCAACTTCTTGGTCCCGAGCCAGCCGAGAATGATCAGGATGAGCATGACCAGCCAGGTATAGAGAACGTGCTGCGGGATCAGGCTATGCCCGTGCTCACCGACGAGACCGACCGTTTCCATGGCTTTTTCAAGCAAAACAATATGAGGGGCTACTGCAGACATGAATTTATGCCTCCTTGTGTTTGTGGGTCAGAACAAATTTCCCCAACCAAAGCAGTATGTTCAAAAATACGGTGGACAGCCCGAGCAGAAGGCTCACAATCGGCATTTTGAGCCAGGCAACCGCCAGGAATAGAATGAAGCCGGTTCCCAGCAGTCGAAGATAAAACCCCAAAAGCAGAACAAAGGTTCCCCCTTTCTGGCCCCCGATCACCTGAGGAATGATCCTGGCCAAAAGGTAAAAGTTGCCGATCGACAGACACCCGCCCAGGGCATACGCCGCAAGATGGGCCAGGTTTCCAAAGCCTGCGTACAGGACCAGTCCAGCCAAAAAAAGAGCACTATGCAACACAATCAGCTGCCTGACTTCAGGGTTCTCTATGCCCCTTTGCCGCAACAGCTCATCTGTCTTCTGATTGATTCTTCCGAGACTCATTGCGCTGAATTTTTCGCACTTCCTGAAACATATTTTTAAACCCCGCCGCGATTCCCATTAGCAACAGGATCATGGTGAACCATGGAGCGGTCTGCAGCCATCTGTCCAGGGCAAGACCCAAAAAAAGACCGACAAACGTGGTGGCCACGAGATGCAGGCCGATCAAACTCGCCTTGAGCAGACTATCCCAATATTCCCGGTCTTCTTTTTTTTTGGGGAACATACTTTGTGCCTTCCTTCACAAGCAGAAGGTGCTACCACATCGATTGGGCAAAGTCAACGCTGAGCCACGCGCCTCATTTTTTTTCCGGCCAGTGTGGTAAATTGGTGAAGGACAAAAAAAATCATTGATTATTCATTAAAAATACGCTATGGTTCCAGAAAAACAGGCGTGAAAAAAACAGCTCAGTTCGGTGTATCAAACAAAAGGAGGGAAAAATGAAACGGTATTGCGCAGTGCTTCTGCTAGGACTTTTCCTAGTGGCGGCCAATGGATGTTGTGTAAAACAAACAGCTTCGGAACCGGCCCAGGCAAAACAGGAGCCTGTTCAGGAAGAAACCACGGTTCAGAAAGTGGAAGAGCCGCAGGAAGTGCCGCCCACGGCCATGGAACTCTATGACGAGCAGTACAGCCGGCTTCCGCTTCAGCACACCGTGGAAAAGGGCGAATGTTTGTGGTGGATCGCTGAATATAAGAAAATTTACAACGACCCCTTTATGTGGCCTCTGATCTACAAGGCCAACCAAGATAAGATCAATGACCCGGATCTGATCTATCCCGGCCAGGTCTTTTACATTCCGCGAACCTTTGACCTTGTCAACCTCAAGGAAAGTCGCCGTTCTGCAGGCGCTCCCCGTCCATACCTGCCGCCACAAGACGCGAACGTCCCGACACAACTCAGAGAGGAACTCGGCTGGGGATTTTAAGGGCCACAGGATTTTAGGAACTGCAGCAAAACCCCGGCGAACCAGCCGGGGTTTTTTTTTGGGTGCAACGCCAAGCCTGAGGGGAGGTGGAGGATGGTCAAAACACTTTTACATCTTACCAGTTCGAACCGGAAACAGATGCTCAAAAATCCCGAAACCCCGGAACTGCATCGATCATTCTATCCATATAAGAAAATCAGCCGAATCAATTTCGACGACACCTTTATCATGTGCCGGCCGGCTGATCCCCTGGTCATCACCGACACCACCTTCCGGGACGGACAGCAGGCCAGGCCGCCGTACAGCATCAAACAGATCAGTACGATCTTTGATCTGCTGCATAAGCTGGGGGGCCAAAGCGGTCTGATCCGGCAAAGCGAATTCTTTTTGTACTCGGACAAGGACAGACGCGCCGTGGAGTCCTGTCTGGCCAAGGGCTATACCTACCCGGAGATCACCGGGTGGATTCGCTGCCGTCTTGACGACCTCCGTCTGGTGAAAAATATGGGGTTGAAGGAAACCGGGATGCTGACTTCGGTCTCAGATTACCATATCTACCTCAAACTCAAGCTGGACAGGAAGCGGGCCTTGGAAAAATATCTGCAGGTGGTGGAAAAGGCCCTGGAGATGGGGATCACCCCGCGCTGTCACTTTGAAGACATCACCCGGGCTGATATTTATGGGTTCTGCCTGCCGTTTGCCCATAAATTGATGGACTTATCCAAAGAGAGCGGATTGCCTGTCAAGATCAGGCTCTGCGACACCCTCGGCTACGGCGTTCCCTATCCCGGCGCCTCTCTACCCCGGAATGTGGCCAAAATCATCAGGGCGTTCACCGATGACGGGGGGGTTCCCGGCCGCTGGCTGGAGTGGCACGGGCACAACGATTTTCACAAGGCCCTGATCAATGCGACAACAGCCTGGCTCTACGGATGTTCGGCCGCCAACGGCACCCTGCTTGGATTTGGGGAACGAACGGGCAATGCTCCTCTGGAGGCGCTCGTGATTGAATATATTTCCCTCACGGCTGATGATGATTCCGCCTATACCCGTGTTCTCAATGAAATTTCCGAATATTTTGAAAACGAACTCAATTACAGGATTCCCCCCAATTACCCTTTTGTGGGACGCGATTGCAATGCCACCAGTGCGGGGATCCACGCCGATGGATTGTCCAAAAATGAAGAAATCTATAACATCTTTGACACCAAGCATCTCCTGGGGCGCTCGACACCGGTCATTATTAACGACAAATCAGGCAAGGCCGGCATCGCCTATTGGATCAACCAGTCCCTTGATTTGACCGAGACCGAACAAATACCCAAAAGCCACCCGGCGGTGGGGCGTATTCACAAAAAAATCATGCAGCAGTACGAGGGGAACCGGAGCACGGCTTTTTCCCATGAAGAGATCATGACTCTGGTGAGGCGCTATCTTCCGGAGTATTTTCCATCGGAATACGATCACTTGAAGCAAACCGCTCAAAATCTGGCCGCCAAACTGATCCAGGATTTGAGCCGCAGCTTCCAGGGCCGGGATCGTGTTTTCATGCAAGACAACATGCGCCGTTTTTTGGAAGACCACCCGTTCATTCAGTACATCTATTTGACCGACACCAATGGCTGGCTCCAGCTTTGGGATATCTCCCATCCTGAAGACAAATCGAAATATGAAGCCGTGGAAAAAAACAGGGACCTGGCCAACAGAGAGTGGTACCGGATTCCCATCAGCACCGGCAGACAGCACACCACCGATTTCTATCGGTCCAGCTTCACCGGGAAATTGTGCATCACCATATCCTGTCCGGTCCTCACAGAAGAAGACGAGATCCGCGGGATATTGGGAGCCGACCTCAGGTTTGAAGAATTAATGAAGATTTATGAAGAGTTGCAGATTGCACACAAAGAAGAGGAAGAAAAGAAATAAGGTTTTTGGCCTCCTGCTCATCCTGCTTCTGCTCGCTGCCGGCTGCGTCAGATACGTCCCGCCGGAACGGGATGTTTCGTGCAGTCCCTTCAACGAACACCGTCTGAGCGGACTGGCCTCCTGGTACGGCGAACCCTTCCATGGTCGGAAAACCGCCAGCGGGGAAACCTATAATATGTTCGCCTTCACCGCCGCACACAAAACCCTGCCTTTTGGGCTCCGACTTCTGGTCGTCAACCAGACGAACCGCAAAGAGGTCATGGTCCGGATCAATGATCGGGGTCCTTTTGTCAAGAAAAGGATCATCGACCTTTCCTATGCCGCGGCCCAAAAAATCGACCTCATCGGACCCGGCACGGCCCCGGTCATCCTCCAGCCGATCCCCACACGACTGGAACCACAGACGCATCGCTATTTCATTCAGGTAGGATCATTTCTGAGCCGGTCCAACGCACGAAAGTCGCTCTCCTCCCTCGGGCAAACCTGGAAAAACTCCAGGATCCAGGAAGCCAGTGTGCAGGGAAACCGTTTCTGGCGGGTCCAAATCGGCGCTTATGCCGGCCTGCCGGAAGCCCGAAGGGTCCGGGCAAATCTGAACAGGGACTATCCCGGATGCTTTATTGTTGCGGATTGATCTCCGCCCTGAATTTCCGTGAGAGACGAAAAACACAGACGGTTCGTGAAGGCAGGGTGATGGCGTCTTCCGTCTGAGGATTTCTCCCTTTGCGGGCCTTTTTGTCATAGGCCTCGAATTTGCCAAAACCGCTGATCAGAAGCGAATAATCCTCTTTGATCGCCTGTTTGACGATGGCCAGCATTTCTTCAACCTGATTTTTGACTTCGGAACGGTTCCGGCTGGTTTTTTCGTAAATCTCTTCAACAATATCCGCTTTGGTCAATGTTTTCTCACTCATAACACCTCCTGTGTATTAAGGCTGCGCATCCTTTACGAAAATACTTCCGGGCATGCTCGTTATAACATCTTGATTTTTCTATATGCAGCAATCTTCATTCTTCAATCTTAAATCTTCAATGCTCTAGCGCCTGTTGCAGTGCGGCCGCCATATCATACAGGGCCTCCCGGGAGGCATACGGCTGCTGTTCAACCTGAAACAGGCCGTCCCCCTCAAATCGCGGAACCAAATGCCAGTGGGCGTGCATGACGACTTGACCGGCCGAGGAAAAATTGTTCATGACCACATTCATCCCGGTGGCCTGGGTCGCTTCCATGAGAGCCCGGCCCACGGTCTGCATGCTTGTCAGCAGTTCAGCAGCCAGATCCGTCGGCACCTCCCACAGATTCAGGTAATGGGTCTTGGGAACCACCAGGGTGTGCCCCGGGGCGATGGGCCCGATGTCCAGGAAAGCCAGAACACGCTCTCCTGAAAAGACCTCGGCGCACGGACTCTCCCCTTTGACGATCTTGCAAAAAATACAATTCTCCATATCCAGGCCTCCAGCATATTCTCCATGGATACTATTTTTACAAGCAACTAAATTTATTGTCAAACAAAAACTTCAAACCGATACAAACTGCTTTGTTGCATAACATGCTAAAAACATGAACTTTTTTATATTAATTGAACTTCGTGCACAATTTATTTACAATCATTTTTCATGATTACCAAATGCCGGCCTCCAGAAATGCTCTCGGAAATCAGTTTTCCTCTGTTCGAGCCGCAAACGCCTCATCCCAGAGTCCGGCCAGTCTTTCTGTGCTTTCACGGCTGCCCCGGAAAATGCATCTATTGCGCGCAAAACCTGCAGTCCGGGGTCCAGCCCGAGCCCCTGGAAGCTGTGTATTCGCGTCTGCAACACTCTTTGCAAAGCGCCGCAGACCACGAGGCCCCGCCTTTTGAAATCGCTTTTTACGGAGGAACCTTCACCAGGCTTCCTCCTCCCTGGCCGCAGCGGTTCACCGCCCTGGGCCAGGAGTTCCGTGAACAGGGCCTTGTCAGCCGCATTCGCTGCTCCACCCGGCCGGATGCCTTGAACACGGAGCAGCTCCTGGAATTGAAAACCCTGGGTCTGGACTGCATCGAACTCGGGGTCCAGACGTTTTCAGACCGGGTTTTGTCTCTGAGTCGGCGGGGCTACACCGGTGATCAAGCGACAAAAGCCTGTGAACGCGTGCTGAAAACAGGCCTTGCCTTGGGCATTCAGCTGCTGCCTGGTCTGCCCGGGCATACACCCCAAGCCTGGCTTGAGGACATCCAGCGGACCATCGGGCAGCACCCTGCCCTGGTCCGGCTGTACCCCTGCCTGGTCCTGAAGGGCACGCCCCTGCAGAGGCTCTGGTCTTCCGGCGCGTATCAGCCCTGGACCCTGCAGGAAACCAGACAAGCCCTGAACAGGGGTGTGTTCCGCCTCTTTCGGGCCGGCATCCCCGTCACCCGCATCGGACTCGCTCCGGAGCCGGAACTCTTGGACAACGTCTGCGCCGGTCCCTGGCATCCAGCCCTGGGATCGATCATCAAGAGCCGGATCCTGTTCGCTGTCCTGCTCTTCCAGGCCCTCAGACTCGGACCAGGCCCCAAAAGACTCTTCTGTCCAAAATACGTTCAGGGCCGGCTCTTCGGCCACCAGGGCCGGTATCTGAACAGGTTGCAGCGCATCGGCATTCAGCCGGCAGATGTCCATTTCCAGGAGCGGACGACATTCAAGCTCCAATTGAGAAATCCGAAATTTAAGGAGGTCCTCATGAACACGAACAACCCGAACATTCTCCTGATCCAGGCGGACCAATTCGCGGCGCCAGCCCTGGGATGCTACGGCAACCAGGTCCTTGACGCCCCGCACCTCGATTCCCTGGCTGAAGACGGCGTGGTCTTTGAAAGCGCCTACTGCAACAATCCGCTTTGCGCCCCGTCCCGCTTTTCCATGATGTCCGGCCGGCAGACCTCACGCATTGCCGCCTACGACAATGCGGCGGAATTTCCCGGAGACATCCCCACTTTTGCCCATTACCTCCGGGCCAACGGCTATCAGACCTGTCTGGCCGGAAAAATGCACTTCGTGGGCGCGGATCAGCTGCACGGCTTTGAGGAGCGCCTGACCACGGATGTCTATCCCGCGGACCACGGCTGGACCCCGGATTGGGAGCATCCCGAGCACCGTTTTGACTGGTGGTATCACAACATGTCCAGTGTGACCGAAGCCGGACCTTGCGAGCGCACCAACCAGATCGATTTCGACGATGAAACCGGATTCCGGGCCGTGCGCAAGATCTACAACCTGGCCAGGAGCGACGATCCCCGGCCCGTCTGCCTCACTGTCTCCTTCACCGACCCCCACGACCCCTATGCCTGTCCCAAAT
>CAZUMF010000140.1:0-12010 GCA_964621385.1 uncultured Desulfohalobiaceae bacterium
CGAGTCCTCGAGCGGGTGGTAAAGAAAAGAGTTTTTCACCACGGCGAGCACGGCGCCAGAAAAGAAGGCAAAGTTTACTGCCCTTCGGGCAAAGCAGTCCGCCACTTGCCTCGCCTGCGGCGACAAATACAGTTCTTACGCCGTGTTTCGCCGTGAGCGCGAGCGAGTCCTCGAGCGGGTGGTAAAGAAAAGAGTTTTTCACCACGGCGAGCACGGCGAGCACGGCGCCAGAAAAGAAGGCAAAGTTTACTGCCCTTCGGGCAAAGCAGTCCGCCACTTGCCTCGCCTGCGGCGACAAATACAGTTCTTACGCCGTGTTTCGCCGTGAGCGCGAGCGAGTCCTCGAGCGGGTGGTAAAGAAAAGAGTTTTTCACCACGGCGAGCACGGCGCCAGAAAAGAGGCAAAGTTTACTGCCCTTCGGGCAAAGCAGTCCGCCACTTGCTTCGCCTGCGGCGACAAATACAGTTCTTACGCCGTGTTTCGCCGTGAGCGCGAGCGAGTCCTCGAGCGGGTGGTTAATAAATTCTTCTCCAGCAGGGTGGTATGAGTAAGGACCCAAAAAAGTTAAAGGAACTCACTGACGACATCGTTGATGCAGCCTTCACTGTCCACCGTGAGCTTGGCCCTGGTCTTCTGGAATCAGCTTATGAAGCTTGCCTGGCTTATGAGTTTGAACTGAGGGGCAGAAAAGTCGAGCGACAGAAAGTTATGCCAGTCATTTTCAAGTCAATGAAAATTGATTGTGGCTATAGAGTTGATATGATTGTAGATGGTGAAGTTCTTGTTGAGCTGAAAGCGGTCGAGGAAGTCCACCCGATTTACAAGGCCCAATTGCTGACCTATATGCAGCTTGGAAAATTCGAGGTGGGGTACTTGATGAACTTCAATGTGAAGTTGTTCAAAGACGGCATCACCAGGTACAAACTGTAAGAGTTCTTCTCCACTACGATACACGGTGCCGGAAAATAAGGCAGCACACTTTGTTTTTTTGCCGCCGCAGCGGCTGCGAGTGCCTGGATGATTTTGGTCTGCCAAAATAATGCAGGCTTCTTACGCCGTGTCTTGCCGTGTGCGCGAGCGAGTCCTCGAGCGGGTGGTAAATACTCTTTTTTCAGGAACGCCGGCAATGAACATACTCGTCTTCACCACGGTCTACCCCAACCAGGCTCAGCCCGGACTGGGTGTCTTCGTCCGAGAGCGGATGAAGCGGGTGGCTGCAAGACACCAGATGGAGGTGATTGCTCCGGTGCCCTGGTTTCCCTTGGCAAGGGTGTTGAAGGCCGGCTACCGGCCCCGGGTCCCGAGGCTGGAGGAGCAGGACGGGATCAGGGTCCATCACCCCCGCTTTTTCAGCGTGCCGGGCCTCTTCAAGTGCTTGGACGGCTTGTTTGTGTTCCTGTCGGTCCTGATTACTGTCTTGCGGCTCAGAAAAAGTTTTCCATTCGAGCTCATCGACGCCCACTTCGCCTACCCGGACGGTTTGGCCGCGATCCTGCTGGGAAAGGTCTTGCACGTTCCGGTGACCGTCACCCTGCGGGGAACCATCGTCCCCCTGTCCGCCTATCTGCTGCGCAGGTTCCAGATTCGCTGGGTCCTGAAACAGGCCGACCGGGTCATCGCGGTCAGCGGTTCTTTGAAGGCCAAGGCCCTGGAAATCGGTCCGCAGCGGGACATCCGGGTCATTCCCAACGGGGTGGACACGGATCGATTCTATCCCGTCCCTCCGCAAGAGGCCAGGCAGGAGCTTGGCTTGGATCAACAAGCCAGGATCCTGGTCTCGGTCGGGGGCCTGGTCCGGCGCAAAGGTTTCCACCGTGTCCTCGAGGTCTTGCCGGATCTGGTCGAGTCCCATGCCGATCTGCAGTATGTGATCATCGGCGGACCTTCGGTCGAGGGCGATATCGGTCCTGAGCTGGAGGACCAAGCCAACCGGCTCGGACTGAACGGCCGGGTCAGGTTCACCGGCCCCCTGCCCCCGGACCAAGTCCGGACCTGGCTCAATGCGGCCGATCTCTTCTGCCTGGGCACCAGCAATGAAGGCTGGGCCAACGTGCTCATGGAGAGCCTGGCCTGCGGCACCCCGGTGGTGGCCACGGATGTGGGCGGCAATGCCGAGATCGTCAGCCGCCAGGAGCTCGGGATCATCGTGCCCTTCGGGGACTCAGCGAAACTCAGGCAGGCTCTGATTGACTGCCTGAGCAGCAAATGGGACCACGAGGCGATCCTGGCCCACTCCCGTTCCCGGAGCTGGGAAAAGGTGGCGGATGAGGTGGTGGAGGTATTGGCCTCAAGTCTGAAGGACAAAGGCTGATTGGTTGATTAGTGGATAAAAATCTTGGAGCCACAAAAAGACTTGTTGACAGGATTTACAGGATGATCAGGATAAGTAAGAAATTTCCGGCGTGCCGGAAGCTCGCCGGAAAGGTTTCTCCTGCCGGAGGCGGATTACCTTGACCGCAGGCTTCCGGCATGCGGTCAAAGAAAATATCCATTTAATCCTGTTCATCCTGTCAAATATTTCTTTCTTTTGGTTTTTTTAATTTCAGTTTTTTTCATACGCCAACGCCGGCTGTCCATCATCGATGTGGAGACCGCATCGGCAAGAAGCCGCTTTACTACGCCCTTGAACAAAACCGGATCGTGTTCGCCTCCGAGCTCAAAGCCCTGCTGACGGTTTCCGGGATCAGCCGGGAGATCGACCATAGGTTTTTCCGAAAAGCAATTTTTTTGTTTATTATCCTTGACAAAAGGAAAATTTTTGATTAATTTTCCTTTTATGAAAACAAAATTAAAGCGCATCATAGCCGACTTTCATCAAGCCACCCTTCCCAGCTTTCGGGTTAGATCTTTGCAGGTGCCCTTGAACCTTGAGAAGGTCATTACTATTGTTGGGCCCAGAAGAGCGGGTAAGACATTTTATCTTTATCAAGTGATTACTGAGTTGACAAAGCTGGGAGTGGAAAGGCAGGAGATGCTTTATCTCAACTTTGAGGATGAAAGGTTGGAATTTGATGGTGATTTTGACCAGATTTTCGATGCCTATCGGGAACTCTATCCTGCACATGATCTTACAAAGATCTATTTTTTGTTTGACGAGATACAGGAACTGCCAAACTGGGAAAAGTTTGTCCGGAGGGTATACGATTCCATCTCGAGGCATATATTTATAACTGGTTCAAATTCAAAGCTTCTCTCTAGAGAAATCGCCACTTCTTTGCGGGGTAGGGGACTGTCTTTTGAGATCCTGTCGCTTTCGTTTTCTGAATTCCTTGCTTTTCAAGACCTTCCTGCAGAAGTTCCTGTCTCCAGCAAGGACAGAGCCCGTATTGGGCATGCTTTTGAAACGTATTGTTTTTGGGGCGGATTTCCTGAATTGGTGGATGTGGAGAAACATTTCAAACTCCAGACCCTGCAGGAATATTTTCATGTTATGCTCTACCGTGATCTTGTGGAGCGTTATCAGATCAGTGAACCTGCTGTTCTTAAGTACCTGATGAAGAGACTTATTGGCTCCTTTACCAAAGAGTTCTCCACCAATAAGCTTTATAATGACTTGAAGTCCAGAGGTTTTTCTATTGGCAAGGATTCATTGTATCGGATGATGGACGAAATTTTTGCCATTTATATGATGGCCAGGATAGAAAGGTATGACCCGGCTGTCATTAAGCGAGAGATGAGCAATAAAAAAGTTTACCTGTATGACAATGGGTTTGCAACAGCCATGCACTACTCATTTGCAGAGGATCGCGGCAAGCTGCTGGAAAATATTGTTTTTAGACATTTACGAGAACTAACACAAGAGATCTATTTTATACGCAATGGTTGGGAATGTGACTTTGTTGCCTTTCTCCCGGGTGAAAGGGCAAAGCTCATACAGGTGACAGAGAGGCTGGATCGGGATACTGTGACGAGGGAAGTCAAAGGACTCATAGCGGGTAAAGATTTTGTGGGCTCAAACGATGGCGTTTTGCTGGTGGAGAGTGCTGAATCGAATTTAGATCTCCCTTCGTGGATACAGGTGGTACCTATTCAGGAATGGTTGTTGGAAAACAAATGAAGCCAGTGACGCTCATTGAATATTGCCCTCAGCCCTCATCCTTATGTTTGCAGCAGAGGCCGGAGCTGGTGAATTGGAGGCTGTCTCGCAGCTACTTTGAGAATTGTTGATAAAAGAGGCTCAAGAAAAAATAATCCATTAAATCATGTTAATCCTGTCAAAAAATTCCTGGATAAGTCTTATCTTGGCTATTTCCTGAATAATCTGGACCTGTGCGGTTAGCAGTTAACTCTTAGCTGTTAGCAAGAAAAAGAAAGTTGAACCACGAAGTAACGAAGGACACGAAGGAAGAGAAGAACAGGAAAGTAATTTTTCCCTTTGCCTGGGCTCCCCGATGAAATGGGAAGATCCTGATGAAATGGCAGAGATTTCATGGGACAAGGATTTCATGGGGCAGGTGGCAAAGGAAAAGGCCTCCACGCCTGGCGGCGTAGCCTTTTTTTCCGCCAGGGATGCAAGGTTTGAGCAAAGCGGTATGGCTCGAAGGATCTCATGGCCTTGGATGAGATGCTGCGAGCCTACCCCGCTTTGGTTAATCTGCCCTTTGTGTACCTTGTGCCCTTTGTGGTTAAAAGTTCTTGTTATTTGTTAGAGTTCAAAGAATGAGTCTAATTGCACAGCTTGAATAATCTTAGGCAAAGTAGTAACGGAAGAGCACCCGATATTCGAATTTCGAATTTATAAGGTTCTGGTCTTTCGCGGCCATTCGCGTGATTCGCGGGCCAAATCTTTTCATTGATTCTATGTGCGGCATCTGCGGAATATACAACCTTGACGGCCGGCCTGTCCTGGAGGACGAGATACGGGCCATGAACCGGACCATGGTCCATCGCGGCCCGGACGGTGAGGGGTATTTTGTAAATGCTGGGAAGCTGGGAAGCTGGGAGGCTGGGAGGCATGAAGGCTGGGAGGCTGGGAAGCCGGAGGGAAAAGAGGCTGGGAAAAGCCGGGGACGGGGCAATGTGGGCCTTGGGCACCGCCGGCTGTCCATCATCGATCTGGAGACCGGAGACCAGCCCATGGCCTCTCCGGACGGCTCGATCCAGGTGGTCTTCAACGGCGAGATCTACAACTTCCTGGAGCTGAAGAAGGAGCTCGAGGCCAGGGGCTGCAGCTTCAGGACCAGAAGCGACACCGAGACCATCATCTGGGCCTATCTGGAATGGGGGGAGGATTTTGTCCACAGGCTGAACGGCATGTTCGCCATCGGGCTCTGGGATGAGAGGCGGGGGAAACTGGTCCTGGTCCGGGACCGCATCGGCAAGAAGCCCCTCTACTACGCTTATGAAAAGAATAGTATCGCCTTCGCCTCCGAGCTCAAGGCCCTGCTGAAGGTTCCCGGAATGAGCCGGGAAATCGAATCCCGGGCCGTGGACGCCTACTTCAGTTTCGGCTATGTGCCCTCGCCCATGTCCATCTTCAAGGGGGTAAAAAAGTTGGCCCCGGCCGCATTGGCCGTGATCACGCCGGACGGATTCCGGCAGACACGGTACTGGGATCTGGCCATGACCGGTGACATCGGCCCGGACCAGGAAGAACGGGTCCTGGAGGAATTGGCGGACCTCTTTGACGACTGCGTGCAAAAGCGTATGATCAGCGACGTTCCCCTGGGGGCCTTTCTAAGCGGCGGGGTCGATTCCAGCGCCGTGGTCGCGGCCATGGCCGGGATGAATCCCGGAGAAGCGGTTCGGACCGCGGCCATCGGCTTTTCCGAGAAGCGCTTCAATGAGCTGGCCTTTGCCAGACAGGTGGCGGAGCGCTACAAGACCGATCATCACGAATTCACGGTCCAGCCCGATGCCCTGGAGGTCTTGGAGCGGATCGTCCGCCACTTTGACGAGCCCTTTGCCGACGCCTCGGCCGTCCCCACCTACTACGTCTCCAAGATGGCCCGGCAGAATGTGACCGTGGCTCTGTCCGGGGACGGGGGCGACGAGGTCTTTGCCGGGTATGCCAAGCGCTACGCCATGGTCCGCTTCGAGGACAGGATCAGGTCAAGCATCCCGCCCTTACTTCAAAAGGGACTCCTGGGGCCGCTGAGCCGGCTTTATCCCAGGCTGGACAACATGCCCCGCCCCCTGCGCCTGAAAACTTTTTTAGCCAATCTATCCATGTCCCTTGAAGAGGCCTATCCCCGGGATATGTCCTTTTACTTCAGCCCGGAGCTGAAAAAAGGTCTTTACCAGGGGGATTTTGCCGGCGCTCTGGACGGCTCCGATACCTTCGGGCCAATGCAGCAGGCTTTACGTCAAGTAAGCAACGCCGACGCCCTGACCCGGGCCCAGTTCGCGGATATCCAGACCTACCTGCCCGAGGACATCCTGGTCAAGGTGGACCGCATGAGCATGGCCCACTCCCTGGAGGTCCGCGCCCCGATATTGGACCACCGCATCTTTGAGTATGCCGCCCGGCTCTCTCCGGATTATAAACTCAAGGGCAGGGAGTCCAAGTATATTCTCAAGAAGATGAATGAGGGACGCGTTCCCAGGGACTGCCTCTACCGGTCCAAACAGGGCTTCAACGTCCCGGTGGCGGCCTGGCTGCGGGGCGAAATCAAGGAAATGGCCCGTGACTTGCTCATCAGCCCGGTGTCTGGTCTGAAGGACTTTGTGCGGCCGGCAGCGGTGCACCTGCTCTGGGAGCGGCATCAGGGGGGCCGCGAGGACAATTCCAACCAGCTCTGGAACCTGATGATGTTCGAAATGTGGCGCCGGGCTTATGCCTGAGTGGGGGAGAATGAAAATTGGTGTATTGGAAACTGGAGAATTGGGTTTTGCGTGATCAGGGTAAGTGAAAAATCAGCTTGGTGTGAAGTGGTTAAGAAAAAAGAAAGATAATTGAACCACGAAGGAACGAAGGACACGAATACACTATAAACTCGAAATTCGAATATCGAAATCCGAAACCCCCGTGAAACAGAAGAAGGTTTCACTGGGCAGGCAAATTCGAATGACAGAATTTTAAATTCCAAAACTGGCTTCGCCCGCAACCCAAGAGAGTTGAACCACGAAGTAACGAAGAACACGAAGGAAGAAGGAAGAGAAGAAGAATGTTTTTTCCTTTGCCTGGGCTTGGCAAAGGAAAAGGCTTCCACGTTTGGCAGCGTATTCTTTTATCCCGCCAGGGATGCAAAGTTTGAGCAAAGCGGTATGGCTCGATGTATCTCATGGCTTTGGATGAGAGGCAAGGAGCCTACCCCGCTTTGATTAATCTTCCCTTTGTGTACTTTGTGCCCTTTGTGGTTAAGAAAAACAGAGATAATTGAACCACGAAGTAACGAAGGACACGAAGGAAGAAGGAAGAAGGAAGAGAAGAAGTAATTTCTCTTTGCCTGGGCTTGGTAAAGAAAAAGGCTTCCACGCCTGGCAGCGTATTCTTTTATCCCGCCAGGGATGCAAAGTTTGAGCAAAGCGGTATGGCTCGATGTATCTCATGGCTTTGGATGAGAGGCAAGGAGCCTACCCCGCTTTGATTAATCTTCCCTTTGTGTACTTTGTGCCCTTTGTGGTTAAGAAAAAACAGAAATAATTGAACCACGAAGTAACGAAGAACACTAAGGAAGAAGGAAGAGAAGAAGAATGTTTTTTCCTTTGCCTGGGCTTGGCAAAGGAAAAGGCTTCCACGCCTGCTGGCGTAGCCTTTTATTCAGCCAGGGATGCAAGCAGTATTGACTTAAGCCCGAGCAAATATTACTTTGTAGTCAACCTGGAAAATGATTGAAGCGGTATGGGATCAGGGATTAAAAAGATCATACCGCAAGAGGATCCAGAGAAATATGCTTTGCAATTCACTGCACGTTATGTGCAAAATATTGCCTTGTGCGCAAACTTTTTACTGTGCTACCCCTCACTTGCTGCTTGCCCCTTGTTCCTTGGCCCCTTGAGCCTTTCACCTTGTTGCTGATTCACGACTCACCGATTAACCGATTCACCGGCAGTGGTATATTCTTTGCTAAAAGCACATGAGAAGAATTTTTCACCACGGCGACCACGGCGACCACAGCGCCTGAGGAAGGCAGCGTGCTTTGCACTTCGTGCAAATCACTCTGCCACTCGCTCCGCCTTCGGCGAAAATAAAACAGGCATATGCCGCGAAGCGGCTGCGAGTGCCTGGATGATTTTGGGCTTGGGCAAAATAATTCAGGCTTCTTGCGCCGTGTCTTGCCGTGTGCGCCGTGGTTAACCCTCTTCTTCTCCCTGGACGTGACGCCCGATGTCCCCGAAAGGTGCGGAGTGTGTGTTTTAACGGTAGCCAAAAAATTTAAGAAAAGAATTCTTCACCACTGGGCTCACGGCGAGCACGGCGTTAGAACAGGGCAGTGCGCTTTGCACTTCGTGCAAATCACTCTGCCACTCGCTCCGCCATCGGCGAAAATAAAACAGGCATATGCCGCGAAGCGGCTGCGAATGCCTGGATGATTTTGGGTTTGGGCAAAATAATTCAGGCTTCTTACGCCGTGTCTTGCCGTGTGCGCCGTGGTTAACCCTCTTCTTCTCCCTGGACGTGACGCCCGATGTCCCCGAAAGGTGCGGAGTGTGTCTACATATCCTTTGAGCCACCTATACTTACGGCCGTCATAAAGGGTAAGATCAACTTTTTGGAGACATTATGTTGACAGAATATATTGATGAAGCTTTGCGAAGAGCTCAATATGAAATCATTGATAATGATCAAGAACCATATTATGGAGAAATCAAGGAACTTCAAGGAGTATGGGCGACTGGAAAAACGCTTGAAGAGTGTCGAAATAATTTGAAGGATGTTGTAGAAGGCTGGATATTGCTCAGTGTGAAGCAAGGTCTTCCTGTGCCTGATTTAGGTGAATACAAGATTCAAGAAATAAACCAAACAGCGGCCTAAAGCTTTGCTGAATCCTGTTTCATATAAAAAGTTAGTCAAAAATCTTAAGCTCTTTGGATTTAGTGGACCTTATGCAGGAGGAAAACATTTGTATATGGTAAAAGGTGATATAAGGCTTACAATTCCCAATCCACACAATAAAGAAATCGGGGTCGATCTTTTGATCAGGATATTGAGACAGGCTGGTATAACAAGGGAAGAGTGGATAAATAAAGGGTAATGAAAAGCCGCCTGTGAAAAAATCGCCTCGCCTCCGGCGAAATCGGAAAAGTATTGTGCCCGAAGGGCGGAGTCCTTTTGGCCGTGTCCTGCCTTTCTCCGACACGGTCAAAAATAAACCCTCTTCTCCATCTTGACTCTCTGAAGTCTCTGCGACTCAAGCGAAGCGGGCGTGGAATACTCTTAATTTCTTTTCTTTCTCTTAACCAACCATGAAACTAATCGTCCAGATACCCTGCTACAACGAAGAGGACACCCTGCCCCAGACCGTCGCCGACATCCCCCGGAAGATCGAGGGCATCGACCAGGTGGAGGTGCTGATCATCGACGACGGCTCCCGTGACCGCACCGTACAGGTGGCCCGGGAGATCGGTGTGGATCACATCGTCAAGAACACGAACAACAAGGGCCTGGCCCGGACCTTCCTCGTGGGCCTGGACGCCTGCCTGCGACTGGGCGCGGACATCATCGTCAACACGGACGGGGACAATCAGTACTCAGGCCAGGACATCAAAAAGCTGGTGGCGCCCATTGTCAGGGGCGAGGCGGATATGGTCGTCGGGGACCGGCAGACCGACCGGATCGCCCATTTCTCAAAAAATAAGAAGCGGCTGCAAAAGGCGGGCAGCTTCGTGGTTCGGATGCTCTCGGAAACCGATGTCCCGGATGCGGTCAGCGGCTTCCGGGCCCTGGGTCGGGAAGCGGCTTTGCAGACGAACATCGTCTCCTCGTTTTCCTACACCATCGAGACCGTGATCCAGGCCGGCAAGAAGCACCTGGCCGTGACCTCGGTTCCGGTGAACACCAACTCCAAGACCAGGGCCTCCAGGCTCTTCAAGTCCATCCCCCACTTTGTCCAGAACCAGGTCTCGACCATCATCCGCATGTACACCATGTACCAGCCTCTGCGGGTGTTTTTCTACATCGGCTGCCTCCTGATCCTGGCCGGCATGGTTCCCTCGGTCAGATTCCTGATCTACTATGTAACCGGCAACGGGGCCGGGCACATTCAGTCCCTTATTTTCGCAGCCATCATGTTTATTGTTGGCTTTCAGGTGCTCATGATCGGGCTGGTGGCGGACGTGATTTCCTTCAATCGGCGCCTCATCGAGGAGACGTTGGTGCGGGTGCGGCGGATGGAGTTTAATCGGGAGAAGAATCTGTCCACGAATGCTCACCCCGATTAACTCCCATAAATGGACTCTGGTTAATGGGGCAGGCGAATTTTCACGAATGAACAATTAGTTCTCTCTAACATTTTTCTGATTAAGAAATTTATTCCACGCCCGCTCCCCGCACTCACCCGTTATCCTTAACATGCTCTAGGGTATGCAAGATTATCTTGGTTGGACATTTGCTTCATTTACAGTTTTCTCTTTTGAGTGCCGGGCAGGCGAAGACTCGCTTGAGCCGCTGAGGCCGCCGAGAAGAGGCAGAACGAGTGAAGAGCTGTTTTCTTTTTTTCCCGGGCGGGAGGCAAGAGCGCCCGGGGAAAACCTTATCGCCTTCGGCGACCGGATTGCGTCATTGCCCGAAGGGCTGAGCCACTTTTGACCGTGTCCTGCCTTTCTCCTACACGGTCAAAAAGAAACTCTTCTCCATCTTGACTCTCTGAAGTCTCTGCCTGCCTGGTGAAACCGGGGGACCCCTCTGGGGTGTTTCACTGGGCGACTCAAGTGAGCGCAGCGAACGGGCGTGAAATACATTTCTTCTCTTTTACGCCGCAAAGCTTTAGCAAAGTATCCGCGGAGGACTACCCAAAAACTCTCAGATTGGCAAAAACTGCAATATCGGGCAAAATGTAGTCATCGGCCCAAATGTGGCCATCGGAAACAGATGCAAGATCCAGAACAACGTCTCGGTCTACAAGGGCGTGACCCTGGAGGACGGGGTCTTTTGCGGGCCGAGCATGGTCTTTACCAATATCTATAATCCCAGGGCCGAGCTGAGCAAGATGGATCAGGTCCGGCCCACCCTGGTCCAGCATGGAGCCACTCTGGAAGCCAACTGCACCATTGTCTGCGGGACGACCATCGGCCGCTATGCTTTCGTGGGCGCGGGTGCCGTGATAACGAAGAACGTTCCTGATCATGCCCTTATGGTTGGCAACCCGGCCAGGCAGGCGGATTGGATGTGCCAATGTGGAGAACGTTTGACCGACGATTTGGATTGCCTGGTATGTGGAAACAAATACAAAAAGGACGAAAGCGGTCTGAAAAAGGTGGAATAGAAGATGGAACTGAATGCCATATATGAAAATGGACGTCTTTATTTTGATGGGGCCGTTAAACTTAAGATGAGACGGGTCCCGGTAAAGGTTGTGATCGATGATGAGGCCGTGATGAGTGTGGATGCAGGGGATAAGGCAATAGACCCTGTTGAGGGAAAGGCGGCGCTCTTACTTCAAAAGATCCACAGCTTACTCGGCAGTGACTATGAATACATTCCCACTAAAAAAACAGATAAAGAGATGCTTTTTGAAGCCTTGGAGGAAAAGTATTTAAAATGAATGTCATTCTTGACGTAAATGTGGTTCTGGATCTTTTGCTCAGGCGGAAAGAATATTTCCTGGATCAGAAGGGCTGCTTTCAAGTTTTGCTGGAAGGAGGTGCTTCTCTCTATTTTCCGGCCTGTGCTCTGCCGACCTTGGCCTACGTGCATCTCATGGAGTTGAAAAGGCTCAAGAAAGCGGGAGCAATCGACCCGGAGCAGGATTTGAAAGAGGTTTCCCGGAAACAACTGAGTGCCCTTTTTGATGAAATCAACATTTGCACAAGTCTTGCTGCGCACTGGAAGATCATTCCGGATGAGCATCCCGACTGTGAAGATGCCCTGATCAGTCTGTCTGCTTCGATACTGCCCGGGGACACAGT
>CAZUMF010000141.1:0-12006 GCA_964621385.1 uncultured Desulfohalobiaceae bacterium
CGGGTTCGTGCAAATTTTTTGAGCCTACCCAAGCCTGCTGAAAAGACAGCATACGACACGAAATTTTCTTTTTCACGCAGGCTTGCCGAAAACACACCACCCTTCACATACCTCCCGCCCTCAACCTTGACCTTCCCTTGCGCCATCAGTTTTCCCACAGGCGGCTTCATTCTGAACCATATTGGAGCAGGCGATGTCTTCCCAGGTGGTGTGCTCTTTGGCGGGTCAAGCTTTTTGGCCATGGTAGACCTCGTTCATTTTATTCCAAAAAATAAATTTGATAGACCGTAGCACTCACCGCAATCGGTTTCAATGAACAATTTCATCCTCAATTTCCAGTTTTGGGCATAACGGGGTGAGTCCTTGAATTTGGAAAAAGGATATGACCCCGTCAACAGTTTGAATCGTGTCAATTTCAGTCAGTTCAGGCTTATTTTCACCGCTTTTGAAATCGATTTTAAAAAGGACCCATCCCTGAGCAGAGTTCAAGATGGCGACGTAATAAGGCTTTCCACGGAGAGATCCCAAAATTCCATCAATATGATCTTTGTCATGCTGATGAAGCCCTTCATAAACTACATATTCCATGAGAGGCCGCCGAATAATCAAGTTTAGCCTAGCAGTTCCCGGGCCGTGTTTATCAACTCAGCACGCTCAACCGGCTTGCACAGAGTTCGGTCTGCGAAAGATGAAATCAACCCGAGCCTAACGGTAGGCGCTGAACTCCACAGCCAATTCCCGGCAGTCAATTACATAGCAAAAAACAGGCCAAACAACCTGAGTCAATAAAATCAGCAAGTTGGCTTTTTTGTGGGCAAGAGAATAGACCCAAAAATCCGGAAAAACTGGACAGCTGAGAAACACCTGAATTCAAACTTGATTTAACTCTATGAATTTATGCTATTTTACATATACGCCGGCTTATACGGAAAAACCAGACAGCTGTCCGGAAAAACCAGACAAGATGCGGCTGCAAAAAATCCTTTTGCAGCCGCCAGGGGTCAGTAGTCAGTGGTCAGAGGTCAGTAAATCCAGATAACTACAAGAACATTGAGTCGCTCGAATCGTTTACTTACGACTTTTTGCAGGTGCGTCAGACAAGGGCAATTTATTTCTGTATAGAAATTTGCACATTATTTCGATGTATTGAAATTGATATGCACGGCAACAGCTCACCATTGCCTACATGAAGAGGAAGCTGCAAGGGGATATGTGCAAGGCATCTGATGCCCCCTTTCTTGTATGGCAAGGCGGAGCAGTCCAGAAACTCCAGGCTCAGAAATGATCTTGCGGATCTTTCTTTTTGAACAAAAATTGTGCATGATTGGGGTAAACAATCGGACAATTTTTTGAGGGCACTATGCCTGCTCAACACACAACCCGAGCGGAAATCGAAGAGGCCAGAAAGCACCCACTGAATCTGCATTGCCTAAAGATGACAGAGAGCCATGATCCTGCCGAGGTTGCAGAGATATTGGAGCAAAACCTTCACGAGACGACGGGTTCACGGATAGACGGGTACAACCAGAGGGGGGCCGGAAATGCCCTTCAATATGGTCAGGTGATCTGCAAGCCAGGCGTAGAACGTATGGCGGCTCAAGGGAGGGGGCTGGAAGGATAAATTTATTATTGCTCCTTGACATATTGTTAGAAATTATATGAAAAATTTTACCGTACTTCGTTTTTACTCCATCTGGGTGGAGCAAGATCCAAAAAGGGTGGCTTGGGGCTATTCGGACATGACAAAAAATAAAAACTATCAGACAGTTAATAAATATTCTTAAAATAACGCTATTTAAGCCTTGACATGGTTCCGTATTTGGTACCATAATATTAATTTGGATTGTTCATGAGTAACCATAAAGAAAAGACTACCCTTGAAGAAAAGTTTGGGTTGGAAGAAAAATGCGAAAAAGCACTGAGCTCAAAAAACAATTATCCTTTTATGGATTTGTGTGAGCTAGCCGAATCTGCTGGCTTTCAACCACAGGAATCACGAAAGAAAAAAGGAGGAAGTCACGTAAAAATGTATAAGCACCCAAGCTATGTGCTATGGAAAAATAATTATTTTAATGATCTTATGAATTTTCAGCCTGATCATAAGAAAAGTTCAAAAGCAAAGCCTGCTCAAATTGCTCAATTGGTTGAATTTATCAGAGAAGCTGTTTCAAAAGAAAAGGAATAAAAGAATGGTTCCTTACTCAGTAAATATTATATGGAGCGATGAAGACGAGTCATATTTCGCTGCAATCCCAGAATTACCTGGTTTGACAGCGTTTGGGGATACACAACAAGAGGCCATGAATGAGGCTCTTGAAATTGCTGAAGAAATGATTGCGATTAAGGAAGAGTACGGCGAGCCTATACCTGAGCCTTTGAATAAAAAGGAATACAGCGGACAGACGCGGCTTAGGCTGCCAAAAAGTCTTCACGGGAATCTTTCGCGGCAAGCTGAAATTGAAGGATTATCTCTCAACTCTTACTTAATCCATCTTTTGACAAAGAATTATACATTTGAGACTATTACAAAAATTCACCGAAAAGAATACCGTCGTTTAGAAAAAACAATTGAAGACAATTCAATTATAATTAATTATGTTAATGAAAGCACAGAAGAGAACAGCTTCCCTTCAAATATCCATAGGAAAGATTTTAGATCTGAAGAATCTTGCTGGACACATTAATTGTTAATTTGAGTTTGAGTTGGGGTGAACTAAGATGTTAAAAAATATTTGGTCCGTATTATGTGAACATATTTTAACAGAAACTGGATCAAACCGGCATAGTTATGTACAGATTGTTGAGTCTGGTAAGTTTTCTGAATTTCCAATAAAACTTCCTTCTTTTTGCATTGGGACTTTTTGGGAAAAAGATTCTGATGAAAAAGTTACAATATCTTTAAAAGTTTCATTAAAACATCCCAATGGAGAAGTAGAAAATGTGATTGAAACAGATAGCTTTGATTTTTCAAACAAAGATCAACATATAGATTTGATAAATCCTCCTGGTTTTACTGCAAAAGCACCAGGAAGGCATGCAGTTTTAATTGAATATTCAGAAAATTCTGGCGAATTTCAATTTGGCGCTGAACTACCCATCAAGGTTACTAAAAAAAATGAGGAGTAGGTTTGATTTGATTCTGATTTTGACATAATTGATACCCTGCTTACAAGTAAACAGGGCAAATTTTCCCCTCGGCTGCCAAGCGGTCGGGGGTTTTTTATCTTCAAAATCCCTACCTTAAAACCTCTTCCCTCCGGCCCATACATCATGGAAATTCACACAGCCGAAACCTGCAACGATTGTATCATTCCGGAATATTTAATGATACAAAATAAATTGATGGGATGGGAATTCTTTCAGGGGAAGGGGTTGGTGCTACCCAAAAACGAAAACAACGTCAAATTTCGTCTTCAACCAGTCACGCTCAACACTATTTCAGAAGAATCAAAGCATCTGCACCGGATCCAGGTCCAGGCTGACCCGCAGGGGTGATCGGACGGACCAATCGGACAGTTCCGGGCTGCAGAGCGCCCTGATCTGGGACCAGTCAGCGGCTTTAATCAGGCAGTGATAGCGCTTCCTGCCCCGTAAGATCCGAAGCGGGGCCGGGGCCGGTCCGAGGATTTCCATGTCCGTCTGCCTGGCTCTGTCCCGAAGCCGGCCCGCAGTTTCCCGGATGAGTTCCTCTCCCCGCGGTTCCTGCACCGGAAAGTCGAGACGCAGCAGGGCGAGCTTCACAAAGGGCGGATAGCGGAAGCGTTTCCTGAGTTCGATTTCCTGTTCATAAAAGCCTTCATAATCATTGGCCGCAATGTATTGCCAGCAATAATGCCCTGGATTGCGGGTCTGGATCAGGACCTTGCCCGGCTTTTCCCCCCGGCCGGCCCGGCCGGCGACCTGGACCAGCAGTTGAAAGGTCCGCTCCGTGGCCCGGTAATCCGGGAGATTGAGCCCGATATCCCCGTCCAGGACCACGACCCGGGTCACCTCGGGAAAATGATGCCCCTTGCTGCACATCTGGGTGCCGATCAGCAGCTGGGCCTTGCGCTGGGCGAAGCGTTCCAGGATCGATTCCAGACTGCCCTTGCGCTTGGTGGTGTCCCGGTCCAGGCGGAGGATGCCGATCTCCCGATCCAGTCTGGATTGCAAATACTCTTCCACCTGTTCCGTGCCCTCGTCCAGAGGAACGTACTGGTGCCCGCCGCATTCCGGACAGGGCAGCGGAAAAGGCCGGCTCTGACCGCAATAATGGCAGATAAGCCGTTCCCTGTTCTTGTGGAAGGTCATGCCCACATCGCACTGCCCGCATTTCACCACCTGGGAACAGGCCGTGCAATAGACCAGGGGGGCGTACCCGCGCCGGTTCAAGAGGACAATCGCCTGTTCCCCCCGTTCGAGACAGGCAAACAGATCCCTGCCCACGTCCGGATGCAGGGGTGCGTCCAATTTTTTGGCAGGCAGGGGAACGATCTCCACCGCAGGCAGGCATCCCCCGCCCACCCTGTTCGGGAGCCTGATCACGGGAGCCTTCTGGTCCCGGGCCGCGTAAAAGGTCTTCATATCCGGCGTGGCGGAACCGAGCAGCAGCAGTCCTCGGCTGTGGCGGGTCAGATAAAACGCCGCCTCCCTGGCTTGATACCCGAAGCGCTCTTCCTGCTTGAAGGAGGCGTCATGTTCCTCGTCCAGAATGATCAAGCCCCAGTCATTCCCGGGAAGAAACACCGCCGAACGCGTCCCGACCACCAGACAGGGCTCTGTTCGGGCGGCCAGGTGGGTGAAGGTCTGCTCCCGCTCCACAGCGGTCTGAGACCCATGGTAGAGCACACAGGCCTGCCTTCCCAGAAACGCCACAGCCTGGGTCCAGATGCGCCAGGCCAGGGCCACTTCCGGAGCCAGGCACAGGGCAAAGCGGCCCGCAGCCAGGCAAGCCCGGATAAGATGCAGATAGAGCAGGGTCTTCCCGCTCCCCGTGATCCCGAAGAGGAGCCTGAAACCGGGCCTGTCGCTGATAAGCTCCTGATGCAAAGCCTCAAACGCCTCCTGTTGCTCAGGGCTCAGGCTCGGACCTGCCTCCCCTAATCCGGCCGTCTCCGGCCGCTGTACGATGTCTCCCGCGGAACAGCGCCGGATCACCCCCAGGGCCTCCACCCGCCTGAGGCTGTCTTGAACCCCGGCTCCGCAGGATCGCCGCAATTGCTCCAGGCTTTGGGGGCCGTTCTCCCAGAGCTGCTCCACCAGCCGCCATTGGCGCTTCGCATGGGGGCGCAGGGGCCAGGGCGGATCCTGTGTGACGACAAAGACCGGGGACCCCTGCTCCGAACGGACCGGTCCCAGGCTCACGGAGCCCTCGTGCCAGGAGCGGGCCAGACGGTCCTGCTGTTCCGGTTCGAGACCGGCGATGGCGGTGAGCGATATCCGTTTGGGCAGCCCGTCTGCCTGAGTCCGCAGCTGCAGATTGATGCTGCGCAGATTTTTGGGCAGCACAGAGCCCAGGACCCGGCCCGGACTGACGGCATATCGAACGGCCAGGGCCTGAATAAAGTCCAGGTAGTCCGGAGACAGCAGCGGGCTTGACTCCAGTGGCCAGAGCACGGGCTTGACCCCGGGGACATCCGCCCCGGCCGGATCGATTCTCCAGATCAGGCCGCAGCGAAAGCCCTTCCCCAGGGGGACGCAGACCCGCTGGCCGACCCGGCAGGGCACCACTTCAGCATATGGAGGCGGGACATAGGAGAGCACCCTGTAGGGAGGGCTGAGCAGGGCAACCTGGAGGATCATGTCAGCTTTGCCTCCGGCAGGGCTCGTATGAAATTTCAGACTTTTTTGAACCAAAGGGGCGTGACAGAATGAACATCGAACGTTGGACGTTCAATGGTGAATCAAAGAAAAGACATGCTCATATCCCCGAATCAGCTTATTATTTCAACCACAGCTGGCTTCATTCTTACTCGCCATGCGGAAGGATGCGGAACAGCCTGGCACAGAGCTCCAGTTCGCAGCCAGGCGGGGGGGCGTTGTGGAATCTGTCCCTGAAGGCGGCCGGATCGAACAAGGTCTCTGCAATGTCCCGGTTGACGCCCCTCCAGGCGAGCGTCAGCTCCACCTGCGTCCCGTCGGCAGCCTCTACCCGGGCTCTGTGCGGAAGCGGGGTGTTGCCGATCCTGCGGTACTCCAGCCAGGTCCAGACCGGAGCGTCACTGGGCTCCAGCCTGATCGGGACCCAGTGTTCCGCGTGCAGCCAGACCTGAGGCAGATCCTGGAGGTGACGTTCGGCGCCAAGGACCAGACAGGGCGTTGTGTCCAAAAACCGATAGACCCGGTGCGCGGGATCGATCCCCTGCTGCTCCCAGAATGCCTGCACCGGACGGCGATACCAGAAGAACAGGACGGGCAGCGGAAAGCCCTGTTGTCCGTGATACCGGGCCGTACTCCGGTTGCCCCGCCCCACAGCCGCGGCCACCAGGCTCTGAGAGCCGTCAGCATGCTTTTGAACCCATTCCTGGCGCCAGGCCGCGTCTTTGATCCAGAGCAAAAGCTTGAGCCGGGGCTCGTCCGGGAAGCTGATCTCCAGCTGCAGGCTGTGCAGACCGCCCAGCTGGGCATCGACCTGTTGGGCCGCCTCTTGAAAATCCGGGGAAAAGGCCGCTGCCGGCAGGCTGTGAAAGCACCACCAGAGCAGGAGCACAACGAAGCCGTTACGGGGCTTCACCAAGTGTTTGAGACAATACATAGCTCTTCACTGCAAGTGTTGTTCAAAAAAAATACAATTCGTCGTGCCCGTCGTCGCGGGTGCTCATCCGCTTATACTTTGCTTTTTGCTGAGCTTCAATCCAAACCTAAGAAAAGAAGACTAGGGTCCACAGATTAACAGGATTGACACGGATAATGAAAAATTACCTATCCGTGTCAATCTGTGTGATCTGTGGACAACCATCTGCTTTCTTACATTTTCAAAATATCGATGGAAGACTACCTCGTCGCGGGTATGTGGATTATTTGACAAAGTCCTTGATGGCGTCCGCCAGTTCCAGGGCGATATGCTGCACCAGGGCCTGATCCTCTCCCTCCACCATGACCCTGGCCTTGGACTCCGTCCCGGAATAGCGCAACAGAACCCGACCCGTGGCGCCGAGCCGCTCTTCAGCGTCCCGGACCGCGGCTGCGACCCGGGGCACGCTCTCAAAGGGCACCTTGCGCTGTACCGGGACATTGATGAGTTCCTGGGGAAATGGCTCCAACAGCCCGGCCAGCTCTGAAGCGGGTTTTTCATTTTCCTGCATGATCTTGAGCATCTGTAATGCCGCCAGGACCCCGTCGCCGGTGGTGGAGTACTCCAGAAAAATGAGATGCCCGGACTGCTCCCCGCCCAGCAGGGTGCCGTGTTCGCACATGGCCTGCACCACATTCTTGTCTCCAACCGGGGTGCGGATCAACTCCCCGCCGTTGTCCTTCATGAAAATCTCCAGGGCCATATTGCTCATGACTGTGGCCACCAGTTTGTTTCCGGCCAGGGTTTTCTTGTCCAGACCGTCCCGGGCGCAGATGGCCAGGACCTGATCCCCGTCCAGAATTGTCCCTTGCTCATCCACCAGGATGACCCGGTCGCCGTCCCCGTCCAGGGCGATTCCCAAGTCAGCGCCGGTCTCCAAAACCTGCTTCTGCACCAGTTCCGGATGCAGGGAACCGCACTGCGCGTTGATGTTCAATCCGTCCGGCTCCACGCCCAGCTTGACCACCTCGGCCCCCAGCTCCTGAAAGACCAGGGGGGCCACCCGATAGGCGGCTCCGTTGGCGCAGTCCAGGACAATTTTCAAACCATCCAGGGTCAGATGGGATGGAAAGCTGTTCTTCAGGGACACAATATACCGGCCGGGGCTGTCTTCCAGCTTAAAGGCCCGGCCGATCCTCGCGGCTTCCGGGCTGTCCCAGCTGGACTCCGACTCCTGGACCAGCCGGGTGATGTCGTCCTCGACAGACTGACTGAGTTTGAATCCGGCCCGGTCGAAAAATTTGATGCCGTTGTCCTGGAAGGGATTGTGCGAGGCTGAAATCACGATCCCCAGATCGGCCCGCATGTTCTTGGCCAAAAAAGAAATCGCCGGTGTGGGCAGGGGGCCCACCAGATAGACATCCATGCCGGAGGCGCACAAGCCGGACGTCAGGGCGGTTTCAAACACATAGCCGGACAAGCGGGTATCTTTCCCGATCAAGACCCGGTGCCGTTTGTTGCTGTTTCGAAAATACTGCCCTGCGGCCAGGCCCAGTCGAATGATCACTTCCGGCTGCATGGGGAAATGATTGACCTGACCCCGCAGACCATCAGTGCCGAACAGTTTTTTGAGCATTGTTCCCTTTCCGTATAAACGTCGAACATCGAACGTCCAACGTTGAATGATGAATAAAAGAAAAGCAGAGGATTCTACCCGATCAGAACTCTTTCCAGGGAGCTAAAATTTTTATAAACTTTTTGGCACATTATTGTGAATTATCTGCAAATCGAAGAATCTGCACAATCTCCAAACTCTGTCGGGTGAGCTCCACTTCATGCACCCGGTGCACCCGCACCCCTTTTGCCGCCAAGAGCGCTGTTGCCACCTGGGTCGCAGTTTGCCGCTTACCCGAGGGCAGCCCCAGGAGTTTCTCCCACATGGATTTATTGGACAGCCCCATATACACCGGACGGCCCAGGTCGTAAAACCGCTCGATCTGCTGCAGGAGTCGCAGGTTATGTTCCAGGAGCTTCCCGAAACCGATCCCCGGGTCCAGGGCAATATGCTCTTCCGCAAGACCGGCCTTGATCAGATCGTTCATCCGGGCCTCAAAAAAGGCGTGGATATCCTCCACCACATCCCTGTACCGGGGGTCCCGCTGCATGTCTTCCGGACGGCCCTGGCTGTGCATCAAGACATAGCCCGGCTGATAGGAAACCAGAACGTCGATCAGGGCGGGGTCGAAACGACAGGCGCTCACATCGTTGATCATGGAGACCCCGGCCTCCAGGACCCTGGCCGCGACCTCGGACTTATAGGTATCAACCGACAGACAGGCCTCCGGCAAAGCAGTCTGGACCCGGCTGAGAACGGGCATGATCCGCCGCAACTCCTCCCGGGCATCGATCCGCTCGGAAAAAGGCCGGGTGGATTCACCCCCGATGTCCACGACCGCTGCGCCCTGTTCAAACAATCGCAGGGTCTGCTCCACGGCTTCATCCTGACGGAAAAACAACCCCCCGTCATAAAAGGAATCCGGAGTGACATTCACAATCCCGACGATGCAGTACGGGTTCAAATCAAGGACTTTGCCGCCGGCCACGGTCCAGGTCTGCTTCACACTCATGCGCCATCCACTCTCAACATATGATCATTTTGTCCAACTATACTGCTCTGAACTTCCATTTTTCAGGATTCTGCCGTCGAAATCAATGGAGTCACAGTTCCAAGCATTCATCAACGCTCGTCATTGCGAGCGAAGCGAAGCAATCTTTCAGAAAAGCCCCTTGTTAGGGATTGCTTCGGCGAAGACGCCTCGCAATGACGGACGAGTGCGACAACCTTTTGGAAAAGCAAAGTTTCTTCATTGATCAAACTGGCCGGTCCGCCAGGCCAGCGGCCGGCGCACCTCGTATGAAACTTCAAGAATGAACATTGGACGTTCAAACTCTTGACAGCAGGAAAAGCCATTGACGGTGAGAGTTTCTTCACTCCTCATCCTCTTCCAGCCTGAAATCCTCATCGTCTCCGGATTCACCGCCATCCTTCTCCTGCTCGGGCGCTTGCTCCTGTTCAGCTTTCTTTGCTCCAGCTCCGGATGCAGCCTCCCCGGCCTTGGATTCCGGCTCGGGCAGATCTTCATTATCCATGATCTTGTTGAGATCATCCCCGCTGAGGGTCTCCCGTTCCAGGAGATAATGGGCCAGGCGGTGCATGATCTCCTGATTCTCCTCCAAGAGCTTCTTGGCGGTGTCGTAGCCTTTGCTGACAATTTTCTTAACCTCGTAATCGATGAGCTTGGCGGTCTCTTCACTGTAATGCTTGTGCTGCACCAGCTCCCGGCCCAGGAAGACCTCATTGCCGTTATCGCTCAGGGACAGCGAGCCAAAGGTCTCACTCATGCCCCATTCCGTGACCATCTTCCGGGCCATCTTGGTGGCCCGCTCCAGATCATTGCCCGCCCCTGTGGTCAGCTGGTTCAAAAAGACGAGCTCTGCGACCCGGCCGCCCATCATCACCGCCAGAGTGCTTTCCAGATATTCCAGGGAATAGGTATGCCGGTCATCCACAGGCAGCTGCATGGTGATGCCCAGGGCCTGTCCTCTGGGAATAATCGAGACCTTGTGCACCGGATCGGCCTTAGGCAGCAGCCTGGCCACCAGGGCATGCCCGCCCTCGTGATAGGCGGTGGTCTTTTTCTCCTCTTCGGTCAGGATCATGGTGCGCCGTTCCTTGCCCATCAAGACCTTATCCTTGGCCATTTCCAGATCGACCATGTCCACGTGTTCCTTGTCCAGCTTTGCCGCGATCAAGGCCCCTTCATTGACCATATTCTCCAGATCAGCTCCGGAAAAGCCCGGGGTTCCTCTGGCCAGGACATCCAGATCCACATTCTCGGCCAGGGCCACCTTATGGGAGTAGACCTGCAGAATCGCTTTGCGCCCGTTGAGATCCGGGTTGGGCACGACCACCTGGCGGTCGAACCGGCCGGGCCGGAGCAGGGCGGGATCCAGGACGTCCGGACGGTTGGTGGCCGCAATGAGAATCACCCCTTCATTGGCCTCGAACCCGTCCATCTCCACCAGGAGCTGATTCAGGGTCTGCTCCCGTTCGTCATGGCCGCCGCCCATGCCGGCCCCCCGTTGCCGGCCCACGGCATCCATTTCATCGATGAAAATGAGACAGGGGGCGTTCTTCTTGCCCTGGATAAAAAGATCCCGCACCCGGGAGGCCCCGACACCCACGAACATCTCCACAAAATCCGAACCGGAAATGGAAAAAAACGGAACGCCGGCCTCGCCGGCCACCGCCCTGGCCAGGAGGGTCTTCCCGGTTCCCGGCGGGCCCACGAGCAAAACCCCTTTGGGGATGCGTCCGCCAAGACGGGTGAATTTTTGAGGATTGCTCAAAAAATCGACAACTTCCGTCAGTTCTTCCTTGGCCTCTTCCACTCCGGCCACATCGTCAAACGAAACCTTGGTCGTCTCTTCGGAGAGCATCTTGGCCTTGGAGCGGCCAAAGGAAAAGGCCTTGCCCCCGCCGGCACCGCCCTGCATCTGGCGCATGAAAAAGATCCAGACCCCGATCAGAAGCAGCATGGGGAACCAGGACACAAGCAGGGTGATATACCAGGGAGACTCATCCCGGGGTTTGGCCACCACCTCGACCTTTTTCTCCAAGAGATTCTTGACCAGATTGGGATCATCCGGGGCATGGGTTAAAAATTTCTGATTGCTTGCCAAGCGTCCGGTAATCTTGTCCCCCTGAATTTGCACGGCAATGACTTCCCCCTGCTCCACCTTGGCCAGGAAATCGCTGTAGGCAAGTCGATTCTGAGCCTGTTGGGGGGCGTTGAACATATTGAACAGGACCACCATCACCAGGGAAATGGTCGCCCAGAGAATGAGATTGCGCAAAAAATTATTCAAAAGTGAGTCCTCCTCATAGAGAATTTTTGATTTTGGATTTTCGATTTTCGATTGTTAAGACAAAGAATAAGAGCTGTTTATCTGGCATAAATGCCAAAAACTTTTTCTTAAAGCCTATAGACTTCAGAGCTCTTTCCAGTGAGCCAAGATAGTTATCAAGAATATATCGCTACGCTGATGCTAAGTTCTTTCACCACCGGTTTGATCAAGTTCAATTGAAGTTTCATACGAGCCCTGCCAGCGGCAGGGCTGACATCGGGCTTGCGTTTCCGGATGAATTTTGCTAACGATGCTCTCCACGGAAGCGTTCCGTCACCGGTGTGGCGCCTGGACTTCAAATCCAGTGGATGGGCTGATCCCCATCG
>CAZUMF010000142.1:0-11940 GCA_964621385.1 uncultured Desulfohalobiaceae bacterium
TTTCGTTAAGGTATGTATCTTTATTGACTTCTAGGGTTTCAAAAAACTCATATCGTTTTGATCGTATTGGCATAATAGTTACACTCAACTAAAAGAAATAGTAATCGCAAGCTTAAAGAATAAATTACGAATTCTTCTAGGTTAAAATTTTTCCAGCTCCTTGTCAGGCACATAGAGGTGAGCATCCGTCTTATCCAGCACTTCTTCCAGGGTGGTGTCCCGAGACAGAGCCCGTAGCTCAAGGCCTAGATCAGTTACATCTATTACAGCGAGTTCAGTAATGACAGTATTCACGCAGGCCCGTGCCGTTATGGGCAATGTGCAGTGTTTTACTATTTTCGGCTCCCCCTTGCGGGTGCAATGGGATGTGGTTACCAGGAGCCTATTGGCCTTTTGGGCCAGCTCCATTGCTCCTCCAATGCCCGGGGTATACCCGCCCGGCATAATCCAATTGGCCAGATTACCGCTTGCATCCAATTCCAGAGCTCCGAGCACGGCTATATCCAACCTTCCAGATCGGATCAGAGCAAAGGAGACCGCACTGTCCACAAAAGAAGCCCCTTTTTCCAAATGAACATAGGTGCCTCCAGCATCAATCAAGTCTCGATCCGCCTCTTGCATGCTGCAAGGCTTGCCCATGCCTACGATCCCGTTTTCAGAATGCACGATCAGGCTTTTTTCCGCTGAAATATATTTGGATATCAAAGTAGGTATCCCTACACCCAGATTTATTACCGACCCGTGCTCAATCTCCTGAGCTGCCCTGGAGCAAATTTTATCCTTGTATGACATGGTGTTTTAATACTCCGTATTCTTCAGTAAGGTCGTCTAAGGGGACGACATGATCAACAAATGCTCCTGCCGTATGGATCTGATCCGGATCCAGCTCAGAAGTATTCAGGAAATTTTCCACTTCTGCTACAACAACTTTCGCAGCCATAGCCATTAATGGGTTGAAATTTCGCGAACTTTTAGAGTAGACCAGATTGCCCAGCGCGTCGCCGGCTGCAGCATGTACTAAAGCAAAATCTGCTCTTAGGGCAGGCTCCAAAAAGGCCTCTTCTCCATTATCCAACTCAATTATTCTCCTGTTTTCCCGTAAGGTGGTATCAATGCCTATATCAGTCAAAATACCAAGAAGCCCCGCTCCCCCTGCCCGGATCCTTTCTGCAAGGATACCCTGGGGAGAAAATTCTACTTCTAGGCTGCCCGTATTCATCATTTCCACCACTAAGGAATTTAATCCAATATGTGAGACAATCAACCTTTGAGCAAGTCCGGATTCCAATATCTTAGAGATCCCAATGCCAGGCTCGTTGGAATCGTTCTTTATCACGGTCAGCCCATTTGTCCCGAGTTCTACCAAGGTATTGATCAGTGTAAAAGGCGTGCCCGGCGAACCAAACCCGCCTATCATCACGCTTGATCCGTTTTTTAATGTCTGCAGGGCTTGTTTTGCCGTCGTTGTCTTGTCAATCACTGTCAACTCCGTGTTTTCAGATTAAGGGAAAGAACTTCTCTCAGGATGTCCATCACTTCGTTGATCTGATCTTTTGTAATGATGAACGGAGGTCCGAGCATGATCATGTCTCCGGCTTGACCGCGGTCGCAACCGGTCGAGTGTTCGATGAACAGACCGCGCTTGAGGCATTCGCTTGCTACTCTGGCGCTGTATCCAAACGTGGGGTCGAATGGTTGTTTGGTCTTTTTGTCCTCTACGAGTTCAACGCCCAGCATCAAACCCTTGCCCCTGACGTCGCCGACGTGAGGGTAGGATTGCAACTCATTGAGCCTGCAGAATAAATAGTCACCCATCTGGGCGCATCGATTCACCAGATTATGTTCCCTGAGATAATCAAATGTCTTTGAAGCCACAGCACCGCTCAGCGGGTTGCCGGCCCAGGAGTGGCCCGTGCCAAAAAAGGCGGATCTATTGGCGATGGTCTCCGATATCTTAGATGTCATCACTGCAGCTCCAATGGGAAAATATCCACCCCCCAGCCCTTTTCCCAAAACCATGAGATCCGGGACGATGTTGAAGTGATCATAGGCGAACATTTTACCTGTCCTTCCACAGCCGGTCATGACTTCGTCAAATATGAGCAAAACCCCGTACTTGTCGCATATTTCTCTGATGCGTTTGAAGTAATCCGCCCTGGGAACGGCGCCGCAGAGGGACATGCCGGATACTGGTTCGACGATAAAAGCCGCTACGGTCTTAGGACCCAAACACTGGATCTCGTTTTCCAGGAATTGAGCACAGGCCAGATCACAGGTTTCCGGCTGTTGATTGAACCAGCAGCGATAGCAGTAAGCGGGCTGGATATGAATGAAATCATGAAGATAAGGTATATAATCGGATCTTCGGGATGTCATGCCTGTCCAGGCCAGAGCCCCCATAGTGCTTCCATGATAGCTTTGCCAGCGGGAAATGATCTTGTATCTTTCGGCATCTCCATTATCGATATGATATTTTCGGGCCAGTTTAGCAGTCATCTCTACGGCCTCGGTTCCGCCGGACACGAAAAAGACCTTATCCATCTTTCCGTTTGTTTCCCGGCACAACTGAGCAGCTGCCTTTTCAAGAGGTCGGTTGGTAAAATCATTGCGGAAAACATAGGCTATTTTTTGGGCTTGCTCACTCATTACTTCGGCCATTTCTTTAAGGCCATGTCCCAAGTTGCACAATATCGGCCCTCCGGAAGCGTCAATGTATCTTTTGCCGGTATCATCATAGATATATATTCCCTCGCCGTATTCAATACAAGGGTAATGTCTATTCATAAACACCCTTAAGACATGGCTCGATGTATTGGGCATTGAATTTTTTTCTCCTTGAAATTTAGGTTTATCCCTCAATCCAAAATCCAGAATTGTAGAGATTTTGGGAAAATCGAAATTGAAAATCATGCAGCATAGGGACAGGCCACCCAATGTTCCGATCCGCATTCTTGAAGTTCCGGAGAATCATAAGCGCATTGAGCTCGTTTCTGGTTACACCTGGGATGAAAACGGCACCCTGAAGGGATGTTGATTGGATTGGGAATATCACCTTCCAGGATAATCTTGTCCTTTCTGCTAGCCGGATCAGGGATGGGAATGACCGAGGAGAGAGCTCGAGTGTAAGGGTGTTTGGGCTCGTGTATAATGGTGTCGGCAGAGCCGATCTCAATAATTTTGCCAAGGTACATCACGGCAATCCGGTCACAGATCGCCCAGGCCAGGGAAAGATCATGGGTGATAAATAGAAAAGTAAGATGCTTTTTGTCCCGCAGATCTATGAGGAGTTTGAGGATGTTGGCCCGTATGGAGACATCGAGCATAGAGACGGGTTCGTCGGCCACAATAAACTTTGGGTCCAAGGCTAGGGCGCTGGCAATGACCACCCTCTGTCTCTGACCTCCGGAAATTTGATGCGGATAATAGTGTAAAAACGCATCAGGGGGGGTCAGACCGGCATCTTCTAAGGCTTTGAGGACACGCTCTTTTCTATCTTGAGGGCTTATGGCCAGGCGGTGAACCAGCAGGGGTTCGCTGATGATGTCCAGAATTTTCTGGCGAGGATTAAGGCTACCGAAGGGATCCTGGAAGATTTTTTGAAACGTGGACCTGTACCGGGTGAATTCCTTGCGGCTAAGCGAGAGGAGGTCGACATCATTGTAAATGACTTGCCCGCTCGTAGGTTCTTCCAGACGAAGGATTGCGTTACCGGTTGTGGTCTTGCCGCAGCCCGACTCACCGACCAGGCAGAAAATTTCACCGGAGCGTATGGAAAACGATACACCGTCTACAGCCTTGACGTAGCGATTTTCTGACGAGCTCAGATTCCTGAAAAAATTTTCCTGGGCTGGAAACCACACCTTGAGGTTGTTGATACGAAAGTCTGTCATGTGCTCCCTAAGTTTAACTTTGTGGCAATGTGAAATATTTCCTATTTAAAGGGCCTATAGCCATTCTTCAACGTTGAGCAGGTTCTTCGTGTCTTCGTTTCAGGTGGCAGCTCAAGGAATGCCCGGAGGCATCTTGAACGAGCTCTGGCTCTGTTAAGGAACAAATTTCCATTCGCTGGTCGCAACGTGGTGCGAAGCGACAGCCTGGATGGGGCGAAATCAGGTCTGGTGGGGTTCCGGGAATACCCCAATCCATATCCCTTTGTCCTTCAATATTGGGAAAGGCCTTGAACAGGCGCCTTGTGTAGGGATGTCTGTAAATGTCGGAGGCTTGAGTGATCTCCATGAGTTTACCTCCGTACATGACGGCGATACGATCGCAAACTTCCGCTACCACCGAGAGATCATGAGTGATGAGGATGAGACAGAGATTGAAGTCCCGACTGAGGGACTTTAAGAGCTCCAGTATCTTTGCCTGATTCATCACGTCCAGGGCAGTGACCGGCTCGTCGGCAATGATGATTTCGGGATCGCAGGATAGAGCCATGGCGATCATGGCCCGCTGCTTCATTCCACCGCTGAATTGATGGGGATATTCGTGAATTCGAGAGGGTTCAATGCCCACGGCTTCGAACAAGGCAGCAACCCTGTCCAGGGCCTGGGACCAGGTCCAGGAACGCCTGTGGAGCAGAATCCCTTCTGCGATTTGATTCGAGAGCCGCTTGACCGGATTGAAGGCATTCATGGCCCCCTGAAAGACCAAAGAAATTTTATCGCCGCGAATTTTTCTCATTTCTGACTCGGGCAATTGCGTCAGGTCCGTTTCCTTGAAAATGATCCGGCCGGAAGGAATATAGGCAGACGAAGGCAGAAGGCCGAGAAGGGACATCCCCAGGGTGCTTTTCCCACAGCCGCTCTCACCGATAAGCCCAAGGGATTCTCCTTTGCCCGCGGTCAGATTGATCCTTTCCACCGCCCGGACGATACCGGCCAGTGTCTTGTAATGGATATGCAGATTCTGAATGCTCAAGAGTTCCATCAAGGCTACCTCTGCCGCAGTTTGGGATTAAATATTTCATCCAGGGTCCGCCCCACAAAGGTAAAGCTCAGCACTGTCAAGATGATGGCCACTCCAGGAGGGACAATGTACCAGTAAGCTCCTTCCATGATCGCTGCGCTTTCAAAGGCGTAGTGGAGCATCATTCCCCAGCTGATATGGGTGGGGTCGCCGAGCCCGAGGAAGCTGACTGTAACTTCAAAATAGATTGCTGAGGCAATCAGAAGGATGGCATTGGCAAACACCAGGGGTAAAACGTTGGGGAAAATATGGACCCAGATAATTCGAGAATGATTGCATCCAATGGCGTGACATCGCTCAATGAACGGTCTTTCCTTGAGGGAAAGGGTATAAGCCCTGACTATTCTAGCGATCTGCGTCCAGAGAAGGCAACCGATGACCAGAATGACATTTCTGATGTTGGCTCCCAGGACAGCGGCCAGGACGAGCATGAGAGGCAGTCGCGGAATGGCGAGGAAGGCATCTGTGAGCATGACCAAAAGACGTCCCCAGCTTTGATCATAGTATCCCGAGAAAATGCCTACACAGAGGCCGATGATTGTGGAGATACCCGCGGCTATGAATCCGACCATGAGAGAGATCTTGGTGCCGTGGATGATCAGGCTCAGGATATCCCGTCCAACTTCGTCCGTTCCAAGGAAGTTTTCCGATGATGGACTGTTGAGGATTTTGCTCGAATCCATGTGCTGAGGATCGTATGGGGCTATCTGCGGAAAAAAGCTCAGCAGGATGAGGATCAGTAGAAGAAAGAAACCAATGATTCCGAAGATATTTTGCTTGTAGAGACGTAAAAATTCCAAATTCAGCCTCGACTCGTGTTGTGGTGTTGTCTCAACTCTCAGAGTCCCTTTAGTAGCGGACCCTGGGATCGAAGTAACAGTAGAAAAGGTCTGCTGTAAAATTTGCCAGGATGACGCATACGGCCACGACCAAAAAGGCCCCCTGCAAAACGGGATAATCCCGCATGATGATGGAGTCGTACATGAGCCTCCCCAGGCCGGGCCAGGAAAACACCGTTTCGGTCTGGACCGCGCCGGCCACAATAAAGCCGATGTTGATGGCTATGATTGTGGTCATGGGGAGCATGGCGTTGGGCACGGCGTGTTTTCGAAGGACAAAGCTTTCCCTGAAGCCTCTGGATCTTGCGGTCACAATGTAGTCCTCAGTCAGAATGTCGATCAGGGTACTGCGCATGATCATGGCGAACTGTCCGGTCAGGGCCAGGGATAGGGTAATCAGTGGCAGGATGATATGAAACCCCAGGTTTTTGACCTGTTCCCACCAAGTGGGGTCGAACAGGCTGGGAGAAAACATTCCGGAAATGGGCAGGATCCCCATAAAAAGGACAATGAACAGAAGACCTACCCAAAAGGTCGGAGTTGACCAAAAGATCAGCACCGTCCCGAGGATGGAGCTGTCCAGCAGAGAGCCCCGTTTCCAAGCGCTGACGACCCCCAGGAAGCTGCCCAGGATGATGGCTATGAAGGTGGCCGGACCGACCAGGATGAGGGTGTTGCCGAGCTTTTCAGCCACGATGGCGGATACCGGTTCAAGAAAGACAAAGGATTTGCCCAAATCGCCGCGGAGGGTGTTGGCCAGGTAGATTCTGTACTGGGCAAACATGGGCTTGTCCAGACCAAAACTTGAGTAAAGCTTCTGACGTGTCTCCTGGGTCATTCTGGGGTCATTGAAGAGAAAGCGGACAGGATCCCCGGGCAGGATGCGGAACAGGAAAAAGTTCAGGGTCAGGACCACCCATATGAGAATGAGGCATTGGATAAAACGCTTTATGAGATACTTTTTCATACATCATCCAAGGGACAAGCTATGTTCACGGTCGGCCGGAAGGATCCCGACCGACCGTAAGGATGGAGGTTTCAAAGTGTTCAGGCGTTGGATAGATTCACGTGGTGTCTACCAATAATCAGTGATAAGGATTTCATTTTACAAGGTGAACCTTTCTCAGACTGTAGGCATTGAGATTACTGAAGATTCCAGCCGTCATGGGCACGAAGCCCTCAAATTTTTTGGAGTTGAATGCCGCTATGGCACTCATATTGTAGAGCAGTGCATGCGGGGCGTCCTGATGCAGGATGGACTGCATCCGATCCACAATCTCCTTCCGCTTAGAACGGTCCGTAATCTTGTTTTGCTGTTCATATAAGGCATCGTAGACAGGATTGTTGTAGCCTGCTCCATTGTAGTTCTGAATCTGGCCCTTGGTGAAGAGGCTCAGGATGAAACTCGGATCGGGCCGCCCGTCAAATCCCCAGAGATACATATCATGCTCGTAATTGGGGAAGAGTTTGCTCAGGATGGTGGCGCCATCCATGACCTGGATGTTGAGCTTGACCCCGATTTGCTTCCAGGTCCCTCGGATGTGCTCTGCGGTTCGAGTTTCCTCGGTAAAGCGCTGGAGGACAAGCAGGTCGTACTCAAGCTTTGTTCCATCCTCGGACAACCTGATGCCCTTATTATCTCGTTTGGTGTATCCCGCCTTGTCCAGAATGGCGTTGGCCAGATCAAGGTTGAATTCGTATGGTTTGAGTTGCTTGTTGAACCAATAGGGAAGGGAGGGCTGGACGACTTGAATCCCGGGGGTCACATAACCTGAGTGGACGAGGTCGCAGATCTCTTGACGGTCTATGGCGTGGTTCAAAGCCACTCTGACGTTTTTATCCCGCAGGGTGGGATTTTGTTGGCCAAAGTCAGAGACATTAAAGTTGAGCCAGCGGTAATAGATGTTTTCATGAACAGCTACCTCTATGTCGGAAGCCTCTTTGAGCTTGTTGGCAGCAATGGGGCTCAGTTCCCAGGGGATAGCGTCGATTTCACCGGCCTTCAAGGCAAAGAGAAGACTGTTTACATTGGTGTAGTACTGAAAAATGATCCGGTCCAAATGAGGTCTGCCGTTCCAATAGTCCTCGTTGGCTTCTAGGAGAAGCTTTTTTTTCTTTTTCCAGCCGACAAACTTGAAGGGGCCAGAACCGATCGGATTGGGGTTGGTGAAGGTCAGAGCCTTTTCGCCGGTGATGTCCTGGTGGATGTGTTTGGGAAGGATGTAGATGTTCTGAAATTTAAACAAGACCGCGGCAATCGGCTCCTTGTAGGAGACTTTAATCGTATACGGATCGGGTGTTTCTACTGAAGTGATGTCCTTGACATACGGATAATGAGAGGTCAACTTGTTGTCTTTAATGTATTCGATGGTGAACTTGACATCTTCGGCAGTCAGGGGTTTCCCGTCATGCCAAACGGCATTCTCGACCAGGTGAAAGGTCCAGGTTTTCCCCTGCTCGGATGAGTCCCAGGATTTGGCCAGCCAGGGCACGGGTTCCATGTTTTGGCTATATCCCACCAAGGTGTCGTAAAAAGCGGCCCGGTGGAGAAGACCTGCTTGGATGGTGGCTTCCATGGGTGGAAAGAGGTGTTTGGGCTCTTGTGTCCAGCCAACGATGAGTGTCCCTCCATCCTTCACTTTGGCTGAGCTGTCCGGAGTGCCGACAAAGCACAGGACCATAAAAGAGATGAGACAAAGACTCAATCCAAACCTCAAATTCTGCCGGATAATTCTCATAACGACCCTCCTGTGTTACTGTTTGGTGTTGAAAAGTAAATCGTGAAACAATAAACCTGCCAGCTGGGTTGGAAAGCTTATATTGGAAGTTGGCATAATTTGCCTTTTGTATCTGCCTTCAATGAAATTGTTTAGAGATCAATAGGAGTCGAAAAATTTTTCAATTTCGGGATGTTCAGTTCTTGACAGCTGTCTGTAGCCGTCTTCGGTCACGAGAATATTGTCTTCAAAACGGCAACCGCCAACACCCGGGACAAAAATGGAGGGTTCAATGGCAATGAACATACCTGGCTGCAAGGGGTAGGTGTCCCGTTTAGTAATCCACGGCGGTTCAGCGCTGGACATGCCCAAGCCGTGGCCTATGCCGTCTTCGGCGAAGCGTTCAAGGCCGTTCTCGGAAATGATGCGCTGAGTGATCGCCACCAGATCGGCGGGCGTCACCCCGGGCCGGACCGCTTTAATAGCCTCTGAATGAGCCTTGAAAGTTGTCTGGTAGAGCTTTTTCTGGTCTTCGCTGGGAGGGCCGATCATGAGCATCCTGGCGAATTCCCCATAATACCCCTTATACAGGGGCCCTTCATCCATGTTGATGAGTTCACCACGGCGGATACGTTTCTCAGATGGGAATTCCTCGCAACGCTCCCAACGTTCGCCCGAACTTACAATAGCTGGAACGGCATAAAGCCCCTGACCTCCGGCGGCGATGACAGCATTCACAATGATACCGGAGAGTTCGCATTCCCGCATTCCCTCCTCGAGATTATCGATGCCGGCTCTGAGCCCTATTTCAGCGATCTGGACCGCATCTTCGATGATCTCAATTTCCTTGTCCGACTTGATCATCCGGGTCTGCCAGAGGATCTTGCTCCCGTCGCGGAAGGTAGCCGCAGGGAGCTTGTCAATCAGACTCCGGGACAAGACGGTATTCATGAAGGGATCAAGGCCAATGGTTCCGGTATTCAGATGGTATTCCTCCAAGACTTGCAAAAGGATGGGAGGACAAGGATGATCAGCCTTGGCGGTCAGGGGGCGAATGTCTTTGATCCAGTGGTGTTCCTGAAGAAACTGGGCATATCGATTCGCGGTCAGAATGACTGGTTCTCCCTCCACCGGGAGTATGGCCAGATGCTCGTGACCAAGATAAAAACTGTCATAGGCAGGTAAGCTTGCTACATATCGGACGTTATCGCCTCGCTGAAGGATGAGGCAATCCATTTGGGTCGCCAGCATTTGCTTTTGCAGTCTAGACACGTTTTCTTCGACCAGTGCTTTATCGATGGGAAAAAGAAAATCGAACATAGATTATTGCTCCGTACTTTTTAATGATAGAGATGAGGGTGAACTTGGGCCTATGGCTGAACGTCATTCAACGCGAAATATTACATCAAGGCATTTATATTGTTAATTTATGAAGTCCTTCCTCCAAGATCTGCAATCCCCTTTCCAACTGTTCGTCCGTGATGACAAAAGGCATCAGGGTTCGGATGACGTTGCCGTAGTTGCCGCAGGACAACAGGACCAATCCCTTGTCAAAGCAGATTTGGGTCAGCTTTTTGGCTTCTTCCGCGGCCGGCTGCTTGGTTTCTCGATCTTTGACGAGTTCCATGGCCAGCATGGCGCCTTTGCCCCGCACTTCACCGATCAATTCGTACCTGTCCTGCATGGCCTCCAGGCGGGTCCGGACCGTTTCTCCGATTTCAGCCCCGCGCTGGATGAGCTTGTCCTCGATCAGGGCCTCCAGCACTGCCAGGGCGGCGCTGCAGGAGACTGGATTGCCCCCGTAAGTGCCGCCCAGACCTCCCAGGTGGGGGGTGTTCATGATCTCAGCGCGTCCGGTGACCGCACTCAGGGGCATGCCTCCGGCAAAGCTCTTGCCCATGGTGATCAGATCCGGCTCTACGCCGTCCCAGTGTTCAATGGCCAGGAATGTACCGGTCCGGCCGGCGCCTGACTGGATTTCATCGATGATCAAAGGAATCTCATATTTGCGGCAGATCGCTTGGAGTTTTTGGAAATAGCCGGGTGGAGGCGTGATAAAGCCGCCTTCCCCCTGAATGGGTTCGGCCAGAACAGCGGCCGTATTTTCGGGGTCGACCTGATTGATAAAGAATTCCTCCAGATGATCGGCACAGCTCAAGTCGCAGTCCGGATAGGTCAGATTGAAAGGACAGCGGTAGCAGTAGGCAAAGGGTGCCCGGTAGATCTCCGGGGCAAAGGGGCCGAAGTTGTATTTATAGGGCTTGATCTTGCTGGTCAGGCCCATGGTCAAGAGGGTCCGGCCGTGGAAGGCGTTTTCAAAGCAGACGATTGCGGATCGACCTGTTGCGTAACGCGATATTTTGACGGCATTTTCAACGGCTTCAGCTCCGCTGTTGGCGAACATGGTCATCTTGTCGGAATCGCCCGGAACCAGGCTGTTCAACTTTTCAGCCAGTTCGACATAGGCTTCGTACATGCCCACATGCCAGCAGGTGTGAATGAATTTTCCGGCCTGGGCCTGGATGGCGGCCACAACCTTGGGATGGCAATGTCCCACGTTGTTGACCCCGATGCCCCCGGCAAAATCGATGAGTTCTCTGCCGTCCACATCGATCATCAGGGCGCCTTCGGCCTTTTGGATAAAACCGGGTGTCATATTGGCGACCCCTTTGGGAATATTTTTGGCGCGTCGCTTGTTCAAGGCTTCATAGGCAGACATGCTGATCTCCTTTTTCGTTGATTCGTGAACAGAAATAATCACTCTTGCAATTTGAAGACCACAAAATCTATTTATCTGAAATGTATATTTATTTTTCAAATTGTCAGAAAAAAGTCATGCGATTTGTCCAGGATAGTTTGGATTTAGCAAAAAAGAATATGCAATAGTGCATACTTTGATAAAAATTAGCAAATATATCAAACAATTATAAAATTATGCAAAAATAGATTATATGCACTGCTGCATGCTCCCCAGAGGTCTGATCAGGTGTCAATACATTTACAGGCTGTATTTCCGGATTTTCCTGGCAACAGTGGATTGATTAAGGCCTAAGGCGCCGGCTATTTTGGTCTGGGTCCCCAGCTGTTTTTGGCTTGGGCAAGAATGCGTGCCTCCAGCTTTTCCATGGTCTTGGGCAGGCTCGTCTTTGAATCCCAAAGAGAAGGTTTGATGTCGGTTGGTCTGTTGTTTACGATATTCTTCGGGAGATCATGCCATTCGATAGGGCCCGGGCCGCTCAAGAGGACAAGTCGTCCACAGATGTTGATAAGTTCCCTGATGTTGCCGGGGTAGTCATAGCCAAGCAGTTCTTTAAAAAGCTGTGGTCTCTTACATTGAGTCCTGAGTCGGGGATGAATTATTCAACGCAGCACTCAGCATTTCCAAAACACATCGAGCCCCCAAATGAGAGGTGATC
>CAZUMF010000143.1:0-11900 GCA_964621385.1 uncultured Desulfohalobiaceae bacterium
CGCATATCCCACGATAAGGGTCATGACACCAGTAAAGAATCCTCCGATAACAGCCACTGAGGCTTGGCCATGGTTCGAGATTTTTCGTCTGGGATCCATAGTGATTGATTGGTCAATGATCACTTTGATCCGGCAATGATCAAAATTGAGTTTCAAAATGGTTTCAAAGAAGACTCCTTGGGTTTCAACGTCTTGAAGGACAATATCGGTCATAGGCTTCACTCCTTAAAATTGGAGCAGAGCCTACATAAAAACAAAGTCTGTGTTCCGTTCAGAAAATGTTTATGGAAATTTAATATACGTTATTAATTAGCATTATGGTCAATAAGCACGATAATATTAGAAAAAACAAAAAAATTCTCAAAATTTCTAAATCACAAAATTCTCCCAATCAATAAGCGTATTGTGAAATTTTCATTTTTTCATCATCAATAACAAAGATTAACAGCTTAATTTCATTGATCTTAAAGCATAAGAAAAATACTGATTTTAGTTGTTGTAGATGAATCGGAGAAAAATTTTTAAAAAAAATGTTGACATTGAAATCAAAGCTGATTTAACCTGAATTCAACCTGAATCAGAAATATTTAATCGTGAATTATTTTTCGATTTTTCAATAACTTCATGAAACCGTTTTTTTTTAACATCATAAGAGGAGGTACAGATCAGATGAAAAAAGCAACAACTGTAATGACCGTCTTGATGCTCTGTTTCGTCGCCGTGGGGTTTTCAGCTCAGCCGGCTGCGGCTGAAGCCGAATTCGAATGGAATGTACAGTCCATCTTCCCTTCAGGAAGTTCCCTGTACAAAGAGTTTGAAGCCTTTACCGAAAAAGTGAAGGTAATGACCAATGGCCGTTTAGTCATCACCCCGCATCCTGTCGGGGCCATCGTCGGCTACAAGGAGATGCACTCCGTACTGAAGACCGGGGTTCTGCAGGGGTATTATTCAGCTCCTACCTTTCAGTCCGGCAAAGAGCCAGCCTTTTCAATTATTTGCGATCTACCGGGCGGGTACGAAAATGTTATTCAGTTTGATACCTGGTGCTATCAAAAGGGCGGCATCGACTTTTTGCGGGAGGCCCATGCCAAATTTGGCAATTACGCTGTGGGAGCCATCTTTTATGGTCGGGAAGTTGTGCCTACAACCAAGGCTGTTCGCAGTATCGAAGATTTTAAGGGAATGAAAGTAAGGGCGCCAGAAGGAATCATTGGCAGTCTATTTACAAAACTTGGAGCATCCACGGTGCCACTTCCGGGCTCAGAAGTTTATTCTGCCTTGGACAAGGGTGTGGTCGATGCTACTGATTGGGGAACCCGCTCTATGAATAACCAGATGGGGTTTTACGAGGTCTGTAAATATTCCATCGAGCCAGGCTTTCATTCCATGAGTCTGTTGGAATTCGTGGTTTCCGGAAAGGCTTGGGACGAGCTCCCCCGAGATATCCAGGTCATTGTCGAGGAGGCTACCCGAGCCTGGTCCTGGGAGGCGGTGACCCGGATCATGAAAGAGGACGCTGAAGCGGGAGCCGTGCTCGAAGATCTTGGTGTTGAAGTCATTTCCCTGCCAGAGGAAGACTACCAGACAATCCGTAACATGGCCCGTGAACTCTGGAAGGAATGGGGCGAAATGAGTCCTCTTTCCGAGCGGGTGGTGGAATCGCATATCGCCTGGTGCAAAGAACTGGGTCTTTTAGAATAACCGATATAGACAATCTGTTACTCCCGGCGGACCGAATATATATCCCTGAATCCAGTCCGCCGGGAACCATTCCATGGGATAATCATGCGCAGTTTTTTTCGAGCCATCGACTGGATCAACAATCGTTTCGGCAACGTCATCGCCTACCTGAACATCGCGGTGGTAGGAATTGTCTGCTGGGAAATTGTGGCCCGCTATGTCTTCAACGCTCCCACTCTTTGGGCAAACGAGGGCATGGTTATGCTCAGCGGTTTCATGTATGTTTTGGCCGGGGGCTATGCACAGTTGCACAAAAGGCATGTGCGCATTGATCTCCTCTATTCCCGTTTGAACGAAAAAGGGCAGGCGGTTTGCGATGCTTTAGCCTACCTCTTTTTTCTGGTTTACGCTTATGCCCTGATTTGGCATGGGGCCGTCTTCGCGCTTGAGTCCATTTCCCTGCAAGAAACGACGGGAACACCCTGGAATCCTATAGTCTATCCCATCAAGATCGCTGTACCGGTTGGCGCTTCTCTTCTTTTTCTGCAGATGACAGCCGACGTGATTCGCAGGGTGTACACCGCTTTTTCAAACAAGGAGATCTGATTCGTGGATATCGGCCTGCTCTCCATTCTCATGGTCCTGGGCATAATTTCTCTGCTCCTTCTGGGTCTGCCCCTGGCCTTCACGACAGGCGTGGTGGCCTCCATCACGACACTGTCCATGTTCGGACCGGACGCACTCCAACTGATCGTCGCCCGGGTTTTCGACATGATGGGCAACTATGTCCTGGTCGCAGTGCCCCTGTTCATCTTTATGGCCAATATGATGGAACGGGCAGGTGTGGCCGAACAGATGTACACGGCCATTCATATCTGGTCCGGTCGTCTTCCCGGGGGGCTGGCTATCGGGACCATTATCGCCTGTTGTCTCATGGCCGCCATGGTGGGGATTGTCGGAGCCGAGGTGGTCACCTTAGGCTTGATCGCTGTACCAACCATGCTCAAACGAGGCTATCATAAAAACATTGCCCTGGGTAGTGTTTGCGCAGGAGGCGGGCTCTCTACCCTGATACCTCCAAGCGTTGTTTTTATCATCTACGCTATGGCCGCTGGGGTCAGCGTGGGCAAGCTTTTTATAGCCGGAATCCTGCCAGGCTTGCTTCTGGCCGTTTTGTATGTAGCCTATATTACCATCCGTTGCCGCCGTAATCCTGAACTTGCACCGCCAGCACCGGCCGAAGAGCGTGATCTTCCTTTCTGGGTCAAGGCAGGTTATCTGAAGGGTCTTATCCTTCCCTTTTTCATCGCCGCAGGTGTCCTTGGCTCAATCTATTTGGGGGTGGCCACACCCACCGAGGCAGCGGGCGTAGGCTGTGTGGGGGCAACCATTGCCTGTCTGATCAACAGGAAATTGAACTACGCCGCACTCAAAGAGGTGCTTTACGGCACCCTCAGGGTCTCGGCCATGTGCTATTGGCTGATATTCGGAGCTCAGACTATCATAGGCATTTATAACATGGCCGGAGGAGCTCGGTTCGTCAAATCCGCCCTCACTGGCCTACCCTTTGGTTCCATGGGGATAGTGATTGTAATGCAGGTCATCCTCGTCTTTCTGGGCTGCTTTATCGATTTTATCGGAGTACTGCTTTTGACCATGCCCCTGTTTGTGCCCATCGTGATTGAACTCGGTTACGATCCGATCTGGTTTGGAGTGCTCTTCTGTCTGAATATGCAGCTTTCCTACATCACCCCCCCCTTCGGTCCGTCGGCCTTCTATCTTAAAGGAGTCGTTTCGGAGGACATCACCGTAACCGAAATCTATCGCTCCACCACACCCTATGTTTTTTTAATCATCATCGCTCTGGTCCTGGTTTTGCTTTTCCCTCAAATAGCCCTGTGGCTTCCCGGAAAAATCGGTTAAGAGGAGTCAATGTCAGTATTCAAGGAATACGAAAAAATTTACGAAGATCTCAAACAGAAAATCGTCTGGCTTGATCTGAAACCCGAGCGGGTACTCAACGTTAGCGAATTGGCCGAAGATTATGGGGTCAGTCGCACGCCACTCAAGGAAGCCTTGATATTTCTGCAGGCCGAAGGCTGGGTGTTACGCCAGGGTTCCTATTTTCTAGTTACGCCGCTCAGCCTGGAACGTATCAGAGAAACAACTGAGATTCGGATGATCGTTGAAGTTCAGGCCAATATTTTAGCCCTGCAGCGCATCAGAGAAGATGAACTTATCGGGATCAAAAACCGAGTTGAAGAATTCCGGGAGAGGGCTCAAAAAACTAGCAACAGGGAAACCGTTGAACTTGATTTCACGGTTCATCAGACGATTTTCAAGGCCACCCGTAATAGCCAAATGGCTCTGTTTTTGGAAAAACTTTTGGGGCAGTATCTGAGGTTCTGGTTGTCCATACCCAGAGACTTCGATAAAAGATATTTTATCGAAAGCCTTTCAAAACTCGTCGCTGCCTTTGAACAAAAAAATGAAAGCCAACTTATTGAAGTCAGTCGAGGTCACATTCAGGGGTCGGTTCATGAGATCACCAGGTACTATGTAGAGCCAAGTCTGTACAAAGCCAGCTTTGATCTGTCCGCCTGACCGCCGCAAACCAAAGTCGGTTGGAAATGTATTGATCCAACCGGACAGCCTTGAGGAGGTAGCTATGCAAGTGAAGGGAGATTGTGAACTGACCGGTCAACCAATGGCAGTTTTGAATGCTTTGGCCATCCGATCCGAGTATCTCTACCACATTTTGAAGGCCATGGAAGAGGCCGGTATCGATGATCCCGATTCAATCCTCAAAACGGCAATCTATAACGTTGGACGCACCTGGAGCGAGCGTTTCGGTGAAAGTGAAAGCCCGGCCGCCTTCTTTCATAAACTGGTTGGCAATGAAGATATGAAAGGGATTTTACAATGGAAATGCGTGAAAGAGGAATATGACGAGGCTGAGTATCATTTTTACCGTTGTCCACTTGTTTACGGCTGGCAGCGTATGGGTCTTTCGGCTAAGGAAATCGAAAGACTTTGTCAAATCGGTCACCAGATCGACTACGGTAATGTTGAGGCCAGTGGATTTGTCCTGGACATGCATCCTGGTATCGGCAGGGGAGAGGAACGTTGCGAATTGAGAGTCAAACGGAAAAAGTAGGAACGAACAATCGTTCTCGTTCTGGTAAATCAAAGAATTTTTCAAGTCGCTGCGTATATTATGAGGAGAAAGGATATGTCAGAGAAAGATCTTACTCTTTTTGAAAGGCGTCTTCTGGAAGCCGAGGCTGTGGTTCCGGTAGTTCGTGCCTTTGCTAAGGTAGTGGGCGAGGACAAGGCCAAGGAGGTCCTACGGAAAGTAAACGAAGAAAAATCTCGAGAGGCTGGGAGATTAACTGCCCAAAGACTCGGCAGCAATAGTTTAAAGGCCATTGCCGAAGATATGGCAACCTGGGGGCAGGATGGTTCCCTGGAGGAGGAGGTCATTGAGAAGTCCGAAAATTCTTACACTTTCAATGTTACCCGCTGCAGATTCACCGAAGAATATGAGCGAATGGGTTTTCGTGACCTGGGTTTTTGCCTGTCCTGCTGCAGGGATTTGACCTTTATGGAGGGATATAACCCAAAAATCAAGCTCCGTCGTACCCAAACCATCATGGAAGGCGGGACCCACTGTGACTTCCATTATTATTTGGAAGATTGAAAAATAGCATTGCCTTACCGAAACATAAAGATGTTTTTTTTGAAATTTTGTGAATCCTGTTACTTAAAGCTTCAAAAATTGGACAACGCTTATGTCAAAAAACATACTTTTTACAAACTGCCTGCTCATTGATGGGCACGGAGGGAATCCAGTGCCGAACAGCTCCGTTCTGGTCAAGTCAGGTCTGATCGAGACCGTTGGCCGCGGGCAAGAACTGAGTGGACCATCAGAAACTGAGATTTTTGATTTGGCAGGACAAACAATCATGCCTGGCCTGATCGACGCCCATGTGCATTTTTGGGGACTGAGCAGCATGGCTGCCCTGACTTGGATCCTGGACGATCCAACACTGAGGGCCATGCGCTCGGTGATGGACGCCTGGAAGGTTGTGGACATGGGTTTTACCACCGTCCGTGACTGCGGAGGCATAAACGGCCTGTTTTTGAAACAGGGCATAGAAGAGGGTCGTCTCGTGGGACCCCATATTCGGGCCGCAGGACAGATTGTCACCCAGACCGGAGGACATGGAGACCCGGTACACTTCGTGCCTGTGGATTGGGCGAAGCGGGCCAGGATCGGCCGGATAGCCGATGGGGTGGGCGAAGTCCGACTGGCGGCTCGGGAACAACTTCGGGCCGGGGCGGATTTTTTGAAGATAATGACTACCGGCGGAGTCATGTCCGAACGGGATGTGTCCACCTCATGTCAATTCAGCTTGGAGGAAATCAGAGCTTTTGTGGAGGAGGCAAAGAATGCGGAGGTGCTTACCTCCAGTCATGCCCAGGGCACCCTGGGCATCAAGAACGCATTGTTCTGCGGCATTGACTGTATTGAACACGGCTTCTATTTAGATGACGAATGTATAGAACTCCTGCTCGAAAACAAAGCCGCTCTGGTTCCAGCCTTGGCCATTGTGGATGCCATTGCCTTTAAGGGACCTAAGGCCGGGGTTATTGAATCCTCGGTTCAGAAAGCCCGAGTGGCTCAGAAAGCGCACTTGGCCTCTTTTAAAAAGGCTTATGCTGCTGGTGTCCTTTGTGGTCTGGGTACGGACTACTTGACCGACCCCATGACTCCCATGGGAGAAAATGCAGTGGAGCTTGAACTGTATGTCCAAAAAGCTGGCTTGAGTCCAATGGAGACTTTGGTGTGTGCCACCAAAAACAATGCCAAGATTCTTGGACTCGAAGGCCGGACCGGTACACTTGATCCCGGATGCCGAGCAGATATCCTGGTGGTGGATGGAGATCCCAGCCTGGATATCTCCGTTCTGCGGCGCAGAGACAAAATCACATCCATCTACAAAGAAGGAAAGTTGGTTCCTCGTTTCACAAACCTGCAGGTAGAAGAGAACTTATGAAAAAAAATGAATACGATGTAATTGTCATCGGCAGCGGCGGCACAGGTCTGAGTGCAGCCTTAGCCGCGGCTGAACACAAGGCCGATGTTCTGGTCCTTGATGCTTATAAGGCCTGGGGCGGTACCACCGGTTTCAGCGGCGGTCTGCTCTGGATCCCAAACAACCATCACATGCATCAAATAGGCGGCAGGGATTCCCGCCAGGACATTCTCAATTATATGCAGACCTGCATGCCAGATCGTGAGGATCAGAAACGTTGGGAAGCTTTTGTGGACAAAGCTCCGGAGATGCTTCGCTTTCTGGAGAAAACGACGCCTCTGCGTTTTGCATCGGTCTATTTTCCGGACTCTTTTGCCGATCTTCCCGGTGGGAGTACCTATCGGCATGTGGAGCCTCAGGCTTTAAAAATGAACTGTATCGGTCCCTGGAAGGAGAGGCTTATCGATCAGCATGGCATCAATGACTCGGCTCCGTTCCCTTTAACCTACGCCGAGATCACAGCTATGCTGAAAAAAGGACTCAAGGCCGTATTCCAGAAGGGTCTGGTTATTCCTTACCGCATGGCCACAGGCCGGGTCACCCAGCAGAAGGCGCTTTTGTCCGGTTTACTTAAGGGCTGTCTGGACCGAAAAGTTGAGATAGTGCTCAAAGCGAGGGTATTGGAGCTTACACATGAGAAAGGAGAAGTGAAGGGAGTTATCGGAGAACTGGATGGCGAACATTTTGAAATTAAGGCGAGGAAAGGGGTCATCATGGCCACGGGTGGATTCTCTTGGAACGAGGCTTATAAGCAGGAATTTTTACCCGGACCCCTGGAGCATTCCATGACCCCGGCTACCAACAAAGGAGACGGCATAGCACTCTCCAGGCAGGTTGGGGCTGATCTCAGATTTATGGACGAGGCCTGGTACTGGGCCGCCATCCATAAGCCCGGTCTGGAATGGGAAGGTGTGCCAATGGGGCTTATCGCCATCTACGTGCGCACCTTGCCCCATGCTATTGTGGTCAATCGGCAAGGACGACGTTTCGCCAACGAATCAGCCCACAACTTCGCCAATGCCTTCTATGAGAACAAGAATCCTGAAACAGGAGATTTGCCCAACCTGCCTTGCTGGGCTGTCTTCGATCAGAACTGGAGAGAATCTTCCACGGAATTTGCAGCCGGTATTTCACCAGGCAAGCCCCTTCCGGATTTTGTACAGCAGGCGGATAGTCTTGATGCGCTGGCTCGTAAGCTGGGTATCGATCCTCAAGGTCTTGCGGCAACAGTGGAACGGTTCAATGGCTTTGTCAAAGAAGGCAAAGATCTGGATTTTCATCGCGGCGAGACTTCCTATGATCAATTTTACACCCGGACCCGACTTTACGGTAATTGGCAGGAGGACGCTTCCAGTTCAGGCAACTTGGGAACAATAGCCAAACCTCCATTTTACGCATTGGAGCTGAAAACCAGTTCGGTAGGTACTAAGGGCGGAACCATGACAAATGCCGACTGGCAGGCCCTGCGTCCGGACGGCTCCGTTATAGAAGGGTTGTACGCTGTGGGCAACTGCTCGGCCACCATCATTGGACCGATCACAGTGGCTGCGGCCTCTACTCTCGGAGTGGGCATGACTGCGGCTTACATTGCTGGACGGCATGCGTCAGCCAGGACGTGAATCTGAATAGAGATCGAGTCAACAAGGATGTTATAAGGGTGGAAAAGGGTTTTGCAGGAGATCGAATAACCGATGTCGCCGTCATCGGCTCAGGCGGAAGCGGCCTTTCGGCTGCCCTGGCCTCGGCGTGTTCTGGAGCCCGGACTCTGGTTCTAGAAGTGGCTCCGGGGATAGGAGGTTCGACCCTGTTTTCAGGTGGGCTGGCCTGGTTCCCCAACAATCACCTTATGACCCGGTTTGGCATTGCTGACTCATGCCAGGATGTGCTGGACTATATGCAGGCCTGCATGCCGGAGCGCAAGGACCGGAAAAGGTGGGAAGCTTTTGTGGATGCAGCCCCGGAGGCTGTCAGATTTCTTGAAGACAAAACTCCTCTACGCTTCAGTATGACCCCTGCACCGGATTCCTTTGCCGAAAAAAAGGGCGGAAGAGACCGGGGGAGAAATCTGGAACCGTGCCCTTTACGCCCGGCAGTTCTTGGCGAATGGCAGAACCAGCTCATTACAAGCCCGCATCCCGGACATCCTGTCACTCTAGGTGAGGCCTTTCATTTCGTCATGAAAAGCACCGGTATCTGGAGCAAACTGAGGCAGACGGCCGGCCTCGGCCCGAAAGTCCTCTGGCGGCGCTTGACAGGAAGGCAGACCATGGGTGCCGCCCTCATCACCGGCCTTTTAAAAGGCTGCCGGGACGCTGGTGTAGATGTGCTGTGTAATGCACAAGGCAAGGAGTTGATCATCCGGAATGGATCTGTGATCGGCCTGCAAGCTCTCATTGGCGGACAAAACGTCAACATACATGCGAAACGAGGGGTTGTTCTAGCAACGGGCGGCTTTGAGTGGAATCCGGAACTGGTTTATCAATATCTTCCTGGACCCCTTGAATATCCACTGACGACACCCTTTGCAAGGGGGGATGGGCTGATCATGGCCAGAGACGCAGGAGCCGAACTCGCATTCATGAATGAAGTAATGCTTTGGACGGCGGCCATGACTCCCAACAGAGCATCTTACCAGGGGAAACGTGTGGGGATTCTGGTGAACCCCATCATAAACAATCCCCATGCCATAATGGTTAATCGCCAGGGCAGGCGCTTCGTGAACGAGCCTTCTCATAACGCCCCACAGGCCTATCATGAATGGAACGAGCAAACGCAAAGTCATCCCAACCTTCCGGCTTGGTCGGTTTTTGATACCCAGTTTCGGGAAGCTTTCAGCGAAGAATCCTTAGGTCTCAAACCCGGAAAACCTGACCCGGAATGGTTGATCAAGGATGAATCTCTGGCTGGTCTGGCTCAAAAAGCAGGCATCGATCCTGAAGGGCTCAAACAGACCGTGGAACGCTTCAATCGATTTTGCCGGCAGGGGAAAGACCTTGACTTTAACAGGGGTGAATACTGCTACGACTGGCATTTTGTTCCCAATATAAAGGGAAATCCCAATCTGGGAAGTTTGGAGAAACCACCATATTACGCGGTCCGGTTATACCCAAGCACGGTGGGTACTAAGGGCGGTCCCATGACCAATGAGAACTGGCAAGTTATAGACAGGCAGGGAAGGACGATAAAAGGTTTGTATGCCGCCGGGACCTGTGCGGCTGCAATCATCGGCCCTTTGACTATTTCCTCTTCGAGTGCAGTGGGTCTGATTCTCACTCAGGGATACTTAGCAGGCTGTCATGCAGCAGGACGACTCGATGTGTAAGGCTTAAAATTTATAAATCAAGAATAAGGAGTCACTTATGCAAACCATTCATTGGCAGGATTGCGAAGATATCAAGATCGATAAGTTTCCATATCGGGGTGAAATGCACGATGTCGTAGGCGTCAGTGTCCGTTGGCTGTCCAAGCACGGCGACGATGGCAACGGCTATCCAGAGTATGGTCTGCGCCTGTTCACCATTCAGCCCGGGGGCTATATTCCTATCCACAGCCATTTTTACCACCAGACCATGTTCATCCAGAGTGGAGAGTTCGAATGCTGGGAGTTCGATTCAGAAACCGACGAACTCAAGCAAAGCAAGACCGTGGGACCCGGGACCTCGGTCTATGTGCCGAGCATGATGGCCCACGGCATGAAGAACACTGACAGCGAACCCGGCACCTTTCTATGTTGCATCTGCAATGTCTACCACGACGAAGAGTCCATATAAGGAGGCTCCAATGAAACTTGCCAAGCGTATGGAGACTTTTGAACCCTATCTGGGTACGGCCATGAACCTCATCCTGACCAGAATGCGGGACGAGGGCAAAGACGTTATTAATTTGGGGCTCGGTGATCCGGACGTCATACCGCCAGAGGGACAGCGCCGTGCCTTAGCCGAGGCCTGTCTCGAGCCAGACAGCCACCATTACCCCAGCTTTTACTCCCAGCAGCCCCTCAAGGAGGCCATGGCTGGTTTTTACAAACGGCAATACAACGTAGACCTTAATGCAGAGCAGGAGGTGCTGCCCCTGCTGGGGTCGGCCGAGGGACTCTTTCATATTCATACCGCTCTGCTCGATCCGGGGGATATCGCCCTTGTTCCGGATCCCTGCTACCCTGCCTACATTGCCGGAGTGCGAATCGCCGGCGGGGTCATTCATGTTCTGCCCTTGCTCAAAGAAAACGGTTTTCTGCCGGATTTGGAAGCTGTTGATCCCGAAGTGGCCAGAAAGGCCAAATTGATTTGGGTTAATTATCCCAATAATCCCACTGCAGCCCATGCTTCTGAAGACTTTTATCTGCAACTCATCGAATGGGCCCGGAAGTACGAGGTAGCTGTCATATCCGACAACCCTTATTCCGAGATCTGTTTTGAGGACTATTGTCCGCCAACCTTTCTACAGTTTCCAGGATCCAGGGACTTGGGTATTGAATTCAACTCCCTTTCCAAGGCCTTTCATTGCTGCGGATGGCGGGTCGGTATGGCCATGGGCAATCCCGAGATATTGGCAGCACTATCCAAAATCAAATCCCATTCGGATCGAGGCATGTTCTATCCCCTCCAGGCAGCGGCTATCGAAGCCCTGAACGGTGCCACGGATTTCATGGTTGAACGTAACCGCATGTTTCAGGAACGGCGGGATGTCGTGGTTTCCGGCTTGAAAGCCTGTGGGATCGAAGTTAATGCCCCAAGGGCCACGTTTTATATCTGGGCCCGCTTACCGGAGGGAGCCGGTTTATCCAAGGACTGGTGCTTCAAGATACTGGATGAAATCGCTGTCTGGATGATTCCGGGCTCCATGTATGGCAGGTATGGAGAAGGTTATTTTCGCATCGCCCTGACCCATCCTGCAGAACGTTTAACCGAGGCTATGACACGCCTTAAGGGATATCTATCATGAGCAAGACTTACGACGCCATTATCATCGGAGCAGGAATCATCGGCACCTGCATCGGATTTGAACTCACCAAGCGGGGCTATCAGACCCTGAACATCGACAAGCTGCCGGCTGCTGGCTACGGCTCCACCTCGGCCTCCTGCGCCATTCTCAGGCTGCACTACTCCACGGCCGACGGCG
>CAZUMF010000144.1:0-11859 GCA_964621385.1 uncultured Desulfohalobiaceae bacterium
CGATCAGCACGCCGAAGTGGTCAAGGCCATTCAGGCCCGGGATCAGGAACAGGCCCGGATGATTATGCTGGAGCATATCGATTATGTGGACAGGAAAGTCCGGGAGTCCCTGATCGAGAAAGCGGACCAAGGCGGGCTCAGACAGCATCTGGATATGCCGCTCCCAAGTTAAAAACCCTGGAGGATGAAAAGATCATCCTCCAGGGTTTTTCATTTGTATGGTTTCCCTTGCAAGAAACCATAGACGTACAGCTATGGTGAAAGGAACGTTTCTTTATTCAAAATTCGACGTTCGACGTTCGATGTTGGACGTTCACTTTCTGCCTGAAAGAATGGACATCGAACCTCCAAATGCCGGTCCGTTCGGCAAGCGGCAGGGCTGACATCTGTCCCCTGTCTTCTGACCCCTGACCTCCGCCTTCCGACCTCCGACGTCCGACGTCCGACGTCTTTCTCTTGCCACGGCGACTTGTCACGGCGACTTGTCACGGCGACTTGTCACGGCGAAGCTTCTGAGCGAAGCCGGAAGCTTCTGAGCGAAGCGGGTCTGATCTCTGATCTCTGGTTACTGTTCTCCGTCTTCTGACCCCTGACCCCTGTCCTCAGGGCAGCCAGCTGTTCACCAGTTCTGAATTGCCCCGGAGAAAACGCAGGGCCTTGTCATAGGGATAGAGCCCGTCGTCGTCATAAATCCAGATCATGAGCTGGCCCATGTCCTGAGGCTCCCAGGCAAAATTGTCCAGAAACTCATAGACCTCGGGCATATCCTCTTCAAGACCTTGTCTGACCATGGTGTGGATACGTTCTTCACCGCCATAGATTCCTTTCGGGTCTTTGAGGAATTTGAGCTCCCAGCGGGCGAACTTCCAGTGGGGAACCCAGCCGGTGACCACGATCCATTTCTGGCGCTGGATGGCATGGGCCAGTTCTGCGGTCATGGAGACCTCGCTGCCGGGAATCAGTTCATAGTTGTCCAGGCCGTAGGCTTCAATCGCCTCCCGGGTCTTCTGCATTACCCCGGATTCCGGGTCGATGCCCACGATCCGGTGGTGGAACTTGTCCCCGTATTTTTTGAGATCCGAAATGGAATCAGCCTTGATATAGGGGTTGTTTCTCAGGCCGGTGGCCGCGGTCTGGCGTCCCAGGCTCACATTGGGGACCACCAGGCCGATCTTGGCCCCTTCCAGGTTCGGGCCGAGGTCGATGAGCTCGTCCTGATACTCTTCGAAATAGCTTTTATGGGTCAGGGGCAGCCAGGCCGCGACCATGGCGTCCACTTCCCCTTCAGCCACCGCCTCCCACATCTCATCGGCCTTCATGGCGATGATTTCGCAGCGCACCCCCATCTTCTCCTGGAGCACCGCCTTGACCACGTTTGAACTGGCGATTTCCGACGACCATTCCACATAGGCCAGCTTGACGGTTTTGTCGGCCGCCTGGGCTGAAACAGCGGTCACAATGCAACAGCAAAGCACAAGTAGAATCCTGGTGAAACCTTTTTTCCAAAAATTTACGTTTTCCATAGTATCCTCCCCATCGGAACATTCAGGTCCGACCTGAATGTTCCGATATTATAATAATAAAAGAGAAACAAAAGTGCATTGTTCATTTTCCGAAATCTGAACACAGTGGTATCCGGCGCAGCCGGTTCAAAAAAATGGATACTGATCCCGGACAAATTTTTCAGCAAGGTTGATGCATGATCGATAAAAGCAAGCATCTTGAAAAAAGGCAGTGGGGATCAGTATTATTCATCCCAGCCGTATTTTTCTACATAATTCTTCAGGCCTTTGAGCACGGCCCAGCACATCATGAGCACCACCAGGGCAAAGGGCAGTCCGGTGGTGATGGCCGCGGTCTGCAAGGCCACCAGACCGCCGCCCATCAAGAGGACCGCGGCGACCAGCCCCTCGGTGATGGCCCAGAAGAGCCGTTGCGGTCTGGGCGGATCCGGATTGCCTCCGGCAGTGATGATGTCGATGACCATGGAGCCGGAGTCGGACGAGGTCACAAAAAAGGTGATGACCACGATGATCGCCAGGAGGGAGGTGAGCATGCTCAAGGGGAAGTTCTCCAGAAAGACGAACAGGGACACCGGGATGTTTTCCTGAACCGCTTTGGCCAGGCCGCCGTTGCCGAAGAGTTCGATATGGATGGCGCTGTTGCCGAAAACCGTCATCCAGACAAAGGTCACGGCCACGGGAACCAGGAGCACGCCCAGGAGGTAATCTCTGATCCGGCGGCCGTAAGATACCCGGGCGATGAACATGCCCACAAAGGGCGACCAGGCGATCCACCAGCCCCAGTAGAACACGGTCCAGCCGTTCTGCCAGGCCCCGCCGGTATAGGTCTCGTTCCAGGTTGACAGGGAGGCCAGGTTCTGGTGATAGCTGCCTACATTTTCAAACAGGCCGTTGAGAATGAACACCGTGGGACCGAGGATGAAGACAAAAATCATCAGGGCCGCGGCAAAGCCCATGTTCACTTCACTCAAGAACTTAATCCCGGAATCAAGGCCCCGGACCACGGACCAGGTGGCAATCGCGGTGATGCCCGCGATGAGCAGGACCTGGACAAAGGCGCTCTGGGGGAGACCGAAAAGATGGGACAGCCCGGCATTGACCTGTTGCACCCCGAGCCCTAAGGAGGTGGCCACCCCGTACAGGCAGGAAACCGTGGCCAGGATGTCGATGAGATTGCCCAATCCGCCGTAGATTTTGTCCCCGAGCAGGGGGTAGAACACATTGCGGATGGACAGGGGCAGGCCTTCAGAAAAGCCGAAAAAAGCCAGGCCCAGTCCGACCAGGGCATAAATGGCCCAGGGATGGAAGCCCCAGTGCAGGAAGGTGAGGTCCATGGCTTTTTGGGCGCTCTCGGCGGAGCCGGGTTCAGTGAAGGGGTTGCCCACGTAATGGAACATGGGTTCGGCCACCCCGTAGAACAAAATCCCGATGCCCATGCCCGCGGAAAAGAGCATGGCGAACCAGCCGATGGTGGAAAATTCCGGTTCGGCATCCGGGCCGCCGATGCGCAGGCTCCCGAACTTGGTGAACATCAGGGCGAAACAGAAGACCAGGACCACGTTCATGACCAGCACGAAAAACCAGCCGGTGAAGTTGGAGATCCAGGCCTGCATGGTTCCGAAGATGCCGGATGCGGTATCTCCCAGAATAAGCGTCATGAGCACCCCGAGGATGATCACGCCGGCCCCGCCGAAGAATACCCAGGGGTGAATATCGTATTTGAAGATCCGGTTGTCCAGATTCTGGACGGTTTTGGTTGTTCGCTGCTTGGTCGTTCTCAGGTCGTCAGCCATACTCACCTCCACACAGGTTAAATGTCCATTATCAGCTCTAAACAATCAGGATATTTCTTGGAACGGTTCCGTTGCCGGGTCCAATACGCTGTCAGGTCAATTTCCTGAGAATAATGCGGCCATCGCGCTCTTCCATTTCAAAGGCGTCGCCCGGCTTGAATTTTTTTTCAGCCAGGGTGGGCGGGGACAAGATCTTCCCCCGTCTGAATTTGATGGTTCGGCGATGCTGCTCTTCGTCGTCAAACAGTCCTTCGATGGTGTAGATTTGCTTGTCCCGGCGCTGGAGGAGCAGGAGGTGCTCCTTGAGGGTAAAGGGGGACACGCCGAGTTCCTTCATGATTTCCCGGGCGGTTTTGCCCTCGCTGATCATTTTTTTGAGTCGCTCCGGCTGGTATTTTGTCGTGAAATCTCCTGTAGACATGCTGGATTCCTCTTGGGTCTGTCATCCGATTTTCTTTAAAATGATCCGGTCCTTTTCAACGATCATCTCAAATTCGTCTCCGGCCTGAAAACCGGTTTTGTCCAGCATCTTCGCCGAAAAAATGATGCCTTCACGTTGGTAGTGAACGTCCTTTTCACTGCGCTCGCCTCCTTCATCTTCAAAAAGACCGGGAATCTCATAGTACTGTTTGGTTTTGTTCTGCAGCATCAAGAGATGTTCTTTGAGGGTCCATCTGGAGATATCCAGCTCCTTCATAATTTCTTTCGCGTTTTTCCCCTGCTTGATTCGATCCCAGAGCTTGGACGCATCGAATTTATGACTGTAGTCCCCTTTGGCCATACTGTTTCCTCCTTATACCGTTAGGTGAATAATGGCCCAGTCCCTATCAGCAGCATGCCCTGTTGTCAATCATCGTCTTTGGATTCAACTGATTGCTCAGACATATTTCCAGACGATATAGACACACATCATGACGAGTAGAATGGGCTGGAGGATGCGAATGATCCATTCCAAGCGGCCATGCAGCGCCTCCCGGCCATGCAGATAGGCGCTGCGGACGCCGATGGTCACCAGAATGCCCAGCAGAAGCCAGAAATAGACAAAAAAATAGAGGTAGTCCATGGTCACCAGGTAGCCGATATTCGGGAGCTGGTTGGCGGTCATCAGGCTCAGGGAGACCGTGGTCAAAAGCAGGATGACCCCGAGGTTCAGTCTGGCGGCGAAGGGCGGACCTTCCGGAAAGATAAAGGTCATGGCATAACCAAGGAGAAAGATGAAAAACAGGGGCACCAGATTTTTGACCATATAACTGGCGGCATTGCGGGTGATTTCCACCACGACATTGAAGCGGGAGTAGGTGATGCCGGTCTCGCTGCCGCCGCGAAACAGGCGGGGATTGCCAAGGGTGGAGTCGGCGATGCCGATGTCGGCATACACCAGGATATCCCGGAGATTCCATTTGTTTTCCCCTCTGAAGCCGCCATGTTCCTGCAGGCGCTGGAAAAGGCCGCTGCCCTCCTGCCGCTGCATGCCGATGTCGTCCGCAACAAAGATGAGGCGCTCCCGATTGCGCTCCTTGTGGCGCAATCCGATGCTCAGGGTCTGGGCGTCAAAGGGATAGTTGTGAAATTGAAAGGGTTCATGGAAGTCGGCCTTGATGCGATAGGCCCGGTAGTGCATGCCGTCCACGGTCCCGTCCAAGATGGGATCATGGGAAGCACTGAGCTGGATGTCGGAATTGAAGAACTCGATTTTGTTGTAGTCAAGGGGATTGGTGTGCCGGAACCAGATATAGAAATCAGCTGTAAACGTCTCGTTTTTCTGATCAATGTGAAGGATTTCATTCATGTCCAGGCCGGTATAGACCACATCGGTTTTATAATAGAGGGAGTCCTCGAAAAAAAGGAGATCACCGCTTGCAAGGCGTTTCTGGACATCGAGAATCCTGTTCGGCTTGAGCACCGGGGTGAGCTGGACAGGTGCGGAGACCAGGGTATCTCGCACATACAGGCCGAATGGCGAAGGGTTCACGGCGTTGCCCTGGGGGTCGAAGTAGATGGAGCCGGTGACCCCGGTATAGGCGGTCCGGGGGCTGTTGAAGCCCTGGAGGGTCTCCCGGATTCGGCGGCGGACGCGGCCGGTGTCCCTGTCGAGATTGATTTGGGACAGGGTCTTGAGCAGGATGCCGGCGGCATCGTAGTTGGTGGCGCTCAGGGCATCGGGCTCGTAACCGTATTCATTGATGAAGGCCCGGCTGAAGCGCTGGGCCTTCCGGTTGGCGATATCCCGGATGAAATAGGTGGTGGCGTAAATGCCATGCGTATAATCCCCGACAGTATCGGGATTTTGGAGATGGGAGGCCACCTCTTTGTGAAATGTGCCCAATCCCAGGGAATCACCTCCCAGGATCGGGATATCCAGTCCCCGCTTTCTCAGCTGCCGGATGAGTGCCGCGGCTTCCTGGTCCAGCAGGGCCAGGTACAGGGCCTGGGGGCGCGGGTTGGTCTCGAGTTGAGTGCAGATTTCCTCCAATTTTTGGGGCACAGTGTCTTTGAGGGAATCGATGCCCCAGACATCGGCGATGTCCAGGCCGAGTTTTAAGGCGGCGCTTTGAAAGGAGCGGGACAAGGTCCGTCCATAGGCGTCCTTTTCATAGACGATGCTCACCGGCTCCAGGTCCAGAACCCCTGAAAGGTACAAAGCGGACAGGCGTCCCTGGAGCCGGTTGTCCGAGATAACCCGGAAATACCAGTCATTTCCTTCGGTCACGGCCGGGGCTGTGGCGCTTCCGGTCACAGCCGGAATCCCGGCCTGCCGGTAGATGCGGCCTCCTTCCAGGGACAGGGAGCTGTAATAGTGCCCGATGACCGCCACACATTGCGTGTGCTTGGCAATAATGCGAGCCTGCTTTCGCGCCAGGGCCTTGTCGTGTTTGTTGTCGTAGATTTCAAGGCGGATGTCCCGGCCCTGCAGACCCCCCTGCGCGTTGACCCTGTTGACCTGGAGCCGAACCCCGTCCAGCATGGCCTGGCCGCTTTTGGCGTCTTTGCCGGACATGGGACCGATGACCGCGATGGAGACCGGTTTTTGGGCCTGGGCTGGGCTTGGGCAGTGGAGAGCCCAGCTGAGCGTCAGGAGTCCGAAAATCAGAAAAAACAAGGATTTCGCCATACTATCCCTCCCGATCCGGATTGTCCGTGGATGGAGTCCAGAGATCCGATCAAAGACTGCAGATTGACAACGGCGACAACACGATGCTGTCCTGGTTGTACCACCTGAACCCTGGAGCGTTGCTGTTGATCGAATGAGCGCTTAAAAGGCCTGGCCAATGCTGATATAGACCTGAAAGGCATCATCGATGTGATCCTCTGGATTGAGCGGGAATCCGAGGTCCAGGCGGAGCGGCCCCAGTTCGGTAAAATAGCGCAGACCGAAGCCGGCCCCCCAGGCCAGGTCGTCGCCTGGATCGGGCAGGCTGTCTTTCCAGACCTGGCCGCCGTCCAGAAACAGGGCCGCGCCAAAGGGATCGTGGAGTTTCCAGCGCAGTTCCGAAGACAGCTCGATGAGCGAACGGCCGCCGAAAGGGTCCCCTTTGTTTTGCGGACCGACTTCCTGGTAGGGGAAGCCTCGAATCGAGCCTCCGCCCCCGGCGTAGAAGCGTTCGTCCGCCGGAATCGCGGCCGTGGAAGCCCCGCTCATGGACCCCAGTCTGCCCCGCAGGGCCAGGATGAGGCTTTTGTCCCGGTTCAGGGACTGGTACCAGCGCATACTGAGCAACGATTTCACATAGGTCAGATCCGCTGGAAACAAGCTTTGGACGGGGGTGACTCCCAGGGCGATGGTCATGCCCTGACTGGGATTGAGCATGTTGTCGCGGGTGTCCCATTCCAGGCCGCCGGGGAAATACAGGAGGTGGAACTGGTCTGCGCCTTCGGCGTCCTCGGTGTCCTGGACCTTGTACCCGATCCCGGCGTTCAGGCTCAGATCGGCATCCAGGTGCCGGCGCAGGCCGGTTTCGGCCTTGAAAGCCGTGTTTGTATAGCTGTCGTACGCTTCATGAAGAAAAGAACTGCCCATAAGCAGGGTCTGATCCTCGCGGAAAAAATTCGGGATATTCAGTCTGCCGTCGAGTTCCTGCTTGAGGCCGGAGAGGTCGGAAGCCAGGGACAGACGTTCACCGCGTCCCCAAAAATTGCTGTGTGTCCAGGCGGCCCGGGCCTGGGGACCGATGTCGGTTTCATAGCCGATTCCCAGACGGACCGAGCGCGGAGTCCGTTCTTTGAGGGTGACGGTGACCGGGCGGCGGCCGTGTTCATCGTCCTGATCAGCGATGTCGACCCTGATCAGACTGAAAAGGCCGGTGTCCAAGAGTGTCTTCTTGAAGCGATAGATCAGGGCCGGATTATAGAGCCTGCCGGGACTCCAGGGGATTTTTTCCCGGACAAAAGCCTCCTGAACCCTTTGCAGGCCTTTGAGGGTGGTCTGCCCCAGCCGGGCTTTGTCTCCGGGAAGGACATGAAAAATCAAACTGACGGAATGGGTCGCATCGTCAACGAGCACTTCGGGGTTTTCCTGCTTCAGGTCGAGATAGCCCTGGGACAGAAGCTGCCGCCCGAGCGCGGCTTGGGCTTTGAAAATGGTGTCGCTCCGGGCCGGAGTGCCCTCAGGGATGTTCAGGTCTTCGGGCTTTGGGAGCGTGATCTCGGGTTTTCCGGGCTCGCCGTGTTGCGCTTCGATGGTGATGCGCATATCCTGGATGCGATAGATGGGCCCCGGTCTGAAAGTGTAGACGACCTCCCAGGGACCGTTTTCTTTCTGATGCACCTGCACCGTTCCCCGGGCCTGATAATAGCCGTGCCCGAAACAGGTTTCCAGAAGGCGATCCAGATCGTTTTCAGCCTGTTTTTTCAGGAAAAACGCCGAGAGAGGCGCCCGGTCCTGTCCAGTATGCAGACGTGAACGCCTCTTCAAGTCTGCAAGGAGGTCCGTGTCCTCGATACCCTGAAAGGCGACCGAATAGTGAAGAGGGTCTGCCGCAGCCCACACGGTGCGCCAGGAAACGAGAAGCGCACAGAGGAACAACGTCCAGGCAAGGGCTTGCAGACCGGCATGTCCTGAGGTGGAGGGGGTCATAGGCGGAGTGCAGGCTTGGGGGTTCGAAAGAGGGCCATGCTTTCAATTGTGTCCGATTTTGGCTGCAACGTCAACTCGGACCAGCCAAGCTGCTTACGAACTGCCTCTTTGTCCTTTTCTGGGGCTTGGAAAAGCCGCTGCACCCGATGCAGGGGCAATGAGCGGAATTCAGGTTCTGATTGTCATCCGATGGAAAAGCGGGTAGAATCGCCCCAATCGATTTGTCAAGGAGGGAGAATATGCTTCAGGGACTCATGGTTGTCCTGGGAATTGTCCTGGTCGCTATTGTCTTGTGTGTCCTGCAGCGGGATCATGGTCCGGAGCGGTGAGCCCGTTCTGCGGATTTTTTGAATGGCCGGCTTGTGGTGAGTGTTTTTCCCCTGGAGGGCGTTCATGAAGCGAAAGTCCAATCTACCGGATGCTTCTTGTGAAGAGAAGCGGCGCGAAATGGTTCGCTCCCAAATCAAGGCCAGGGGTGTGAAAAATCCCCTGGTCCTGCAGGCCATGCAGACTGTCCCCAGGCACGAATTCGTACCGGAAGACAGGCAGGATATGGCCTATTCGGACCGCCCCCTGCCCATCGGACACGGACAGACCATTTCTCAGCCCTTTATTGTGGCCTATATGACTGAGCTGCTTCGCCTCGGGGGCGGGGAGAAAGTTCTGGAGATCGGCACTGGATTCGGATATCAGAGTGCGATTCTCGCCAGCATCGCCAAAGAGGTCTACACTGTGGAATGTGTGCCGGAGTTGGCTGAAAAAGCTCAAAAACGCTTCCACACATTGGGCTATGACACAATCCACTGCCGAACAGGGGACGGGACCAAGGGCTGGCCGGAGCAGGCTCCTTATGAGGGGATTCTGGTCACTGCGGCCGGTCCGGACATTCCCGAAACTTTGAAAAATCAACTCGCCCTTGGGGCCCATCTGGTCATGCCCGTGGGTGAGTACCGTTTCGGTCAGCGGATCGTCCGTCTGACCAGAGGAGGCGGGGACACCTTTCATCTGGAAAAATTTCTGGATGTCGCTTTTGTCCCGCTGATCGGACAATTCGGCTGGGAGCAAACGGATGGTCTCTGATGTCAGTTTTGCCTCCGGCAAAACTGACATATAATTATTTGAAACAAAGACTGATTGTCCTTAGATTTCAACGACAGAAACCTGAAAAAGGGGAGTTGGAGCAGGATACTTACGGGAGAAATGCATTGCAAGGCTCCGAAGGTGTTCGCCCCAGCCGCCTTGATTTTCGAATCAGCAGAACCTCAATGTATGCCGAGCGTAAGTATAGCGGAAAACATATCCTGCATCGCAGCGCAATCCGGCTTGCGGTGCTGGTTCTCGGCCTGCTGGCCTGCAGTTTGTTGCTGCACGGCCCCCGGCCCGCCGTTGCCTATCAATTGACGATTCTGCACACCAATGATCAGCACGGTCATTTCGCGGCCTTTGACTGCCATCCCTTTCAGGACATCGGCGGAATGGCCGCACAATCCACCCTGGTCAACACGGTTCGGGCCGAAGTTGAGGCCGACGGCGGAGATGTGCTTCTGCTGTCGGCTGGGGATGTGAATACCGGGGTTCCGGAATCAGATCTGCTGGATGCCCGTCCGGACTTTGAGCTCATGGGACGCCTTCGCTATGACGCCATGGTTCCGGGCAACCATGAGTTCGACAATCCCCTGGCGATCTTGAGAAAACAGCGGCAATGGGCCGGATTTCCCTTTCTCGCCGCCAATGTCCTGGATGCTGCCGGCGGTGGGACAGTCTTCGATGCCTGCCTTATCAAGACCCACGGCGAGGTGCGGGTCGGTATTCTGGGCTTGACCACCGCCCGGACTCCACAGATGGTCCTTCCGGAGAATATCAAGGGCCTGCGCTTTCACGATCCCCTGGCCGTCGCGGCAGCCTGGGTTCCGAAACTCAGGCAGGAGGTGGATCTGCTCATTGCTTTAACCCATCTGGGATTGCATCCCCAGCCTGAGGCCAGGCCCGCAGACCGGGTTGACGACCGGAGGCTGGCGGAAGAGGTCCCGGGCATCGACGTTATTGTGGGCGGCCATTCGCACAGCCTGCTGCGGCAACCGGTGACAGCAGGCAGGACTTTGATTGTTCAGGCCGGGGAGTGGTCCCGGTATGTGGGGCGGCTGGATTTGCATATTGAGAAGGGACAGATTGTTTCCTCGGACTATGCCCTGCTGCCGGTGAATCTCAAAAAATCCATCCGCTACCGGGACAGGGATTACACCCTTTTCCAGGGGCAGGCCTATGTCCCTGATCCAAGCATCTCCAAGGCGGTTGCCGGATACGTGGCCGAGGCCGGAGACCGTTTGGGGGAGCCGGTGGGCAGAACCGATGTCTTTCTGGATGGAAGACGGGATCAGATTCGCTCCCTGGAAACCAATCTGAGCCGCCTGATCACCGAGAGCATGCGGGCCAGAACCGGGGCGGACATGGCCTTGCAAAACGGGGGCGGCATCCGGGACTCCATCGCGCCCGGCCTGATCACCTACCGGGATCTGCTCAGGGTTCTGCCTTTTGGCAACACCATTGTGGTCCTGGAGCTGCAGGGGAGTGAAATACTTGAACTGCTCAGGCATGCCGTCGCCATCGAGCCGGGACAGGGCGGCTTTCTCCATGCCGCGGGGTTGAGCTGGAAGACGCAGCAGGGCAAGCCGATACAGGTCATGGTGCATGGCAGGCCCCTCAAGCCTGACAGGCGCTATTCAGCGGCCACCAACAGCTTTCTGGCCGCCGGCGGTGACGGATATGCCCTGTTGGCGGATTGTCCTCACTACGATACCGGGTATCTGGATGTTGAAGTGCTGCGCGAGACTGTCGCCGCAGAAATGCCGCCGTCCTGAGCGTCAGTGCACTCTTTCGGACAGTTCCAAAGCATTGGCCTATGCACGAAACAAGGGAGATGAAGACACCACAACAAAGGAGATCAGCCCATGAGTTTTACAAACATTCTCTTCGAGGTCCACGACAGGATCGGCCGCTTGACCGTCAATCGTCCCAAGGTCTTGAACGCCTTGAATCCTGAAACCCTGGATGAAATCGGCCAGGTGCTCTGCCAGGTGCGCACGGATCCGAGCGTGAAGGTCCTGGTGATCACCGGGTCCGGGGACAAAGCCTTTATTGCCGGGGCGGACATCGCCCAGTTTCAGGACAAGAACAGCCTGCAGGCCCGGCAGTTTGCCGAAAAGGGGCAGGAAGTCTTTTTTGCTCTGGAAGCCTTGCCCATTCCGGTCATTGCCTGTGTGAACGGCTTTGCCCTGGGCGGCGGCTGTGAGCTGGCCATGAGCTGTGATTTTATTTATGCCTCGGAAACGGCCAAGTTCGGACAGCCGGAGATCAATCTGGGGATCATTCCCGGATTCGGCGGTACACAGCGTTTGTCCCGCCTTGTGGGCCGGGCCAAGGCCAAGGAGTTGTGCATGCTGGGGACCCCCATATCAGCCCAGGAAGCCCT
>CAZUMF010000145.1:0-11822 GCA_964621385.1 uncultured Desulfohalobiaceae bacterium
TTGATCTGCTCCTGGACGGCATTGCCTACGGCCTGGTCGCTCTACTCCAGGAGCTGGATGGCATCCATGGGGCATTCGGCCGCGCAGATCCCGCAGCCCTGACAGGCTATGGGCGAAATCACGGCTTTTTTGGACTCCCAGGCGATGGCCCCATGCGGGCAGCAGCGGTAGCAGGTCAGGCAGATCACGCAGCGGCCTTCGTCCACCACTGCCTTGCTGCCGGTGACCTGCACGGTTCCTGTGCCCAGAAAATCAGCAACCTGCAGCGCCACGTCAGCCGCGTCGTCAAGGGCCTGATCCGGGGTCTTGACCGCCGCAGACGTCCCGCTCACAAAAATGCCCTCCCGGTTGGTCCGAACCGGGAGGCGGTGGACATTCCCGGACTGGAGGAATCCTTTTTCGTCGGCGTCGATTCCGAGCAGTTCCCGAAGCCCTTCGTTCTCGGCATCCGGTGCGATGCGCTCATCAAGCACGATGCAGTCCGGGTTCAGGATCACATCCTGCCTGAGGATGGGATCGGTGTAAGCAATGTGCAGGGTGTCGTCCTGAAGGCTGGTTTCCGGCGGCTCCTGGGGCTTGATGCAGGTCACCCCCTGATTCCTGGCCCGGGTGAAGAGCCGTTCCATGCCGGCGGCGCCGACCTTGACATTGCCGGCCAGGACATAGGCCTGGCACTGTTCCAGATCCTGGACGGCCATGGCGTTTTTCAGGACCCGCTCGGTGGCCACCGGGCTGCCTTCGTCCCCAAAGCCGGAAAGAAAGGCGATGGAGGCCCCGCTGCCGTTTTTGATCCGGGCCTTGCCCTGTTCATCAGCCAGGAGTTTTTCCAGGTCTCCGATGCTGAGCACGGTTTTTCCCGGGCGCAGCGTGTGCTGTTCAAACAAGGGCAGACAGCGATAACCGGTGGCCAGAACCACAGCTCCGACATCCAGCTGCTCCCGGCCTGCGTCCTGTTCCAGGCCTGCCTGAAAAGTCCCTGAAAATCCGCTCAGCTGCGTTAACTTGGCTCCCGGCCGCAGGCTGATGGAGGCCTGCTCTTGCACCCGGTCCCGCAGGCTGCGATAGAGGGCGGTAATTTCCGGATCATAACAGCACTCGGCTCCGTCCCGGGTTCCCTGGTCCAGGATGAGCACCTCATAGCCCTGCTCGGCGATTGTTTCTGCGGAAGCAAGACCGGACAAGCCGGCGCCAATGACCAGGACTTGTGTATTGACAGTGAATTCAGTTTGCTGGGCGTCGTTCTGCGTCATGACGGTGTGCCTCCCAAATATTTCACGGTTTCGTAGGCGGCCTTGCCGGATTGGGCCATGGTGTCGGCAATACTCTTCGGGCCGATGCAGGTGCCCGCCGGGAAGATGCCGGGTGTGGGTTCAGACGGGGTGTCCGCCAGGCTGCTCGTCTCGAAGAAACCGTCTTCATTCAAAGGGATGTTCGTCAGTTCAGACAGCTTCTGGTTGTCGGGTCCGGGCATGATCCCCACGGACAGGACGACCAGATCGAATGGCTCGGAGCTGAGGGCCCCCTGGCTGTCGCTTAAATGGACCAGATCCAGCCGGTCTCCTTCCAGGGGATAGATATCCACGGGAATGTTGCGGATGAAGCGGGCTTCGGATTGGAGCTGCTCATAGAGCACCGGAAATTCCTTGCCGGAGTTCTGGATGTCGATGTAAAAGATGGAAGCCTGCAGACCGGGCTGTTTATGCTTGGCCAGTCTGGCCATCCGGAGGGCATAGGGGCAGCAGACCTCAGAACACCAGAGATTGCCGAGCCGTTCATCCCGGCTCCCGACACACTGGATAAAGGCCACCTGTTCCGGTTCCCTGCCGTCCGAGGGCCGGATGATCCGGCCGTGTTCCTTCAAAAGGTGCTCCATTTCCAAGCCGGTGACCACATTGGGCAGTTTGCCGTAGCCATAGGTGGGCTTGCCGGCGGGGTCAAAGGGACTGAAGCCTGTGGAAACGATGACGGCATCGGCTTTGATTTCCCCTTCAAACCCGAGTTCGTCAATGGGGCGCGTGTCTGGGGGCAAAGGCCCGGATGGAGCGCCGTCCGCCACAAACAAGGGGTCGTTGAGGTGCGAAACGCCTTTCAGGAGTGTGTCTGCACCAGAGGCCGGACTCTTGATCAAGCGAACCGCGAATGGCGCCGCCTTTTCCAGACCGGCGACTTCCGTGCGCAGGTGCACCGTGATATTGGGCTGGGCCAGGACCTGCTTGAGCATTTTTTCCACGGAACAGGCCCCGCATTGCTGGCAGCTGTCGGTTGCTTTGCAGGTATACCCGAGGGCCCGGCCACCCAGAAAACAGCTTTTTTCAACGAGGACCACGTGGATATCCCGCTTGGCCAGTTCCCAGGCAGCCGTGAGTCCGGCTATCCCCCCGCCGATCACCAGAACGTTTGTATTGTGAGTACTCAATTGGAACTCCTTTTAGCAGTTTTTATACTTCAGGCCGCGGCAGCATACCGGCCCTTTCGGCGATTTCCGGTACGCGATGCTCCCATTCAATGGCCATCAAATGAATGCCGGCAACGCCGGGCATTTCTTTGAATTCCTGGATCTGCTCGCAGGCGATCTTGATCCCTTCCTCGGCCACGTTTTTTTTGCCGGCGTCCCGAAGGCGCTGGATGATGGCTTCCGGGACTTCCATGCCCGGCACTTTGGATTGCATGTACCGGGCCATACCCACGCTTTTCATCGGGGTGATGCCCATCAAAAGCGAAGTTTTTTCCGTGAGCCCGAGATCATTAGCCTGTTTGACCCACTCTCTGGCTTTTTCCATATTATACACGCACTGGGTCTGGATAAAATCGGCCCCGGCTGCAATTTTTTTGGCCAGACGGTGGATTCTCCATTCAAAGGGTTCGGCAAAGGGGTTGGCGGCGGCGCCGATGAACATTTTGGGGGTCACGTCAATCTCGGTTCCGCTCTGGAAGGTGCCTTCGTCCCGCATCCCTTTGACCATGGCGATCAATTGGATGGAATCAATGTCAAAGACACCCTTGGCCTGGGGGTGGTCCCCGAACAACTGGTGATCGCCCGACAAACAGAGCATATTCTGGATGCCGTGGGCGGAGACGCCAAGAATGTCGGCCTGCATGGCCAGTCTGTTCCGGTCCCGGCAGACCATTTGAAAATTCGGCTCCACTCCCTCCTGGAGACAGACCAGGGAGGCGGCCCAACTGGACAGCCGGACCACGGCGGTCTGGTTGTCGGTGACATTGGCCGCATCCACATGGCCCTTCAAATGGGCGACTTTTTCCTTCAGGGCCTGGACATTGCACCCTCTGGGCGGTCCCACCTCTCCGGTGAATGCAAAATGGCCGGCCTTGAGCATCCGTTCCAGCTTACTTCCTGATTTCATACGCGTCTTCCTTTTTATCGCTTCAGCACTAGTGAATCGTCTGTCTGCATGCCTGAATGGTTCACCCCTCTTTCAGGGCGGCCGTACGCTCTTCATATCCCGGCTGGACAATGGTCCGGGGCTGCTGGTTCCGCCAGTCATTGGCCGGTGTCAATGCCATGATCTGATCGAGACGGTCCTGGGCGGCCAGCCGTTCGTAGATCAGATGCCAGGCACAGGGCTGGTCCGGATGGATCTCGCAACTGGTGATGTTGGTTCCGCCGCAGGGCCCGTTGAAGAGTCCTTTGGCGCATCTGGTCACCGGGCAGATGCCGGCGGTCAGAGCCAGAACACAGGTGCCGCAGGCCCGGCAGTTTTCTTCGTACCAGCCCACCGAGCGGTTGACCCCGATGCAACTCGTGTTCACCGCCGGAAAAACGGGAATGTGGGAAAAGCGTTCCGCCAGAAGCTGGATGCCGGCGCCGCAGGCCATGGACAGCAGGGCGTCATACTCGCCGGCCTGATCGTCAAGCTCCGACAAAAATTCCATGTCGCATTGCCGTTCCAGGGTTCGGGATTCAAAACGGGTGCCGGCAGTGGCCGGAGACAAGCTCAGTTCGTTTTTCAGGATGTCTGCTTCCTTGGAGCCGCCCGCCAGGCATACAGCCACACAGGTGCCGCAGCCCACGACGAGAACTTTATGATATCCAGCCACAAAGGACTGGATTTCTGGAATGGGTTTTCTCTCTGCAATGATCATGCGTCCTCCCTGCGGTGTAAAGCAATCGAGTTCTGCCGTACAAAAAATTGCATCAGCCATACTTGGATTCCTATCCCTCGTCAAGAAAATTATGTGAAAAAAGAAACAAGCATTTTTTTTGCTTTAAATCAGTATGTTGAAAAAAATGACCGGGCGGGAGAGGCCTTGTCCCACCCCCTGCCGAGAGCGGAGAATTTCAGGCTTGATCTTTGAAAAAATTTGTTGGATGAAAGAATTTTTTCACGAGGGATTGTATTCTTTCATCACGCCGAAGAGGGGATTGACGATTCCTGCTCAAGAAAGACGAGGACAGTATGACCATATCCATTGCCTTTTCCGGAAAGGGCGGGGTGGGCAAGACCACCGTGGCCGGGATGCTCATCCGCTACCTGATTGAAACCGATCAAGGACCGCTGCTTGCCGTGGATGCGGACTCCAACTACAACCTGAACGAAGTGCTTGGCGTTGCCGTGGACCAGACTCTGGGCGGCGTCAGGGAGTCCATGAAGAAGGGGGATGTCCCTTCGGGCATGACCAAGGATCGCTTCATGTCCATGCGCCTTGAGGAGGCCGTTGTTGAAGAAAAGGACTTTGATCTTGTGGTCATGGGTCAGCCCGAGGGCCAGGGCTGTTATTGTGCGGCCAACACCCTGCTCAGTCAATTTTTACTCAAACTGGTTGATAATTATGCCGCCATCGTCATGGATAACGAAGCCGGCATGGAGCATATCAGCCGCTTGACTACCCGGAACATCGACTATCTGCTCGTGGTCTCAGACCCGTCCAAGCGCGGTCTGCAGGCGGCGCAGCGTATCGCTGAGCTGGCCCGGGATTTGAAGATCGGGGTCAAGGAGACCTCTTTGATCCTCAATGCTGTCCGCGGGGAGTTGACAGGCCCTCTCCAGGCAATGATCCAGGAGTCCGGTCTGAACCTGCTGGGCTCGATTCCGGCGGACGAGACCATTGCCGAGTTTGATTTGAACGGCCGGCCGACGTTTGCGCTTCCCAGGGACAACCCGGCCTTGTTGAGCGCCTTTGCCCTGTTTGATGCGCTTTTGAAGAAGGGATGAGAGCCGACACAACAATGATTTTGATGACGGCCTGAATTTATTGATTTTTTTATTAAAAAACGGTGCTCATCCGCTTCTACTTTGCTTTTTGCTGAGCTTGAATACAAGCCTATAAAAGAAGACTTGAGCCCACGGATTGACAGGATTGACACGGATAATGAAAAACATCCAAAAGAATTGGCTTTTTGCCATGCCGCATGGCGATGGCATTTGCCTGCCAGCCTCTTATTGCTGGCAGGTAAAAAGAAAACCTATCCGTGTCAATCCGGGTGATCCGTGGGCAATACTCTGCTTTCTTTGATTTTCAAAGTATCGACGGAAGACTAACCAATAATCAGCAATGTTCACTATTCAATCCTCATGGGCAGCGCGCTGAAGCCACAGGACAGACTCTGGATTTACTTGGTTCAGGGCCGGATTCCCTGGGATGCCTTTGCGGATGATCCCGGATTTGTCGGCAACTGGCAGGAGGGGGAACAGGCCTTTTTGTTTTTCAGCCGCGCGTCCCTGTCCCGGGTTGAGACCCTGGTCTCGGACTGCCCGGACCTGTCACTCACGGATTCGTTTCAGAGCAGCTACGAAGAATGGCTGGGAACGCCGCTTAAGGGCTTCAGGCTTGGACCGCTGCAGATCCATCCGGTCTGGGAAGGACCGGCTGAGCAGGAAGGCGAGGGCAGACTGCTCAGAGTGGATCCAGGCGTGGTCTTCGGGGCCGGGAACCATCAGACAACGTCTGACTGCCTCCGGGCCCTGGTCCTGCTGTTTGAGCTGGCCGGTCCGGAGACCGCCCACGGGTTCCGGGCTCTGGATATGGGCTGCGGGAGCGGGCTGCTTTCCCTGGCTGCGGCCGGTCTGGGCTGTGCGCAGGTCCTGGCCCTGGACCTGAATCCGCTGGCCGTGCGGACCTGCCGGAAAAACAGCCTCCTGAACGGTCTGGAGACCAGCATTCTGTCCGTTCAGGGGCGGGCCGAAGAATGGATGGATTGCCCGGCCGAGATTTTGCTGGCCAATATTCATTATGATGTGCTGCAGGAACTGGTCCAGGACCCGGGCTTTGACCGGAAGCCATGGTTCATCCTCTCCGGCCTGCTTCGCTCCCAGGCCAGAGAGGTCCTGGCGGTCTTGAAGCACAAAGGGGCAAGGCTCATCAAGATCTGGGACGAGGACGGCACCTGGTTCACGGTCCTTGGCAGGAATTGACATTTTCGAGTTGCGATTGCTGATTGCCAATTGCTGATTGAAGGTCTCACATTTCAGACTTTGTATCGGCATTACAGCTTTGGGCTTTAAGATTGTAAAATAATTAGCAATATTTGAAATGTTGTTACAATTGGACATTCTTTTGGTTTCTGGTGTCAGGTGTCGGGTGTCTGGAAAGGCAAAATCCGCAAACCTGAAACCAGACACCTGAAACCTCAAAAAGAGGCAAGAGATATCAAAAGATGTCCAAAAAATCCTCCAAATTATCGCGTCCAGTAAAGAGCTCTGGAATATGGAAAAGCGTTCCCAGAGTTGGGTGAAATATCTGACGCTCCCTGCGCCGAGCCTGGACAATCACAGCGGCGACCTGGACAGGCTGCAGCGGATACTTGCCGGGCAGGCGGACGTTGACAACCTGAATCTCGATCTCGACATGGCCTGGACGATTCCAGGGATGATTTGCCGGGACCGGGAGACCAGGCTCAGGGCGGTCCTGTTTCAGGACCGACAACAGACCATCATCACCGCTCTGGAATCGGCCGATCAGACGACTCCGGTTCTCGGACTGGCTGTCGACCTGGGCACCACCCGCTACGTCCTGCAAATCGTGGATCTCGAGACCGGGACGGTCCTGTGCAGTGCAGACCGGCAGAATCCCCAGACTGCAGTCGGTCCGGACATATTGACCCGGATTCATTTCGCGGATCAGGGCGATGGCGGGGAACGCCTGCAGACTCTGATCCTGGAGGACCTGCAAACCGGCATCGAAGCGTTGTGCCGGGCAAACGGCCTCGATCCGGCCAGGATCTGCAATGTGGCCCTGGCCGGGAACACGGCCATGACCCATCTTTTTTTGAAACTGCCCGCCCGCTGGTTGATCCGGGAGCCCTATGTGCCGGCTTTGAATGAACCCGGGCTGTGCCGGGCTGCAGATCTGGGGCTGAGGCTCCATCCATGGGCCGGAATCTATTGTTTTCCCAATGCCGGAAGCTATTTCGGGGGTGATCTTCTGGCCGGCATCCTGTATGCCGGATTGGATCGGGAAGAGGCCGTCTCCCTGCTGGTGGATGTGGGGACCAATGCCGAGGTTGTCCTGGGCAACAAAGAGTGGCTCATCGGTTGTGCCGGGGCGGCCGGCCCGGCCCTGGAGGGAGGCGTGAGCGAGATCGGGAAGCAGGCCAAGCCGGGCATTATTGACAAGGTCCGCATCGACCCTGCAACCCTGGAGTTTCAGATTCAGACCATCGGAGGCCGGCCTCCCACCGGGATCTGCGGATCAGGGTTCATTGACCTGGCCGCGGAGCTCTTTCGAAACGGGCTGCTTGATTTTCGAGGAAAACTGGTTCCCTCCAGGCTGCCGGAGCGCTTTGAACGTCACAATGACAGTCCGGCTCTGCGGCTGGTCCCGGCTGAAGCTTCGGGCACGGGCCGGGCCCTGCGGGTGGCCCAGCCCGAGTTCGACAGCCTCATTCGCTCCAAAGCAGCCATGTACACGATCCTTGAGACCCTGATGGATACTGTGGGCATCGGCTTTGAAGAGTTGCGCCGCTTCTATGTGGCGGGCACCTTTGGGCAGTATATCGATCCGGAGTCGGCGATCAGCATCGGCATGCTACCGGATATTGCCAGAGAAACCTTCGTGCCCCTGGGCAACAGCTCTCTGGGCGGGGCCACGCGTCTGCTGCAGGAGCCGGATGTCTTGCCGGTCATCCTCCAGACTTTGGAGCGTTTGACCTATCTGGAGCTGAATGTGAACCAGGCCTTTATGACCACCTTCAGTGCCGCCAAATTTTTGCCGCACACCGACCGGAACAAGTTTCCCTCGGTCACTGTTTTGACAATGCAGGAAACCAGCTAGGGGGAGGTCCCTGTGCCTGCCCTCTGATAAGGAGGATGCCCTATGCCCAGAGTCTATTTTGTACCGCATGCCCGGGAAATCGATGTCCAGGCAGGGACCACCCTGATCCGGGCCGCCCTGGAGGCGGGAGTGCACATCAATGCCTCCTGCGGAGGAACCGGAGTCTGCGGGAAGTGCCGGGTGCTCGTGGAGGAAGGGGAGCTGCAGGGCGGCGTCAATGAGAAATTGAGCGAAGCCGATCAGGCCACGGGCTATCGTCTGGCCTGCCAGGCCACGGTTGCCTCGGATGTGAAGATCCGGGTGCCGGTGGAGTCGGAAATGGATGCGGCTGTGCTCAATGCTCAGGCCTCCCCAAGGCGGACCGCGCATATCCGGCAGGTGGATCTGCAGGATTTCAAGGAAAAAGGCCTGTTCCTGCCCCCGGTGGAAAAGCGCTATCTGGCCATGCATCCGCCCTCGGCCGAAGACAATGTCTCTGATGTGACCCGGGTGGTCAATGCCCTGAAGATGGACCATGACGAGCACCGCTTGGAAGTCGGGTTTTATCTGATCCGCAAGGTGGCGGATGTGCTTCGGGAACAGGACTTCAAGGCAACAGTCACCCTGGCCAGGCCCGTGCATGAAGACGGGAAGACCGGGGTCATTAATATACAGGCCGGAGACACCACAGCCCGGAACTATGCCGTGGCCATGGATGTGGGGACCACCACGGTGTACGGACAGATCCTGGATTTGAACAGCGGGGAGGTCCAGGCGGAATACGGAGATTTCAATGCCCAGATGAGCTATGGCGAGGACGTGATCAACCGGATCGTGCATGCGGAAAAAGGCAACGGGCTGGAAGAGCTGACCACGGCCGTTCTGAAGACCATCAATAATGTGATTCACCGGATCATGAAAAAAGTCGACGTGGACCCGGAGGACATCTCCACCATCACCCTGGCCGGCAATACTACCATGACCCAGCTGCTGCTGAAGCTCAACCCCCGCTATATCCGGCGTTCCCCCTATGTGCCGGTCTGTACCCTTTTCCCTCCCATCAAGGCCCATGAGTTGGGGATTGACCTCGGGGATCACGTTCTGGCCCTGGTCTACCCCTCCATCTCGAGCTGTGGGGGGGGGGATATCGTCGCCGGGGTCATGGGCTCGCTCATGTATCGCGCCGAGGAGATCATTCTGTATGTGGATATCGGGACCAATGCCGAAATCGTGATCGGCAACAAGGACTGGATGGCCTGTGCGGCCTGCTCCGCCGGACCGGCTTTTGAGGGCGGCGGCATGAAATTCGGGGTTCGCGCGGAAAAGGGGGCCATTGAGGACTTTTCCATCGATCCCGTCACGCTGGAGCCCATGATTTTGACCATCGGGCAGGAAAAACCCATCGGCATCTGCGGTTCCGGACTGATCACCATGGTCGCGGTCATGTTTGAATCCGGGATCATCGATAATCGGGGCAAATTCAACCGTGATCTGCAAACCGACAGGATCAGGGAGACCGACGGCATCTGGGAATACGTCCTGGCCTGGTCTGTGGAAACCGATATCCGGCGGGATGTGGTGCTGCAGGAACCGGATATCGACAATCTGATCCGGGCCAAAGGGGCGATTTACAGCGGCTGCCTCACGCTGCTCAATGAAATCGGATTGACCATCGGCGATCTGGATCGGATCTTGGTGGCCGGCGGGTTCGGGAGTTACGTTGACCTGGAAAAAGCCATGACCATCGGGCTTCTCCCGGAAATGGACCCGGAGAAGATCACCTATGTGGGCAATGGCTCGCTCATGGGGGCGAAGATGAGTTCCTTGAACAACCGCATCCGGTTAGATGTGACTGAGGTCACCAAAAAAATGACCAATTTTGAACTTTCAGAGACCAATTCCTATATGGACAATTATATCGGCTCCTTGTTCCTGCCGCACACCAATCTGGACCAGTTTCCGCGCCTGGAGGAGCGACTCAAAAAGCGGAAGCAGCAGATGGGTGACACCGCGTGAAATTTTTCACAAACACAGGGGCTGCCTCGACGATTTTTCCGACAGCTGGAAGCGGCCTGGTGACGGGTAAGGACTTTTAAGGAACTGCAAATACGGTTTTTTTTTACGTAGCTTACCGGCAAGCCCGGCGCTTGCGCATCTTTGTTGACAACCCTGTATTTTACAGTTAATTCAATATAAATTTTTCTCAAAAACCTCAATCTAGAAGGAGTGGATATGGGTTTTGAAATGGTCAAGGAAAAATACACCGGCGGTATCCGAGAGGTCGTCCTGGGCAAGGGCGATCAGGCCGTCAAGGTCGGTGGGGAAGGGTGTCTGCCCTTTCATCAATTTGAGGGGGAGGTCCCGAACAAGCCCAAGATCGCTATGGAGATCTGGGATATGGAGCCTCCGGAATGGCCGGATGCGGCCCGAGAGCCCTTTGCAGACGTGCTGGGGGATCCGGGCGCCTGGGCGAAAAAATGCGTTGCCGAGTATGGGGCGGACATGATCGTGCTGCAGCTCAAGGCCACCGATCCCAATGAAAAGGATGCCGGCCCTGCAGACGCCGTGGCCACGGTCAAAAAAGTCCTGGAGGCCATTGAGGTTCCGCTGATCGTCTGGGGCACGGCCAATGTGGACAAGGACGCCGAAGTGCTCAAAAAGATTGCCGAGGACTGCCAGGGGGAGAACCTGGTCATCGGCCCGGTGGAAGACGCCAATCACAAGGCCATCGGCGCGGCGATCATGGGCTTTGGGCACACCGCCATCGCTTCCTCGCCCATTGACATCAATCTGGCCAAGCAGATCAACATCCTGCTGGAAAATCTCGGTCTGAGCATGGACAAGATGGTCATCGACCCGACCACCGGCGGACTGGGCTACGGCATGGAGTATTCCTATTCCGTCATGGAGCGGATCAAACTGGCGGCCATGACCTTTGGGGATGACAAGCTGCAGCTGCCGATCATCAACAATCTGGCCAACGAGGTCTGGAAGTGCAAAGAGGCCAAGCAGCCTTTGGAAGAGGATCAGACCCTGGGCGATCCCGAGCAGCGGGCGATCATGATGGAGGCTGTGGGTGCCGTTTCCTACCTTATGGCCGGCTCCAATATCCTGATCATGCGCCATCCGGAAGCGGTGCGCCTGACCCGGTCCTTCATTGCTCTGCTCACGGACGGCGGCTCGGCCCAGGACGTGGCCGGTCTTCAGAAAATGCTCCCGGATGTGGATGTGGATTATGCCGCCCTGGCTCCTGAGCCGGACTTGACCATCCAGGAAGAGGCCAAAAAACCGGCGCCGGCCAAAAAGGCTGCACCCAAGGAAGAAAAAAAGCCCGCACCAGAAGCCCCCAAGGAGGCGTCTGAGTCGGTAGCCGCCAAACCTGAACCGGCCACAGAGGCGCCCAAGCCCGAGCCGGCCACAGAAGCGCCCAAGCCGGCCGCTCCCAGTGCCGCCCCTGCAGCCGGTCCGGCCCTTGGAGCCGAGGAACTCAAGGCCATCATCCGGGATACGGTCAAGGAAGTGGTCACGGCCATGAAGGAAGACGAGAAGGCCAAGGCGGAAACCGCCAAGAAAGAGGCCAAGCCTGAACCGGAAGCGACCAAGGAGGATCCAGC
>CAZUMF010000146.1:0-11801 GCA_964621385.1 uncultured Desulfohalobiaceae bacterium
TTATTCTTTGTCTTAACAATCGAAAATCGAAAATCCAAAATCTAAAATTCTATAGAGGCCGATTTGAAAATCGCTGTCATCGGTATCCACTTATTCCTCGGAGCCTGACTCCATCTCAGCCCCGATTTCCTCCAGGGCCTGTTTCACCAGCCGTTCATGGCTGCCGGCCTGGAAAAGCCTCTCCAGTTGTTCGAAATCCTGACGCCTGAGTTGGGCGTCAGGCTGTTCTGGTTGGGCCGTGAGCAGGGCTTCTTCGAAAAGAAGCTGAAAAATCTCGTCTGCTGATTGTGCCCTGGCAAAATGATCGGCAATCGGCTTCAAAGCGCTCTGTTCAAGGCTGAGCTGTTCATAGGCCTGCTTGATGCGCTTGAATTTTTCCGGAAAATGCTCCGGAGGATAGCGCCTGGTTTGTTTGATGTAGGCCTTGCGGACAGTCTCCATATCGGCATCCCTGGGCAGGCGCAACAGTTTCAGGGCTTGTTCCAGCATGATCAATCCTTTGTATTCTTTTCGATCAGATCGAGCAAGGTCTGACTGGGTCGGGCCGGCTGCTTTTTGGGCTGTTTTCTGGAAGACCGCTGGACCATGGGACGCAGGTGATCCCGGGCCTCCCGGAAATCCTCAGTGCTGTGCAGATCAGCAAAAAAATCGAGTTCGTCCCAGGAGTCCCAGAGCATGGAGGCCAACTTCCGCTGCCGGTTCTCCCGAATTTCCTCGGCGAGCCGCAACCAGGCCTTGCTGGTGGTGATATGTTCCTTGATCTTCAGGATCAAAGTATGCAAAAATTGGTTTTTATACGGGGTGGAATGCCAGGACAGCATCCAGAGGATCATTTTCATGAGCACATCATTCGGCGGGGGATTTTCCAGAAAGGCACGGGCCTGCTTGGCACCTTTGGGCATGGGCGAGCGATCCCGGTCTGAACTCTGCACACTCAAGGAGATGAGGCCCAGCAAGGGAAAGTCCGGATCGACAATGTTTCGCGCTTGTTCCAGGAGATCCTTGGGGATATCAAACCAGGGGTGCTGCTGACCGAACAGAGAGACTGACAGAAAATCTTCCTCATCAGGATCATAGACGCAGGCCTGTTCAAATTTTTCCAGAAGGAGGGTCTCGGTCAGGGCCTGCAGACTGTCTGGTTCCAGACATTTGGTCCAAACCCTGAAAAGCTTGAACAGGTGGGGGTGGTCTTTCACGTCCTGAACCGCTGCGGAAATCTCCTCGGGACGCAGGCTAATCGGCGCTTTTTTCTGAACAATGAACTCTTGGATCGGATTTTTCTTTCCCATCACCTGTACCTCAAAGGCGAGATTGAGAAGATGGAGCACGGTGGTTCCGGGAAGCTCAAGATCAATCAGGGAGCGGACCGCTTTGAACAGGAGCTCTGAAGACTCAACAAGAGGCACAGTGTCCAGGGAGTCTTCAAAGAGCTCCAAAATCAGTCCCAGGGGTTTTTTGGTGTCGGGATACAGCTCCTGATACATCCTCTGGCCCTCAATGCAGGCCTGGACGCTTAAGGAGAGTAAGAGCTTGGCTTCCCTGGCCAGCTCAAGGTGATTGAGCCGAAAGAGGGCGTACTCGTTTTGGAACAGCATGCGGCCGGCGGCATTGACTATGGTCAGCTGGGCCAGATGTAGGATGAGACGTTCCCGCCTGGACCAGACCTCAGCCTCCAGCAGCTTGTCCAGCATGCGGCTGAGGAGCTTTGCGTCAAATCCCCTGCCGCGCTCCTGGAAAAGGCATGTGTTCCAGACCTCCATCTGGGCTTCGGTCGACTCCGGCATATTGGAGAGGAGGGCTGGGTAGCGGTTTTGAAGTGAGGCCCGCAGTTCGATCGCCCACTGCCTTCCGTACTCCCCGGACCCGATGCCGATCGCGGTCTCCAGGAGGCGAATGACAAATGGATGTGCGCTGTAGCTAAATTTCCGCTGCTTGAGAAAGGCTGCAACAGCACCAGGATTTCTGGAGCGATGGGGCGCTTTTCGCATGTCGCGGATCCAATCGGCCAGGATGGCGGCATCCTGAAAAACGGTCCCGGAATAGCCGAGATTCGCTTTGAGGTATTGATCGAGTTCAAAAAACAGCTTGCCCCAGTTGGTCAGCTGGGTGATGGATTCAGGCTGAAAATCCTGCTCCTGGAGCTTTTGAAACGTGTGATACAAACGGGCAAGGAGCGCATACTGCTTCTCCCCTTTCCTGGCCTTGCTGCGCCGGCCGCTGAGGTATTCCGGCAGCGGGGACTTGGGAGGGGCCTCCACGATGGCTGCCAGCTTCTTCTTGAGTGTGGCAAACGGTGCGGGGAGTGATTCCGGGAGTTGGTGGAGGTCTTCCTGATACAACTCTCCCCTGCTTGCGGATAAAGTGGCCCGGGCCACCTGAAGGCAGGCTCTGTTTTCTTCAGAGAGTTTTTTGGCCTGATCCAGGGTCTGCAGCACAACCACCAAAGTGGCCAGGTCCTGTTCCTGAAAAAGAGTCCGGTGCAGGAGGTTATAGACCGCGGGGTCCCAGTGTTCGGCTGCATGTGTTTGGCAGGCCCGTTCCCACTGGCGGACATACAGGGTTATAAATTCCCCCCATTGCCCTTTTTTCCAGTACCCCTTGAGTTTGTCTTCCAGACGCTGCCCTTTGTTCTTTCCGGATTTTGCACCGGCGCCTGGCTTTTTCTTCTTTTTTTTGGCCATATTGACGATCTTCTTCTGCTAATATTTTGGATTATGATGTCCGCGATTCAGGGATAAGACGCTGGCTTCCTCTGCAATCCAAAGTCCGCAATCCAAAAGCCAAAATCTCAGTCTTCCTCATCCCCGTCCAATTCTTCCATAAAATCGACCAGGGCATCTTCCGCCTCATCCACCAGGTCTTCGTCGTCTTTATGCAAAGCCAGTTCATAGTGTTGAATCAGGTCTTGAAGACGGATTTTCTGTTTTTCATCAGTGATTGTGTCCATCAGTTTCCTGGCTTTTTGCAGAATGAAATTCGTGATCTCTTTGTCGAATTTCATGGTCTCTTCAGTATCGTCTGCACCCTCCTCGTCATCGAATCCGTCATCCGGGCTGTCCCGATCCATTTTCATTTCAAAGAAATGCTGGTTCTGTTTATGAATATCCAGATCCACTTCCCGTTTGCGGCTGTAGCCTTTTTGTTCCACCTTGACATGGATGATTCCGTTCAGATCATAAGAATATTCAATGACCACCGGGCAGTTGGCCGGGGCTGGAGCCAGGGAGAGGTCCAGGGCTCCGATCAAGGTGTTCTCCTCGGCCTGTTTGGATTCGCCCTGAAAGACCTTGACCTCGATGCTTGATTGTCCCGGGGCCACCGTGGAGAACAGTTCGGAACGGGTTACCGGAATCTGGGTGTTGCGGGGAATGATCGGCACGCAGGCCAGGGTGTACGTGGTGTCGTCCACAAGCGCTTCCGTGCTGAGGGTATGGGAGGTCACGTCAATCAGGACCTGATGGCAGTGACTTCCGCTGATGATGCCGCCCTGGATGGCGGCTCCCTTGGCCACGCACAAGTCGGGATCAACAGCCGGCATCCGCGATGCCCCGAAGGTCTCCTCCAGCAGGCGGATCACGGCCGGTATGCGGGTTGATCCGCCCACCAGCAAAACCTTGTCAATATCCGTGGACTTCAAACCGGCCTCTTGCAGGGCTTTGTCCATTTCTGTGGCTGTGGAGTCCAGATAGCCCTGCAGGAGACTTTCCAAATCGGTGCGGCTCAATTCCAGGTTGAGGTCCAATTCTTTGTTCTGTTCGTTCGGAATGAGCAGCTCTTCCACCTTGGTGTAGACCTGGGTGGAGAGTTCGATTTTGGCTTTTTCCGCAGCCGGTTTGAGCCGGGCCAGAGCCGGACGGTACTCTCGGAGATCTTCATGGAATTGGGTCTGGAGATGCTCCAGAAAGCGATCCATGAGCTTGCGGTCAAAATCATCGCCGCCCAGACGTGTATTGCCGGTACTGGCCTGGACTTCGGAAAGCTCCCCCAGGCGTAACACTGAAACATCAAAGGTTCCGCCCCCCAGATCATAGACCAGGGCGTACTCTTCATGGTGTCTTCCGGTTTCAGGACCCAGATGTTCATAAAAAAGGGCAGCTGCCGTCGGTTCATTGATGATGCGCTCCACCTGGAGTCCCGCGAGTTCTCCGGCATTTTTTGTGGCCCGGCGCTGGGCATCGGAAAAATAGGCCGGAACCGTAATCACTGCGCGCTTCACCTGGAGTCCGCAGGCTTTTTCTGCTTCATCTTTGAGATATCCCAGGATATAGGAAGAGATGGTTTCAGGAGAAAAGGCTTTCCCCCGAGCGGTGACCGGCTGCTCGGAGCCCATATGGCGTTTGATGGACAGGACGGTGTCCTCAGGGTAGAGCACGGCCCTGTTCAAGGCGCGTCTGCCAACAATGACTGCATCCTGATCAAAGCTGACCACAGAAGGGACCACTGCTGAGCCGTCAATCATGATGGCTTCAGGCTTGCCCTCATGCAGGCGGGCAATACAGGAGTTGGTCGTTCCCAGATCAATACCGAAGATGTGATCCATAGTGTTTTCCCTCTGTCAGCCCTGTCTCTGGCAGGGTTGACACATAATTAGTTGAAATAAATACCAAAACTGGCTTTGCCCGCAAACCAAAGGTCCAGGTCTGTTACGAAATTTGAAATTTCTATGAAAAGGACTTCCACTGCTTCGGAGCAACACATTTTCTTGTTTTCTGTGACAGAGATGAACCTATAAGTCACCAAAGTCGCTTTCGTTCATTCAAAAGGGCTCTGTTGTTGGTCGGCTATGGTGTGTTGCGGTGCTTTGTTGACCACGACCAGAGCTTGTGTGTGGAGTTTCCCCTGGATGAGAAGGCCGGGACGGACAACTTCCAGAATGACGCCTTCCGGGCGTCCCGGATCATGGCGGATATCACAGGTCTGGTGTTTGGCGTCGTCAAAGGGGGCGTGCAGATCCAGAATGAGTTCCATATCCAAAGCCTTGAGCATTGATTGAAAATTTGACCAGAGCTTTGTGAGGGTGGAATTGTGATCATTCTGACTCAGGCAGTACAGGCTGAAATTTTGGGCAAATTCACTGAGTATCTCATATGGGACCGGATCTGTCATTTTTTTATACGTCGCGTCCAGTTTTGCACTGAGTTCCTGGTGCATGGATTCCAGAAAATGGCTCTGTCTCCTGGACCAGCGGTTCATTTTTTTGACATCGTCCGCGAGCTGCACATTCTGCTCTTCCCATTTATGGAGAAGGTCTTCGAGTTGTTTTTGTTTGGTATTTCTGAAGATTTTATTGATAAACCCGGATTTCGACATTGAAACTCCTTGTGAGGATCTGGTTTGCTCCCAGCGAGTTTGCTCAACAGAGCTATGTATTTTGAATTATTTTGAATGGATACATTTCAGCTTCGCCGGAGGCAACGCTGAAATCAATGACAAAACAGGAAGGTTACCAGATATGGAATATTTTGCAATGCTCAGCTCGTGCCTTTGCTGAGCGCAGGGAGGGGCATAGTGGAAAACATCCGAAATCGGCAACAAAGAAATGAGCATATGTTTAAATATTCGAATATCTATTGACAAGCTTTTTGAATTTGCCCTACTCTTCCTTCTGAAAAAGAGAATCGGCAGAAGAGGAGTTATCATGAGCATCAGAGATGAGGCGTTTGCCGGGAAAGACACGGACTTTGACCTGCCCCGGGCCATTGCGGAAGCCAATCGCTGCCTGCTGTGCCACGACCCGCCCTGCTCCAAGGCCTGCCCGGCCGATACCAGGCCCGGGGAGTTCATCCGCAAGCTCCGTTTGAAAAATATCACCGGAGCCATCCGAACCATCAAGGAAAACAATATCCTGGGGGGCGCCTGCGGGGCCCTCTGCCCCACGGCTGAACTCTGCGAACGAGAATGCGCGGCCACGGGGATCGGACGGCCCATCGCCATCGGCAAGATTCAGGAAACGCTGGTTGCGCATGGCCAGAAGACAGGCTTTAGCCCCCTTGAAGCGCCCCAAAATCGAGCGGACTCGAAAATTGCGGTGCTCGGTTCCGGGCCGGCGGGACTGGCCTGCGCGGCTGAGTTGGCCAAGGCGGGATATCAGGTGAGTCTTTTCGAGGAACGCGCCGAACCGGGCGGGGCCCTGCGCTACGGGATCATGCCCTATCGCATGGATCCCGGCCTGCTGCAGGGCGAGATTGAAGACCTGCTCTCCCTGGGCGTGGATCTGCAGTGCAACAGGCGCATTCAGGGAGAGACCGCAGCCGAGGACCTCCTGAAGGAGGGGTTTGCGGCCCTGTTTCTGGCCCCTGGGCTCTGGCGCTCCAAACAGCTCACCAGGCGCGGTCCCGGGCTTACGGGCTGGTACAGCTCCATCGCCTATCTGCAGGCCATCCGGGAGGGAAACATTGCCGAACTGCGCAATGCATTCATGAACAAACGGGTGGCGGTCATAGGCGGCGGGGATGTGGCCATGGAGTGCGTCCAGTCCGCCCTGAAACTCGATCCCTCCGATGTCTTCCTGGTCTACAGGCGATCCTATGCGCAGATGCCGGGTGAAGAGAAGGAACGTCTTGCGGCTCTGCAAGGCGGGGCCCACTTCCTTCTCCTCAACCAGCCGGTGGATTTTGTTACGGAGCAGGACCGGATCACCGGACTGAAATGCGTCCGGACCGAACTCGGTCCCAGGGACGAAAGTGGTCGGCGGACGCCCCAGTCCATAACCGGCTCGGAATGGGTTTTGAAGACCGATAGTGTGATTGAGGCCATCGGCAACCAGGCCGAGCCCGAGTCAACGACCTGGTATCCCTCGGTCCTGACGGACCAGCAGTACCTGATCCAGGTGGAGGAGGGCAGCACTCGAACCTCACGTCCAGGGATCTTTGCGGGCGGGGATATCGTGCGCGGTCCGGCCCTGGTGGTCACAGCCGTGGAGGACGGCAAAAAAGCCGCCGGGGAGATCATGGCCTATCTCCGGCAGAGGTCCTGAGGCTCGATGCAATGCGAGCCATTCCCGGGATCATGTTCTTCAGGGCTCTGCAATCGGCAATCGACAATCGAAAATCTTCCTGAGGAGGTGCCTTGTGGCAGCAAGAAAGCCGGATCTCTCCATAGAATTTTGCGGCAGGACGTTCCTGAATCCGTTTCTGTTGTCGTCCTCGCCGGTCTCCAACAGCGCGGAAATGGTGGCCCGGGCCTTTGAGGCCGGCTGGAGCGGGGTGGCCTTCAAGACCTTGAATTCGGACCGCATTCCCATTGTCCATCCCTCTCCCCGGATGAATACCTATGATTATGGGGATCAGAAAATGGTCGGCCTGCAGAATGTGGAACAGATCTCCGACCGCCCGTTGAAAGACAATCTCCTGGATTTTCTGTATTTAAAAAAGCATTATCCCCAGCATATCATCATCTCCAGCATCATGGGCTTTTCCAACGATGAATGGGCCTATCTGGCCAAGGCCTCGGAGGACAATGGCGCGGACATGCTGGAGCTGAACTTCTCCTGCCCCCACATGTGCGTGGAAGGCAGCGGACACAAGGTGGGCCAGGCCTTCCATCTCCTGGAAAAATTCACCAGCACCGTGAAACAAGCGGTGAGCATTCCGGTTATCGCCAAGATGACCCCGAATATCACCGATATCACCGAACCGGCCCTGTATGCCAAAAATGGCGGGGCCGACGCCGTCTCGGCCATCAATACGGTCAGCGGGATTTCGGAAGTCGGCCTGGAGGACCTGGTCCCCAAACCGAACATCTTCGGGGTCGGGGCCATCAGCGGCACTTCGGGCCCGGCGGTCAAGCCCATCGGCCTGCATTTCATTGCCGATATGGCCAAAGAGGAACGACTCGGACTGCCCTTGTCCGGCATGGGGGGCATCGAGACCTGGATCGACGCCCTGGAGTATCTCCTCCTGGGGGCCTCCACGGTTCAGGTCACCACGGGCATCATCCACTATGGGTATCGCATTATTGAAGACTTGATCGAAGGCCTGAGCGACTACCTGGTCCAGGCCGGCATCAACCGCGCCCAGGACCTTGTGGGCAGGAGCCTGCCTAAGCTGCAGACCACGGATCATTTCGATCTCAAGCGGCAGGGGATTGCCGCCTATGATCTGGAGCGCTGCATCGGCTGCGGGCAGTGCTATATCGTCTGCCGCGATGCCGCGGGCCAGGCCTTGCACTGGGATGCGGAAAACCGCCGTCCGCAACTGATCGAGGAAAAATGTCTGAGCTGCATGATCTGCAGTTTCGTCTGCCCGGTCCCCGGACTGATCACCTACAGGGAAATGCCCGAGACCTGGGAGCGGCAGGAGACCCCGGTGATGGATCCTACCCTGGAAGAGAAGCTCACATTACCGCAGCGGCCCTGGCTCTAAGGATTTTCCATTGCCGAGTGCCGATTTTGGATTGGAGAGCAAACCAGTAAGACCAAGGAGGTGCCTATGAGCGTACTGATCAAGGGAGGACAGGTCGTCACCGCAAGCAATCGCTACCAGGCGGATGTCTATGTGGAAGGCGAGCGCATCAAAGCCATCGGAACGGACCTCGGCTATCAGGCCGAGGAGACCGTGGATGCCTCCGGCAAGTATGTGCTGCCCGGAGCCATCGATCCCCATACCCATATCCTGCTGCCCTTTATGGGGGCCCATGCCAAGGATGATTATGAGACCGGCACCAAAGCCGCGGCCTGCGGCGGGGTGACCTCCATCATTGATTTCGATCTGCAGCAAAAGGGCGAAACCCTGCAGGAGGCTCTGGCCCGGAAACAGGAACTGGCCAGGGACAGGGTGGCGGTGGATTATTCCCTGCATCCCGCCATTATGGATCCCAGATCCGATGTCATCGATGAAATCAAGAAAGCCGCCCAGGACTACGGCACCCCGAGTTTTAAAATTTTCATGGTCTATGATTTTCGGGTGGATGACGCCACCATGATCAGGCTACTCCAGGAAACCAAGAAGCACGGCGGACTGGTGCAGGTCCATGCTGAGAACGTCTACATCATCCAGCATCTGAATGAGGTGTTTGCCCGGGAAGGCAAGCTCTCGCCCTATTATCATGCCTTGAGCAGGCCGAACATCGCCGAACAGGAGGCCGTGTACCGGGCTTCAAAAATGGTCGAACTGACCGATTCCAGAATCTACATCGTCCATCTCTCGTCCAAGGAGGCCCTGTGGGTCATCAAAGAGGCCAGGGACCGGGGGGTGAACATCCTCAGCGAGACCTGTCCCCAGTATCTGCTTCTGAACGAAGACCGCTACCTGGAGCCCGGGTTCAACGGGGCCAAGTATGTCATGTCCCCGCCGCTGCGCAGCGAGGAGAGCAGTCAGGCCCTCTGGGAAGGCTTGCGGGGGGGCGATGTCCAGGTCGCGGCCACTGATCATTGCCCCTTTGATTTTCAGGGCAACAAGGACATGTTCGGCACCGAGGACTACAAAAAAATCCCCAACGGGGCCCCGGGCGTAGAGACCCTGCTCATGCTCATGCATTCCGAAGGGGTGCGCAAAGGCCTGATCAGCCTGGAAAAAATGGTGGATATCCTGGCCAGCTCCACGGCCCGGATTTTCGGCATGAAGGACAAAGGGGAGATCGCCCCGGGAAAAGATGCCGATATTGTGGTCTTTGACCCTGAGCAGACCTTCACCATCAGCCAGGACAAACTGCACATGAATGTGGATTACACGCCTTTTGAAGGCCTGGAAGTCACCGGCATGCCCAGCCTGGTCTATTCCAGAGGCAAAAAAGTCGCGCAGTGGAACACGGATCGGGTCGAGTTCGTTGGCAAAGCAGGTCAGGGCCGCTTTGTGAAGCGGGAGCCATTTGAGTATTGCTGATGAAGGAAGAGAAACTGGAAATTCCAATTTCTAATCACAAATTCGGCTCTTCCGGTTATTGCCGTACCTATATTTGAAGGGGATACCAAGAAGAAAAGAGTTTGGTTCCGCGCCCGCTCGAAGACTCGCTTGAGCCTCAGAGATCAAAGAGAGGGCGGAAGGAGAAGAGAGTTTCTTTTTGGCCGTGTCGGAGAAAGGCAGAACACGGCCAAAGTGGCTCTCTCCGAGCTGTAGGCTCTACGAGCCGGAAGCCGCCCGGACGGGCAAACGGAAAGTGTATTCCGATTGCAAAAAACCAATTTTCTCTCCTCAAGCTCTCTGAAGACTCCGCGACTCACTTGTCACGGCGTAGCTTCTTTGCGAAGCCGGAAGCGACTCTGGGAGCGGGCGCGGGACCATTCTTAAGGTACGCATTTTGCGGATGAACCACAAATTCTAAGGAGGAGTCCATGGAACGAATCGTCAAATGCGGTCTGACCCAGGTCCACTGTCCGTATTCTGAAGAGCCGCCCCAGGAGATCAAGGAAAAGATGATCGCCAAACACATCCCCTTGATTGAAGAGGCGGGCAAGCAGGGCGTCCAGATCCTCTGCCTCCAGGAAATCTTTCACGGCCCGTATTTCTGCTGCGAGCAGGACAGCAGGTGGTATGCCACGGCTGAAGCCGTCCCGGGTCCTATCACCGAGCGTCTGGCCGAATATGCCAGGAAATTCAAAATGGTGCTGATCGTTCCGGTCTATGAACAGGCCCTGGCCGGGGTGTATTACAACACCGCCGCGGTATTGGATGCCGACGGCTCCTATCTTGGAAAGTTCAGGAAGATTCAAATTCCGCATACTTGGCCCGGTTTTTTTGAAAAATTTTATTTCAAGCCAGGCAACCTCGGCTTTCCGGTCTTTGAAACCGCCTATGCCACCATCGGTATTTTTATCTGCTACGATAGGCATTTTCCTGAATGTGCCCGGGTTCTGGCCCTGAAAGGGGCGGAGATCCTGTTCAATCCCTCGGCCACCACCATGGGCAAATCCCATTATTTGTGGGAACTGGAGCAGCCGGCCCAGGCCGTGGCCAACGGCGTGTTCATCGGCGCCAACAACCGGGTCGGTACGGAAAAGCCCTGGGAATTCGGGGAATTTTACGGTTCCAGTTATTTTGTGGATCCCAGGGGGCAGTTCCTGGCCAAAGGCTCGCGGGATCAGGATGAACTGGTCACGGCGGATCTGGACCTGGAACAGATCCGTGAGGTCAGGGACGGCTGGCAGTTTTTCCGGGACAGGCGTCCGGAGATGTATGCCGAGATCTGCCGGCAGCTGCCCTGATCCAAATCTGCCCTGAAGACAGGGCAGATTTGGATATATTCAGAACATTCAACAGCCAGAAAAAGGAGGTGAGATTGCAAAGAGGAGTGTTTCTGAAACGATTTCAAAACTTTTTGGGATAACCAGAGGAGGAAGCAGCAGCTATGAATGAGAAAAAAGGTGAAGAACACAGCGGCTGGATCGTCTACCCCATCGGGAGCCGACCAAAATGGCCTTTGGCCGTTCTGCTCGGTATTCAGCAATACATGACCATGTTCGGGGCCACGGTCCTCATTCCTTTTATTGTAGGCGGGGCCATGGGTCTGCCCCAGGAACAGCTGGCCCTTTTGATATCAACCATTTTTTTCACCTCCGGCATCTGTACCTTGATCCAGCAGTCTCCTCTGGGCAACCGGCTCCCGGTGATCCAGGGGGGAACCTTTGCCTTTCTGGGACCCACCTTCGCCATTTTAGGCATGGTGGCCGCCAAAGGCGTGACCGGGGACATGCCCCTCTGGCAGCTCCAGATCCAGGAAGTGGCCGGGGCCATCATGATCGCCTCAGTGGTGGAAATCGTGCTCGGCTACACCGGGGTCCTGGGCTATGTCAAGCGCCTGATCAGCCCGGTGGTCATCGGCCCGACCATCGCCATGATCGGTCTGGCCCTGTTCAATATCGGGGC